>JBBQQL010000048.1:0-25283 GCA_038215995.1 Lysobacterales bacterium
GGAAATTCTGGGTGAGGAGGGTCGGGTTCGCGCGGTGCGCGTGGTGACCACCGAGCTGGTCGACAGCGGCGATGGGCGTCCGCGTCCGCGCAACGTCGAAGGCAGCGAAACCGAGCTGCGAGCGGACGTGGTGATCCAGGCGTTCGGCTTTCGCCCCAGCCCGCCGGCGTGGTGTGCGGAATTCGGTATCGAGCTCGACGCCAGTGGCCGCATCCTGGCCGGGGGCGCCAACCGCCTGCCATTCCAGACGGGTCAACCGCAGGTGTTCGCCGGTGGCGACAATATGCGTGGTGCCGACCTGGTGGTACGTGCGGTGCACGATGGTCGCGAGGCGGCCGGCTCGATCGCCGCCGCGCTCAACCAGCGGAAGCGGACCGCGCACGCCCAGGTCGCCTGAGAACGTACATGCGCGCGCCCCTGCCCAAGTAGGGGTGCGCTTGGTTAAGCTCGACGCCGACGAAGTTCATTGGCGGGTAGCGTGCTCAACAGACTCTGGCTTGGTTTTTTCCTCACTGCCGCGGTGGCGGCGCTGGCGCGCTGGCTGATCGGTGGTGACGAGGGCGTGTTCGCGGCGGTGGTCGCGGCGCTGTTCGATATGGCTGATCTGTCGGTCAAGGTGATGCTGCTGCTGTTTGGCACGCTGACGTTGTGGCTGGGTTTCCTGCGCATTGCCGAGCAGGCGGGCCTGGTTGACCGGTTGGCGCGGATGCTGGGGCCGCTGTTTGCACGGCTGATGCCGGAGGTGCCGCGCGGGCATCCGGCGATCGGACTGATCACGATGAACTTCGCGGCCAACGTGCTGGGGTTGGACAACGCCGCCACCCCGATCGGGCTGCGTGCGATGCGCGAGCTGCAGACGCTGAATCCGTCGAGCGATACGGCCAGCAACGCCCAGATCCTGTTTCTGGTGCTCAACGCCTCGTCGCTGACCCTGCTGCCGGTGACCGTGTTCATGTACCGGGCGCAGGCCGGCGCGCACGACCCGACCCTGGTGTTCCTGCCGATTTTACTGGCCACCAGCGCCTCCACCCTGGTGGGTTTTCTCAGTGTCGCGTTCATGCAGAAGCTGCGCCTGCGTGATCCAGTGGTGCTGGCCTGGATGGGTGGCTCGGCCTTGCTGCTGGGCGGTTTCATCGCGCTGCTGACTTCGATGACGGCCGCGGCGCTGGCATCGCTGTCCGGGCTGATGGGAAACCTGCTGCTGTTCGGCGTGATCATCATCTTCGTCAGCGTGGGCGCGTACCGCAAGGTGCCGCTGTTCGAGAGTTTCGTCGACGGTGCCAAACAGGGCTTTGACGTGGCCAAGGATCTGCTGCCGTACCTGATCGGCATGCTGTGCGCCGTTGGCGTATTGCGGGCCTCAGGCGCGCTGGATTTCGCGCTGGACGGCATCCGCTGGCTGGTGCTGCATGCCGGGCTGGATGCACGCTTCGTCGATGCGCTGCCGACCGCCCTGGTCAAGCCGCTCTCCGGCAGCGCCGCGCGCGCGATGCTGATCGAGACGATGCATCACTCCGGCGTCGACAGTTTCCCGGCCCTGCTCGCCGCCACCATGCAGGGCAGCACCGAAACCACCTTCTTCGTGGTTGCGGTCTACTACGGCGCGGTCGGCATTCGCCGCGTGCGCCATACGATCGGCTGCGCGCTGCTGGCCGATCTTGCCGGCGTGCTGGCCTCGATCGGCGTGTGCTACTGGTTTTTTGGTTAGCCCGAGCCGCCGGTGGATGGAATGGAGTTCAGGGTCAGCGTCAGCGTGTCGAGGTCGAAACTGTCATCGGTAGCGGTCGCGAAATGGTCGCGTACGCTGGCTGGCGTCGCTCCCTGCAGCGAGCGGATGGCGGCGATGTGGGGGGGCGCTGGTTTGCTTGCCCCAGGCGTCGAAGGCCGGGTGCAGTTTGCGCGGGGTCAGGCTGGCCACCAAAAAGTCCGCGCGGGTGAGCGCGGTGATCCATTCGCTGCTGCTGTAATTGCGCACGTGCGAGCCCTCGTGCAGCAGTTCCAGCGCTTGCAGATGAGTGTCGAGCAGGGCTGGTTCGGGGCGCGACCACGCATTTCAGCATCCACAGCGAGGTCTTCTGCGCTATCGTCAAACGCACCTTGCTGCCCGCCACCCGGATGCACGGCAAGGTGGTCGTGCTGGTGCCGGTAGAGACGGGCTTGAGCTGACCGCACGGTGCGCGAAAGGGCGCCGTTGCCACTGGTCGCCACATTCCTGCACTTGTCTTCGGGATCAAGCCGACAACGAGTCATCGAATCCAACCCCTGCGGAGCAAACAGCATGCGCCTTGGCCTTGCCGCCAACCAGCTTCACCACAGCCACGACGACGCGGCGCTGTTCCGCTGGCTGCGCGCCTGTGAGCGTGGCATCCGTGAATTGCAGTTGGGTCTGCACACGGTGGGCCGCACCTACGACGCGATCGTGCGGGCCGGGCGGCTGGCCGACTATGCCGCCTTGCAGCGTTACCCGAACGGACGTGAGGGCGGCCTGATGAAACTGGTCGCCGAGGTGGTCGGCCTGGATCAACCCGGGCGCGTGCTGGACGGTGCGATTTACCTGGTTGATCCGGTGGACCCGTCGTCGATTTTTCCCGAGGCGGTGGCGCTCAAGCGTCAGTGCGTGATTCACGGCAAGCCGTTCATCTCGACGGTGGCCTCGGCGCGTGACTGGATCGAGATGGAGCGTATCCATGCCGGCTTGGCACCCGACGAGGGAGCTGATGTGTTTCATGCGCTGGAGTCGCGCACGCTGGCCTTGATTGCGCACGATGCGATGAAGCCCCAGATGCTGGCGTTCGCCGCCGAGCATTTCGACGTGTTGTCGCGCTACGCACGTCGCGTGGCGACCGGTACTACCGGTCAGCGGCTGAACGAGCTGGCGTGGAGCCGTGGCTGGCCGAAGGAGCAGCTGTGGGCGCAGCGCTATCAGAGCGGCCCGATGGGTGGCGATGCGCAGATTGCCGACCTGGTGCTGGAGCGCCGTTGCCAGCGCGCGATCTTCTTCGAAGACCCGCACGTCGCACGCCAGCATGAGGCAGATATCCAGTTACTCGAGCGTGCGGTGACTACCCGCACCGACGAGGCTGTTTGCATTACCTCGCCGGCCGTGGCGACGCGCTGGATGGCGGCGGTGCGCCTGCGCGCGACGCAACGACCATGCATCGGGGTGTCGCCGGCATGTGCCTGATCGCGTTTGCCTGGCACAGTCATCCGCGCTGGCGACTGCTGCTGGCCGGCAACCGCGATGAATTTCATGCGCGTCCCAGCGCGCCGCTGGCACGCTGGGACGATGCACTGATCATCGGCGGACGTGATCTGGAAGCCGGCGGCACCTGGCTTGGTGTGACGGATGCCGGACGCTGCTGCGTGGTGACCAATGTGCGCGACCCGCGCGATCCCCAGCACGGCAGCTCGCGCGGGTGGCTGGCGACCGACTACCTCAGTGGCGGCGCGGATGCGGCCGCCCACGCAGAGAAGCTGGGGCTGGCCGCCGCCGACTATCGCCCGTTCAATCTGCTTACTTTTGATACGCACTCGGCGTTCTATCTGGGTAATCGGCCGGCAACGCGCGCGCAGCGGGTGGACGACGGCGTGCATGGTTTGTCGAATGCCGATTTCAATACGCCGTGGCCGAAGACGCGGATGCTGATGCAACGACTGCAAGGCTGGATCGACGACGGTGGCGACCGCGACTTCGTGCCACTGTTCGAGGCACTCGCCGACGAGCAGGTGGCGGCGGACGCCGAACTGCCGGACACCGGGGTCGGGTTGGAGCGGGAGCGTTGGCTCTCCAGCGCATTCATCCGCGGTCAGGACTACGGCACCCGAGCCAGCACCGTGGTGGCGATCGGTCATGACGGCACCGGCGTGATCGTGGAGCGAAGCTTCGGCCCGGCAGGCCGGTTCACCGGCGAGATCAGCTTGCCGATCGCAGGGTCGACAACCTCATAGCGAGAGAGGCTGCACGCCTACAGCGGGGGTCGGCTTTGTCGGCTGCCCGGGTCGGGCGCGGCTGGCTAGCCTGTGGCGCATGTCCACGCAGGGGAGCACCGACATGCGCAGCAAGGGATGGCTACCGCTGGCCGGTCTGATGGTGACGGTCGTGCAGGCGGCGCAGGCGACCTCGTGTCCAGACTGGTCGCCGACGCAGGCGCAGCAGGAGTTGCAGGCCTTGCACGAGCGACTCGATGGCTGGAACCACGCTTACCGGGTCAGTGGGCGGTCGCCGGTCGACGACGCGATCTACGATCAGGCGATGCAGCGGCTCGACCAATGGCGCCGCTGCTTCCCCTCCTACGCGCCGCCGCCGCTAGCCCATCTCGCCGATGCCGGCGGCCGCGCCACCGCGGCGGTGGCGCAGACCGGGCTGGCCAAGCTGCCCGACGCCGCCGCGCTGGAGGCGTGGATGGACGAGCGGGCGGAACGGGATTTGTGGGTACAACCCAAGGCCGATGGCGTGGCGGTGACCTTGCTATATCTGGACGGCCAATTGCAGCAGGTCACCAGCCGGGGCGATGGCCTGCACGGCTCAGACTGGATGGCCAGTGCACGAATGATCGCGTCGATCCCGCAGCATCTGGCCCACGCGCCTGCACGGGTGGTGCTGCAAGGCGAGCTGTACTGGCGCCTTGTCGGCCATGTGCAAGTCGACGACGGCGGTGCCAATGCGCGTTCCATCGTGGCCGGCGCGCTGGCCCGTAACACGCTGGATGCGGACACTGCCGCGCAGATTGGTCTGTTCGTGTGGGACTGGCCCAGCGGGCCGGCAGACATGCTTTCACGGTTGGCCGGACTCGGCGCGATGGGCCTGCCCGACAGCGTCGCGTACACCCAGCCGGTCAGCTCGATGGATGAAGTGAAGCGCTGGCGCGAGCGCTGGTATCGGCATGCCATGCCATTCGCCGCTGACGGCACCGTGGTGCGCCAGGGCCATCGTCCCGATGCAACGACATGGCAGGCGGTGCCGCCGAGCTGGGCAGTCGCGTGGAAATACCCGGCTGCCTCGGCGCTGGCCGAGGTGCGCGGCGTGGAGTTCACCATCGGGCGCAGCGGCCGCATCACGCCCGTGCTGCAGCTCGAACCGGTGCAACTGGACGACCATCAGGTACAACGGGTCAGTGTCGGCTCGCTGAAGCGCTGGCAGACGCTGGATATCCGGCCCGGTGACCAGGTCGAGGTAGCGCTTGCCGGCCTGACCATTCCACGCCTGCAGTCGGTCGCGTGGCGCAGCAAGCAGCGCGGCGCAGTCACCGTGCCTGACCCTGCCGCCTACACCGCGCTCACCTGCTGGCAGGTGGATACGCTGTGTCGACAGCAATTTCTGGCGCGACTGGTGTGGCTTGGCGGCCGGCAGGGCTTGCGGCTGGATGGTGTGGGTGCCGATACCTGGCAGGCGTTGATCGACGCCGGGTTGGTTCATCAATTGCTGGACTGGATGAGCCTCACGCAAGCGCAACTGGCATCGGTCGATGGCATCGGTGGGGTTCGCGCGGCGGCGCTGGCGCATACCTTTGCTGCCGCTCGCGAGCGTCCGTTTGCCCGTTGGCTGCAGGCACTGGGCGTGCCGGCCCATGTACCCGCCGAGCCATCCAGCTGGGCGGCGCTGAGCACGCGCGAAGCGAGCGAGTGGCAGGCGCTGGATGGCATCGGCACCGGTCGCGCCAGTCAGCTGGTGGATTTCTTCGCCAGCGCCGAGGTGCGTGCGCAAGCCGCACGCCTGCACGCCGCCGGCGTGCAGGGCTTCTGAGCCCGTAGGAGCCCGCTGGCGGGCGATGCTTTTGGGGGTGACCAGCAACAGTGCAGCAGCATCGCCCGCCAGCGGGCTCCTACGTCAGTGCTTGAGTTCGCCGTCGAGGTAGTACCAGCGCCCGGCTTCGCGCACAAAACGACTGATTTCATGCTGACGCTGTGCGCGGCCACCGCCGAGGCGGTAGCGGGCAACGAACTCCACGCTGGCATGCTCATCATCGATGACCTGGTGCTGTCGGATCGACAGGCCCAGCCAGTTCGGCGGCGGCTGTTGTGCGGCGAGGTGCAGTGAAGCGGGTCGTGTGTCGACGTGCCAACTGGCCAGCAGGTATTCCTCGTGCTTGAGCACATAGGCACTGTAGCGCGAGCGCATCAGCTGCTCGGCACTGCCCGCTGCGGCACCGTCGTGCAGTGGGCCGCAGCACTGGCGGTATCCGTCCGGGTTGCCGCAGGGGCAAGGGGTGAGGGTATCGATCAATTTCATGTCGCCTTTGTACGCGCTTCGCCACGTTTGTGCAGGCCGGTGCTCAGCGGTCGTCGCGGCGCCAGATGCGGCAGCGGTTGTTGGCGGGCATGGCGATGTCGTCCAGCAGGTGGAAGCCGGCCTTTGCGGCCAGTACATCCACCGCCTCGACATCGCGAATCGCCATGTGGGCGCCGCGCGCCCTCAGCGATTGATCGAAGGCTGCATTGCTGTCGCTGCTGTAGCGGCCCTTGTTGTTGAATGGACCGTAGATGATCAGCCGGGTGCTGGCAGAGCTGATCATCGGCAGGCGCGCAAACAGTTGCTCTACTTCAGGCCACGCCATGATGTGCAGGGTGTTCGCGCTGAAGATCGCATCGAATGATTGTTGTGGCCACGTGCCGCCGACATCGAACGCCAGCGGCGCGGGGGTGTTCGGCAACGCGGCCTCGTCGAGCCAGGCGCGTATCCCGGGCAGGTTTTCGGCGCGATCCGAGCTCTGCCAAATCAGATGCGGCAGGGCGGCGGCGAAGTACACGGCGTGCTGGCCGGTGCCGCTGCCGATCTCCAGCACGTGCCGACGGTCGGCGAGCTGCTCACGCAGTACCTGCAGGATCGGCTCGCTATTGCGCTCGCAGGAAGGCGAGTACGGTTTGTCCACGCCTGGGCTAGACCGGGCGGCCGCGCAGCACGCGTGCCGGCAGCATCAGCACCGCGCCGAGGAACGCAAACACCGCGCCCACGGTGATCCCGACCAAGCGCAGCGGCAGCAACAGCAGCCACACGATCGGATACAGCACCAACGCCAGCAATGCGAGCGGCCAGCAGAACACCAAGAGCAACAGCCAAAGCAGGAACCCAGCCATGTGACGGTCCTCGTGGAGTGGATTGGCGGTCATTTTAGCGCGGCCATGGCGTGCTACCCAGATGACTCACGACACCCCTGTCGCGGGGGTCAGGCCATCGGGTTGACGCCGATCAGCCACAGATGGAGCCAGAACGCGAAGGCGACCCACACCGCCACGCCAATGACGGTGGTCAGCACGTCCCCGCGCAGCGTGCCTGCCGGGTACACCGTACCGGCAAGGCGATCCTGCCGTTTCGAGACCACGAACAGCACCACCGCCCACAGCAGGAACGAGCCAAACAGCACCACGTCATGCAACATGCCGGTCGCCAGCAGGTGACCGAACGCCCACACCTTCACCGCCGCCAATTGTGGATGGCCGATTTTCGCCTTGAAATGATTGCGTGGCACCCGCGCGGCGAAGAACAGCACCAGGGCAATCAGAGTAAACAGCGCATTCAGATGACGCAGCGCCACCGGCGGGGTGTAGAGGTGGACTGGATGCTGCCGGGCCAGTCCGAAGCCCCAGCAGATCAGCACGAAACCGATCAGCGACACCAGCGCATACAGACCCTTCCAGCGCTTCTCGCCCAGCCGCGCGACCTGACGGTTGCGCCAGTCATGGGCGAAGATCCGCAGCGAATGGATACCGAGGAAGATCAGCAGGCCGAGGATCAGTACGGACATGGAGGTCACCGGGTTCAGGAGTTGCCCGAGTATAGGCGAGCCGACGCCACAGTCAGCGACGGAGGATCTCAACCTGCACCAGCAGAGCGGCGGCGCCAGCGTGCAGATGGATCAGACCATGAGGCGGCTCCGGCCGCCATGCGTCGCCGGGTTGCAGCGTCCCTTCGTCGGTGTCGATCATGCCGCGCGCGCAGTAGACCAGCACGGTGGACGCATCCGGCTGATGCGCTCCCGCCGTCAACCGGGGGATGATGCGCCCATGGGCCTGGCTGCGGCGCAGCATCAGGTTGAAATCCTGGGTGGCGCCGCCGGCCAGGACAATCTCCACGCCGAGTTCGCCGGCGAACGCGAACGGCGCCATTGGCGTAGTCAGCGCATGATTCTGTCCGTCATCCATCCGCATCGTGAAACCGGCGCCGTCGAGCAGCACGATCTGCCGATCGATGCCGGGAAAGCGCGAGAACGGTGCCGCGCTGTCGACCTCGGCCACGCTCACCCGCCACACGAAATCCTCGCTGCGCGCCGATGAGGGATAGACGGCTATTTCACGCGTGCGGCCCAGTCCGTTTTTCCATGGTTGCGACGGGCAATCGGACTGGCGGATGATCACGGCGTGCGCTCGATGACGCGCTCGAACGGCGGCAGCGCCCGCAGCATGCCGGCGCCATAGCGCTTGGTAACCACGCGGCGGTCCAGCAGCACGATGCGACCGCGATCGGTCTCGTTGCGGATCAGCCGGCCGCAGTACTGGGTCAGCAGCCGCGTGGCCTCGGGAATGCTGACTTCAATGAACGGGTTGCGCCCGCGTGACTCCAGCCATTCGGCATAGGTGGCTCCGACCGGATCGGTGGGCACCGCAAACGGCAGCTGGGTGATTACCACGGTCTCGCAAAGCTTGCCCGGCAGGTCGAGGCCTTCGCCGAACGAGGCCAGCCCGAACAGGGTGCTGCCCTTGCCCGCTTCGACATCGGCACAGTGCTCGGCAATCAGTTGCGACTTGCCCAGCGAGCCTTGCGCGCGCACCTTGCGCACCTGCGCGATGGGCAGCTTCTGCAGCACGCGGTCGAGTTTCACGCGCGAGGTGAACAGCACCAGATTGCCGGCCTCCCAGTCGAGGTTCTCGGCCAGCCACTCGCTGATTTCCTCGGCATGCGCCTCGCGCGCATCCGGCAGGGTCCGCATCGCAGGTACTTCAAGGCGTGCCTGGCTGGTCAGGTCGAAGGGCGAGGGCAGGCTCAGCGTGACCGCGTCATCGGGCAGCCCGACGGCGTCGGCAAAGCCGCGAAAGTTGCCGCCGGCGCTGAGCGTGGCCGAGGTCATCACCACGCCACTGGCATTGCCCCACAGCACGTTGCGCAGCAGGCCGCCGGCCGACACGGCCGAGGCGTGGCAAACCAGTTGCTGATCGGCGCCGAGGGTGACCCAGCGTGCCAGCGGAGGCGCGGTGTCGGAGTCCTCGCTGGCCCAGGCGCGCCAGCAGCTGGCCTGCTTGCCGATGCGTTCCAGCGCGATACCGAGCTCGCGCGAAAGTGCCTCCTGGGTGGGCCCGCCGTCGGTCATCTCGACCACGGCACGACGCACGGCGACGAGCCAGCGCTGCACTTCGCCGGTGAACAGGTCGAGTTCGCGCGCGTGCTGCACCCACGGCTCGGGCAACTGGCCCATGGAGCCGCGGTACATCGGTTCGCTTTCGCCGGGATCGGGCAGCCAGCCGAGGCGGACTTCCTTCTCGATTTCTTCCAGGGCGTTGCTCAGTTGCTGCAGCTTCTCGTCGCCCTGGTCGAGACTGAGCTTGCCCAGGCGCTCCTTGTCGGTGAGCGAATAGGCGGCATGCACCTGGCGACCGAGCCGGCTCAGCTGGCGCACGCTGGCGGTCATGTACACCTCGGACGCGCCGCGGTCGATTGCCTTGGCGGGCACGTGGTGGCCCTCGTCGAAGATGTACAGCGTCTCGTCCGGGCGCGGCAGGATGATCCCGCCCCAGCCCTCATCCTCGCCCGGCATGGTCAGGTCGGCCAGCACCAGGTCCTGGTTGGCCACGATGATCTCGGCGTCATCTACCGCGCGCCGCGCGGCGAAAAACGGGCAGACCATGAACTGCGCGCATTTTCGTCCGGTGCAGCCGCCGGCACTGGTGGTAACCATCGGACGCAGCAGGTCGCTGACCGATTCGGGCGCCGTGTCCATGTCGCCGTCCCACTCGTGGTGATCGAAGGCCTCGCGCAGTTTTGCCAGCGCCTGCTTGTCGCGCGGTTGCGGTGGTCGGGTCCACAGCACCAGGTCCGCATCGAAGCCGGCCAGGCCCATCTGCGCGGTGTCGTTGATGCTGTTCGCGGCCATGGCGAGATTGCGCGGGCACAGATAACGCCCACGTCCCTTCGCCAGTGCGACCTTGGCTTCGATGCCATTGAGCTGCAGATACAGCGGGATGTCACGCTGCACCAGTTGTTCCTGCAGCGCCACCGTGGCGGTGGCGATAAGCAGTTTCTTCTTCTGGAAGCGCGCCACCTCCATGCCGGCAATCAGGTAGGCCATTGATTTGCCGGTGCCCGTGGGGGCCTCGATCACCGCCACGCCGCCGGTTTGACCAAAGGCCTTGGCCACTTCGGCAATCATGCGGCCCTGCGAGGCGCGTGCACGGAAGCCCGGCAAGCCGTCCTTCATGCGTGCATAGGCGGCGCGGATGGCGTCTTTGGTGGTGTCAGCGAGCATGCGGGGTGGGTAACCTGTGGCGCTGCTGGCGCCCGGGAATGGCACCAGCCTTGGATGCTCATGCGCAGCCCTGCGCGAGAGCGGGGTGCCTGAGGCAGTGGGGGAGTCTATCGTTATTGGGCTCTTGACCGCATGATGTTTCATGGGACACCGGCTTGGAGCATGGACGTTTCCACCCCCGCCAAGCAGGTATGCTGGACCCGGGTGTGGACAAATCAGGGCTTGGGAGAGGGCCGTCGATGACGCAGGGAAATGTCGGAGGGGGCATGCCGCAGGACGGTACGTTGCAGCTGAGCTGGCTCGCTCGGCTGACGGCTGCGCACGCGCCCGATCAAGTCGCTGAAGTGATTGTGGCGCTGGCCTCCGGCCTGCCCGGTTGCGGCGGCGCGCGGGTGGTGTGGCAACTGCAGGGCTCGATGACCAGCCGCAGCGTACCTGAGATGCCCCTCGATGCCGCCGAGCTGGCCTGGCTTCGCCATGCCAGCAATGTCGCTGGCCCGTTGCGGCATGCCAACCTGCAGCGCATGGCTATTGGTCTGTGCCAGCAGCCTGAGTCAGCCGTGTTGTCGCTGGACCTGGATCCAGATGCTTGCGACCTCAATTTGCTCGAGAAACTGTCGGCTTCGCTGCCCTTTGCGGGCCAGTGTCTGCAGCGGGCGCTGGAATGGTCTGCGCTGCAGCACTCACATCAGCAGCTGGAACGTTCGGAAAACCTGCAGCGTGCACTGTTTGCGATTTCCGACCTTGCCGGTTCCGATCTCGACATGCCGGCCATGCTGCGCGGCATCCATGCCATCGTCGGCACCCTGATGTACGCCGCCAATTTCTTCATCGTGTTGCTGGATGCCGGGCGCGATACGATTCGCTTTCCCTATTTCGTCGACGTGGAGGATCCGCAGCCGCCCGGCAACGGCCTGGACATGCCGCTGAGCGCGATCGAATACACCCTGACCTGGTACGTGCTGAACGACGGCAAGGCCCGCATGGGCGATGCCGAGGAACTGCGCAACCAGGTGCTCGGGCCGGTGGCGCAGATAGGTCCGGACAGCTACGACTGGCTCGGTGTGCCGATGTCCCGCGATGGACGTACCGACGGCGCGCTGGTGGTGCAAAGCTATCAGCAGAACGAGGGTTTTACGCGGGAAGATCTGGCCCTGCTCGAGTTTGTCGGCAGCCATATTCTTACTGCTCTTGAGCGCAAACAGACCAAGGACGATCTCGAGCAGCGCGTGCAGTTGCGCACGACCCAGCTCGCCGAAGCCAATCGAGGCCTGCAGCTTGAGATACTTGAGCGGCAACGGGCCGAGCACCTGCAGGCTGCCTTGTTCCAGATTGCACAGCTGGCGACGGCAGATATCGATCAGGAGGAGTTTTGCAGAAGGGTGCATGCGGTGATCAGCGAGTTGCTGAACGCCGAGAATTTTTTCATTGCGCTGCTCTCCGATGATCATGCGCGGCTGACCTTTCCTTACGCGGTCGATGCGAAGGAGATGCCGCCGGTCGAGCGGCCGCTGGGTCGTGGCCTGAGCGAGTACCTGGTTCGCACGGGCGTGGCACTCCGCGTCGACAACGCCCAGATCGAGGCGCTTGAGCAAAGCGGCGAGATTGCGCGGGGGCGCGTGGGTTCGCCGGCGCTGTACTGGCTTGGCGTACCGCTGATTGTCGGCGACGAGGTGATTGGCCTGGTCACGGTTCAAAGCTACCGGCCCGACGTGGTCTATGGGCCAGCCGACCAGGAGTTGCTCAGCTTCGTGGCATCGCAGGTCGCCAACAGTCTCACCCGGCGCCGCTCGGCCGAGTCGCTGCGGAGGGCTTACGAGCAACTCGAACATCGGGTCGAGGAACGCACGCTGGCTTTGCGCAAGGAAATCGTCGAGCGCGAACGCGTACAGGACCAGCTGCGCCATCAGGTCATGCATGACGCACTCACCGAATTGCCCAACCGTGGCTTCCTGCGCGAACGCATTGACCGTGTGCTGGCGTCGGCGCGGCGCGAGTCGTACCAGCGCTGTGCCTTGCTCTACCTGGATATCGACCGCTTCAAGATCATCAACGACAGCCTGGGTCATCTGGCCGGTGACGAGGTGCTGCAGCAGGTGGCGCTGCGACTGCTCGACTGTGTGCGTCATCCGGATATGGTTGCGCGGCTGGCCGGTGATGAATTTGCCATCTTGTTGGAAGAAGTGGAGTCGTCTGCCGACGCCACCGCCGTCGCGCAGCGGGTGATGGATGCACTCGCTGTGCCTATGCTGGCAGGCGGCAAGGAGTTGCAGGTGGCTGCCAGCGTGGGCATTGCCATGGGCGAGCCGCACTATCGGACCGCCGATGAGTTGTTGCGTGATGCGGATATTGCGCTGTATCGCTCGAAACAGCTCGGACGCAAACGGTTCGAGTTGTTTGATGAGGCGCTGACCAGGAATGTCGTCGATGTGCTGGCGCTTGAGGGGGAGCTGCGCAAGGCGTTGCAGCAGGACCAGTTCGAGCCTTACTTCCAGCCGATCTGCCCACTTGATGGGGGCTCGGTGCATGGTTACGAGGCATTGATCCGCTGGAACCATCCGCAGCGAGGGCTGTTGCTGCCGGGGGACTTCGTGAAGGTTGCCGAGGACTGCGGCCTGATCGAGGCGATCGATTGGCGCATGTTCGAGCTCAGTTGCAGCCTGCTGCTGCAGCAAGCGCGGGAGGATACGTTTCTGACCATCAACGTGTCCGCCCTGCATCTGCGTCACGCCGACTTCGACGTCCGCCTGATCGGCTTGCTGGAACGCACCGGCATGGCACCGACGCGACTGGTGCTGGAGATCACCGAAGGTTCGCTGCTGGACAACCCCGAGCACGTACGCGCTACGCTGGAGCGCTTGCGCGAAATTGGTGTGGGCGCCGCGCTGGATGACTTCGGCACAGGTTATTCCTCGCTCAGCTATTTGCACTCGCTGCCATTGCGCCTGCTCAAGATCGACCGCGCCTTCGTGCACGAGTTGGACAGGGGCGCCAACACCAGCAGCACCACCGTCGTCGCGGCGATCCTGGCGCTGGCTCATGCGCTGAACATTCAGGTGATCGGTGAGGGGATCGAGACCGAGATCCAGCGAGCCGCGCTGGCGGCGATGGGCTGCGAGATGGGGCAGGGCTACCTGTTGGGCCGTCCGGCACCGCTCGCACGGGATCAGCAGATGCTGTCCGCCGACGGTTGATATGGTGACTCGCCGACGATGGGCTCAAGCCGGGGCGTATTTGGCCGATGTGGTGTACATGGGACCCTTCGATTTCCAGCGCGATGCCAGCGGCGCTCTCAACGAGCGCGTTGATCGTACGCGAGCGGAGGGCCGGTTTTGTCACCGTCACGTCCGCTTCGCCGAGTGCGCTACCGTATGACCGCCCTCAGCGCGTCAAGCCCGCAGCCCACTGCCAAGGCCGATGGAAAGGCATGGTTGAGCGGCCTGATCGGGGCGGCGACGCCGGCTGAAGTGGCAGCGGCGGTCATCGTCCGGGCGCAATCGTTGCCGGGTTGCCAGTCGGCGACCGTGCTGCACGGCATGGGCGAATCGTCGGTCGTCCATGGCACTGCCGCGACGCCGATGAGCGTCGAATGGGCGCAGTTCGCCCTGGCTCAGGACAGCCTCTGCCTCAGCGAAGATGGCCGCTGGGCGGCGTGGCCCTTGCTGGCGGAGGAACAGATCGTTCTGCTGCTGCACTTCAACGCTGCGCATACCGTACAGCAACTGCGCGAAGACCTTGCCGGCGATCTCGCACTCGCAGGCCAGCGCCTGGCACAGGCTTTCGAGCTGACCAATCTGCACGGCTCGCACAAGCAACTGGAGCGGTCGGAGAACCTGCAGCGAGCCTTGTTCGCGATTGCCGATCTGGCCGGCAGCGAGCTGGACATGCCGGAGATGCTGCACTTTATCCATCAGATCGTCAGCAGCCTGATGTATGGAGAAAACTTCTTCATCGTCCGGCATGATCCGCTGCGTGCCACCTGGCGATTTCTCTACTACGCAGACGTCCTTGATGTCGGCGGCCAGGACACCTCGCGGGAGACTCCCCTCGAGCAGTGGCGTGGCACCCTGACCCACCGCGTGCTGACCACCGGCAGGCCGATGCGGGGGAGTGCCCAGTCACTGAGGGCCATGATTGGCAACGACCTGGTCAAGGTTGGCCCGGACAGCAGCGATTGGCTCGGTGTGCCGATGATGCTGAATGGCCAGGTGCAAGGTGCGCTGGTGGTACAGAGCTATGAGCCCGGTGTGAGTTTCACGGTGGAGGACCAGGAGTTGCTTGGCTTTGTCGGCACCCACATTCTCACCGCGCTCGAACGCAAGCAGAGCAAGGATGAGC
The DNA here is from genome assembly GCA_038215995.1 of Lysobacterales bacterium. Classification (GTDB taxonomy): domain Bacteria; phylum Pseudomonadota; class Gammaproteobacteria; order Xanthomonadales; family Rhodanobacteraceae; genus Rhodanobacter. The sequence continues at coordinate 14,793 of JBBQQL010000048.1, forward strand.
TGGAGCTGCGGGTACGCCTGCGCACCAGGGAGTTGGCACAGGCCAACCTGGGTCTGCAGCAGGAGATTCTCGAGCGAGAGCGTGCCGAACAACTGCAGGCAGCCTTGTTCCAGCTGGCGCAACTGGCCACCGCCGATATTGATGAGCACTCGTTTTACCGGCGCGTGCATGCGGTGGTGGGGGCACTGCTCAACGCGGAAAATTTCTACATCGCCCTCCTCTCCGAAGATCGCAATGCGCTTGAGTTTCCCTACTACGTCGATGCCGCCGGTGACAGCAAATCGTCGCGGCCGTTGGGGCGGGGCATGAGCGAGTATGTGGTGCGTGAGGCGCGTGCAGTGTTGGCAACTCGCGCCGACATGGAGGAGTTGGCGCGTGGGAATCAGGTCGCACCCACCGACACCACGAATGTCGCCGCCAGCTGGCTGGGCGTGCCCTTGCAAGCGGGCGATGAAGTGATCGGGCTGGTGGCGGTGCAGAGCTATGCGCCTGAGGCACGGTACAGCGAGGCGGACCAGGAGCTGCTTACCTTCGCAGCCCTGCAGATCGCCAACAGCATCTATCGCCGGCGCACCGCGGTTTCGTTGTACCAAGCCAATGTACAGCTCGAGCAGCGGGTGGATGAGCGTACCCAGGAGTTGCGCCAGGAGATTCACCAGCGTGAGCTGGTGCAGGAACAGCTCAAGCACCAGGTGATGCACGACCCGCTGACCGGCTTGCCGAACCGGGGCTTCCTGCGCGACCGGCTGGATCGGGTGCTGGGCACCTTGCAGCGCGATCCGGAGCGACGTTGCGCCTTGCTGTACCTGGATGTCGATCGGTTCAAGGTGATCAACGACAGCATTGGCCATCTCGCCGGCGACGACTTTCTCAAGGCGATTGCTGGCCGTCTGCTGTACTGCGTGCGCGACCCGGACATGGTGGCGCGGTTGTCCGGTGATGAATTCGCGATCCTGCTGGAGGACGTGCCACTGCCTGAGACGGCGGCCAAGGTGGCGCAGCGCATCCTGCGCGTGCTGGGCGCTCCACTGCAGCTTGCAGGCAAGGAGCTGGAGCCATCGGCCAGCATCGGCATCGCGATCGGCGACGCCAGCTACCTTAAAAGTGATGACCTGCTGCGTGACGACGACATCGCGCTGTATCGTGCCAAGGAACGCGGTCGCAAACGGTTCGAGATGTTCGACGAGACGCTGACGACGGATGCGGTCGATGTGCTGACCCTCGAAGGCGAATTGCGCCATGCGTTGCTGCACGACGAGTTCGAACGGTATTTTCAGCCGATCTGCCGCTTCGATAATGCCGAGGTCGTGGGTTACGAGGCACTGATTCGCTGGAACCATCCGCAGCGCGGCCTGTTGCGACCTGGTGACTTTGTTCGCGTGGCCGAGGACAGCGGCCTGATCGAGGCGATCGACTGGCGCATGTTTGAACTGAGCTGCATGCGCTTCAGGCGCGATGCCGCAGCCGGCACGTTCGTGACCATCAACGTGTCGGCACGCCATCTTCGTCATCTCGACTTTGACGCGCGGCTGCTGCAGTTGCTGGCCCGCACCGGACTGGCTCCCTCGCGGGTGGTCGTCGAGGTCACCGAGGGCGCATTGCTGGACAACCCGGAGCGCGTCCGCGACATGCTCGAAAGGCTGCTCACGGCGGGCGTGGGTGCGGCGCTGGACGATTTCGGCACCGGCTACTCGTCATTGAGCTATCTGCACTCGCTGCCGCTGCGCATGTTGAAGATCGACAAATCGTTCGTGCAGGAGCTGCAGGACGGTTCGCATACCAGCAGCACCACCGTGGTCGAGGCGATCCTGGCGCTGGCGCGCGCGCTCGGTATCCACGTCATCGCCGAGGGTATCGAAACGGAGGCGCAACGCAGCGCGCTGAAAGCCATGGGCTGTGAAATGGCGCAAGGCTATTTGATCGGCTATCCCGGCCCGCTCGTCTGAGCGCGCCGGCCGGTTGCGCCGGCGTCGTCGCTCAGGCCGTGGCGGCAATCTGGCGCAGTGCCAGCTCGAAGGCCTCCGGGGGCTGCCCGCCGGAAATCAGTTGACGACCATTGATGATGGTTGCCGGCACCGACTGGATGCCGCGGGTCAGAAAAAACTGCTCCTGTGCACGCACTTCCTCGGCATAGCGGTCGCTGGCGAGGATGTCGGTGGCCTGGCCGGCGTCCAGGCCGGCCTCGACAGCCAGCCGCTGCAGCGTGTCGTGCGCGCTGACATCCTCGCCGTCCGTGAAATAGGCGCGCAGCAGGATCTGCTTCAAGCTCAGCTGGCGTCCTTCCAGCTCGGCCCAGTGCAGCAGGCGGTGGGCGTCGAAGGTGTTGTAGACGCGGCTGCGCCGATCCATGTTGAAGGTGAAACCGAGTGACGCGCCGCGTTCGCGGATCGCTTTGCGGTTCAGTTCAATCTGCTCGGGCGTGCTGCCGTACTTGCGTGCCAGATGCTCGGTGGAGTCTTCGCCCTCGGCAGGCATCTGCGGGTTGAGTTCGAACGGCTGGAAGTGGATCTCGGCGCTGACCTCTCCCTCCAGATTCGCCAGCGCCTGCTGCAGCGAGGCCAGCCCGACCGCACACCAGGGGCAGGAAACGTCCGAGACGAAGTCGATGCGGATAGGTGCGGTTGAACTTGCTGTGGACATCGCTGAATCCTTTGGGGCGAGTGACGCAGCGCCAACGCTGCAGATCGACCCAAGATAAGGTCGAACGCGCCGTAATCAATCGCTGGTGAAGACGTGTGCCCGCTCAGTGGCCAGTGATCTGTCGTGCCACCGCCTCGGCGACCTTGATGCCATCCACGGCGGCCGAGAGAATGCCTCCGGCGTAACCCGCGCCTTCGCCCGCCGGATACAGGCCGAGCGTGTTGATGCTCTGCAGGTTGTCATGGCGTTTGATTCGCACCGGTGACGAGGTGCGTGTCTCGACCCCGGTGAGGATGGCGTCATGCATGGCATAGCCGCGCACCTGGCGCTCGAATGCCGGCAAGGCCTCGCGGATCGCGGCGATGGCGTAGTCGGGCAGGGCGCTTTCCAGGCTGCCCAGGGACACTCCTGGCTGGTACGAGGGCTGCACGTCGCCGAACGTGCTGGACGCACGGCCGGCCAGAAAATCGCCAACCAGTTGCGCCGGGGCGCTGTAGTTCTCGCCGCCGAGGCGATAGGCGTGGCTCTCCAGCGCCCGTTGCAAGGTGATGCCCGCCAGCGGGCTGCCGCTGTTGTCGAATGCCGCAAAATCGGCCGGCTCGATGCCCACCACGATGGCGGCATTGGCATTGCGCTCGTTGCGCGAATACTGACTCATGCCATTGGTCACCAGGCGACCGGGCTCGGACGCCGCCGCGACCACGGTGCCGCCGGGGCACATGCAGAAACTGTAGACGGTGCGTCCGCTGACGCCTTCGCTCTCGCGGCAGTGGTGCACCAGTTTGTAGTCGGCGGCACCGAGTATCGGATGGCCCGCCTGCGGACCAAAGCGGGCGCGGTCGATCACCGACTGCGGATGCTCGATGCGGAAACCCACCGAAAAAGGCTTGGCTTCGACGTAGACGCCGCGGGCATGCAGCATCTCGAAGGTGTCGCGCGCGCTGTGGCCGAGCGCGAGCACCACGTGGTCGCTGCGGATCTGCTCGCCGCTGGCCAGGGTCACCCCGCGAATCTGCTGCTGTCCGTCTGCGGCGGCTTCCAGCAGCAGGTCGTCGACGCGGCTGCTGAAGCGGATCTCGCCGCCGAGCGACTCGATCGTGGCGCGCATGTTCTCCACCATCGTCACCAGCCGGAAGGTGCCGATGTGCGGCTTGCTGACATAGAGGATTTCCTCCGGCGCGCCCGCCTTGACGAATTCGGTCAGCACCTTGCGCCCATGGTGCAGCGGATCGCGGATCTGGCTGTACAGCTTGCCGTCGGAAAACGTGCCGGCGCCGCCTTCGCCGAACTGCACGTTCGATTCCGGATGCAGCTCGCGCTTGCGCCACAGGTCCCAGGTGTCCCTGGTGCGTTCGCGCACGGCCTTGCCGCGGTCCAGGATGATCGGGGGAAATCCCATCTGGGCGAGGATCAGTCCGGCAAAAAGTCCGCACGGCCCGAAGCCGATCACCACCGGGCGATGGGTTGGCAATGACGGCGCCTGTGCCACAAAGCGATAGTTTGTGTCAGGCGTGGGCTGGATGTGCTGATCGTCGGCGAAGCGCTGCAACAGCTCCGCTTCCCGCGGTGTGTCGATATCCAGGCCGTAGATCAGGGCGATCGCACCGCGTTTGCGGGCGTCATGGCTGCGCTTGGCGACGCTATAGCCGGTGAGTTCGTCGGCCTTGATGCCCAGCCGCTTGAGTATCGCGCCGGTCAGTGCATCGGCGGAGTGGTCCAGTGGCAGCTTGAGATCGGTAATTCGCAACATGCAGGGGCGGCGGACTTTCAGGGCGGCGGTTGTGCATTTTCGCACGTCGCCGCCGCGGCGCGTGGCCCGCTTGCACAGGCTCTGTTCAGTGTCCGATCACGCCGCGGGCTCGTATGGGGGTGTTCTTGTAGCCCTGTCTCTCAGGCGGCTGACGCAATGCGGCGGCCAGCGCCGGAAGAGGGGGCAAAAGCTGACGCTCTACGGCAGTTCACGGTGGCCAGCAGGTCCCGGAATTGCTCGCCCGTGGCCTTCGGGTGAAGCAGGATGTAGCAGGGCGTACCGTTGCCGTTGCCTACCGGGCGATGCGCCGCCGCGATGCAGATCTGGCCATCGATGGAAGCCAGCACAGGCATTGCAGAGTATTCCGAATCCCAGAGTTGGCGTCGGACAAGCCCGTGCTGCGGGCCTCCGGCGATAATGCATTCGATGATCTGCTCCATGATGTTGTCTCTCGTGCCGCTAGGGGTGGGGTACGAGAGACAAGCAGGGGCCGCGCCAGCCAGACAGGGGCAAGCGCGACCTCGGTCACAGTTCTCGACATTGCCTTGCTTGCGGCTCCGTCGGGCGGCGGTCAGGGGCTGCCGATGAAGTCGGTCTTGCCGATGTCGGTGCCGGCCTCGCGCAGGATGTTGTAGGCCGTGGTGCAATGGAAAAACAGGTTGGGCAGCACGAAGTTGAACAGGTAGCTCTGGCCTTCGAAGTTCAGTTCACCGGTACGCATCTTGAGCAGAATTGCGCGTGCCTCGCTGCCATCGATCTGCGCGGCCGTGAAACCCGCGATGTAACTGACCGAACGCGTAATCCGTGCCTGAGCCTGCTCCAGCGTGGTCTCGTTGTCCTCGAATGCCTGAACCTCGACCCCGGCCAGCCGCGCGGCGCCACGGGTGGCCATGTCGCAGGCGATCTGCACCTGCTTGATCAGCGGCAGCATGTCGGGGACAAGCCGCGTCTGCAGCAGCACTTCGTCGCTGACATTTTTCGATTTTGCGTGCTCGGCACCCTTGGTCAGTACATGCGCGAGATTGTTCAGCGCGCGGGTGAAGACGGGGACCGAGGCCCGATACATGGAAAGTGTCATGGGTGTGGAGTTCCTGTGGCTTGGGGTGAGGGGACGTGCTCGGCGATAGCCTGCGGGCGGAGGTGTACCCAGTCGGCGACGGCCTCGGGGTGTTCCAGATGCAGGTGATGGCCGCCGTCCATGTGACGCACCGTGATATTCGCCACGCATGCGGCGCGTTCCTGCATCGGCACGCTGGGCAGGTAGGACGTGGCCGGGCTGGACAGTAGCAGGGCCGTGGGCGCTTCGATGCCGCGCAACAGCGCGTGCACCTGTGTCTCGGCCAGCCGCATGGCACTCGGTTGGGTCAGTCGCGGGTCGCTGCGCCAGCGCCAGCCGCCATCGGTTTCGATCAAGCCGCGCTCGACGATGGGGCGAGCCTGTACTGGTGGCATGCCGCTGACCAGGCAGCGCGCACTGATGGCCTCTTCGATGTTGCGGAATACACGCAAGGGCCGACGACTCTCCGTGCGCGGGGTCAGTGCGGCGCGAAAGCGTGGCAGGGTGGCTGAACCGTCGTCGCCAAGCGGGCCGAGCCCTTCAATCAGCAGCAGCCGCTCGATGCGCTCCGGCGCGGCCGCAGCGACCAGCGAGGCGATGCCCGCCCCCAGCGAATGGCCGAGCAAGGTGTAGCGCGCGAGCTGCAGCACGTCGGCGGCCTCGAGCACCGCCTGCACGTGATCCACATAGTGAAAGCCGTTGCCGGCGGCAGGATGATCCGAATGACCGTGGCCGGGCAGTTCCAGCGCGATCACCCGGTGGGTCGTGGCCAGCCGCGGCGCCAGCAGGGCGAAGCTGGCGGCATTGTCGAGCCAGCCATGCAGGGCCAGCAGCGGTGGCGCGGCAGGGTCGCCCCATACCTGCGCGCGCAGCTTGAGCTGCGCCAGCGCGATCGTCTGCTCAGTCGGCACGCGCACGCAGCTCCCGCGCACGTTGTCCGGCGGCATGGCGGCTTTGCCTTGCGGCGGCGCCATCGTAGTCGGCGGCAAACTCGGGCCAACCCTGAGTGTGCCGCAGCACCAGCGCGGCCAGGCTGTCGACCTGACCGGGGCTGTCGTTGAGCGCAGGGATGTAGCGCAGGGTTTCGCCACCGGCCGCCACGAAGAAATCGCGGTTCTGCATCGCGATCTCCTCCAGCGTCTCCAGGCAATCCACCGCAAAACCGGGGCTGGCAACATCGAGCCGGCGCACGCCATCGGCGGCAAGTTGGCGCACCGTGGCATCGGTATACGGCTGCAGCCAGCGCTCCCTGCCGACGCGTGACTGGAAGCTGATCACCAGTTGCTCCGTGCTTAGTCCCAGCCGTTCGCGCAGCAGCCGTGCGGTGGCATGACACTGGCAGAAATACGGGTCGCCAGCGTGCAGGTAGCGCTCGGGAATGCCATGAAACGACAGCAGCAACTTTTCGCCGCGGCCGTGGCTTGCCCAATGGGCCTCGATGCTGGCCGCCAACGCCTCGATGTGGGCCGGCTCGTCGTGATAGTCATTGACGATGCGCAGCTCCGGTGGCCAGCGCATGCTCTTGATCGTGTCCGCCACCGCGTCCAGCACCGAGCCGGTCGAGGTGGCCGAATATTGTGGATACAGCGGCAGCACCAGCAGCCGCCGTACGCCCTCGCCTTGCAACTGCGCGATGGTCCGGCTCACCGAAGGCTCACCGTAGCGCATCGCCAGCGCGACCTTGATTGGTGCCTGCGGACGCTGGCGCTTGAGTTCACCTTCCAGCCCGCTGGCCAGTGCCTCGCTGCCAAAGCGCAGCGGCGAGCCGCGCTCGGTCCAGACCTTGCCGTAGGCGTGCGCCGAGCGCTTCGGTCGCAAGCGCAGGATCACGCCATGCAGGATCAGCCACCACAGCCAGCGCGGGTATTCGATCACCCGCGGGTCGCCAAGGAATTGCTTCAGGTAGGGGCGCACCGCCTTGGCGGTGGGTGCCGTGGGCGTGCCCAGGTTGACCAGCAAGACGGCAGCCTGAACGGATGACGTTTCCGGGTCATGGGAATACCCGGCAAGGCCGGTATAGTTGCTGCTCGATGGCATGGTGACGATCAGGGCTGGACGAGCCTGCAAGTCTGCCACATGCCCGGCGCTCTTCGGCGCGCCAGCCTGCATCCCCGAACTTCGATGGAGCTGACCATGATCAAGACATCCATGCATCGCCTGCTGCTGGTCGGCCTGGCCCTGTTGTTGCCGGCCATGGCCGCGCACGCCGAGGATCCTCCGCTGGTGCGCGCCAACAGTGCGGTGCGGGTGTTGAACGAGATCATGCAGGCACCGGACAAATCCATTCCCAGGGACCTGCTGCAGGATGCCAAGGCGATCGCGGTGATTCCGGATCTGCTCAAGGTCGGCTTCATCTTTGGCGGGCGTCGCGGCGAGGGCCTGATCTCGGTCAAGAGTCCGAACGGCACCTGGTCCAATCCCAGCTTCATCACCATGACCGGCGGTAGCGTGGGCTTCCAGGCCGGCGTGTCCTCGACCGACGTGGTGCTGGTGTTCCGCACCCAGCGGGGAGTGGACTCGATCGTGCGCGGCAAATTCACTTTGGGCGCCGATGCCTCGGCCGCTGCTGGCCCGGTGGGCCGTACCGCCACCGCCTCGACCGATAGCCAGCTGAAGGCCGAGATCTACTCTTACTCACGCAGCCGCGGCCTGTTTGCCGGCGTGGCACTGGATGGTTCGGCGCTGCGCATCGATTACGATGCCAACGCTGAGGTGTACGGTGCCGGCATCACGCCACGGCGCATCTTCGAAGGCGGTGTCAGCAACGTGCCGACGCCGGTCGTCGACTTCCGTGACCGGCTGGAAGAGTACACTTCGCGTTGATTGCGATACAGACGTGGCGCCGCGTGCGCTGTCCGTTCGTCACTATGGATTCAGAGGCTGATTATGGGTTTTGACAGTGTGTGGCATTGGCTGATCCTGCTGGTCATTGTGCTGGTGTTGTTCGGCACCAAGAAGATCCGCAACATCGGGCCCGACCTGGGCGCCGCCATCCGTGACTTCAAGAAAGGCCTTAGCGGCGATGACGAGGCCAAGCAGAAGGACGAGGAAGCGCGCCGCAAGGAGGCAGAGCAACTGCGCGCCGATGCGCCGGAAGCTGATCGCGCCACTACGCAGAGTCAGCGCGACTCCAGCGAAACCAAGTAAGCAGGCAGTCGGCGGAGCGCGGCAATGATCGAGATCAGTCTCGGCAAACTGGTGTTGCTGGCGCTGATCGCCTTGATCGTGCTCGGCCCCGAAAAGTTGCCCGGCGCGGCACGCACCGCCGGTGCCCTGCTGCGGCGGGTGCGCAGCGGCTGGGACAATGTACGCGCCGAGGTGGAGCGGGAGCTGGAGATCGAGCAGATCAAGCGCACTGCCCGTGATGCCGCTGCCCAGGCCGAGGCAGCCCAGAACCAGTTCAAGGACCAGCTGCAGCAGGTGCACGAGCCGCTGGCTGAGGTGGTCAGCGACATGAAGGCCGGTATCGCTGCTCCAAACGAAGTGCTCATGACCGGCCCGTCGCCGGCCCGCGCCGAGCCCGAATCCGCCATACAAAGCGAGTTGCCACTGAACGGGCCAACTACCGCATCAGAGAGACAGCCAGATGACCACGCCTGAATCGGGCTCGACGGAGTCAGGCGGCGTGGAAGAGAGCCTGCAGCAAGGCCTGTTTTCGCACCTGCTGGAACTGCGCACGCGCCTGCTCAAATCACTGGCCACCGTGGTGCTGATCTTGCTGGCGCTGGTGCCGTTCGCCAACCGTCTGTACTCGGAGCTGGCCGCGCCGCTGGTGGCCCGGCTGCCGCAGGGCGCACACCTGATTGCCACCGAGGTCACCAGCCCGTTCATCACGCCGCTGAAGCTGGCCCTTTACACCGCGCTGTTCATCAGCATGCCGGTGATCCTCTACCAGTTGTGGGCCTTCGTCAGCCCGGGCTTGTACAAGCATGAGAAGCGACTGGCGCGACCGCTGCTGGTGGCGGCGATGGCCTTGTTTTATCTGGGCTGCGCGTTCGCCTACTTCCTGGTACTGCCGGCAGCGTTTCGCTTCCTCACGGCGGTGACGCCGCAGGGGGTGGAGATGATGACCGACATCAGCCATTACCTTGATTTCGTGATGTTGATGTTCTTCGCCTTCGGGCTGTGTTTCGAGGTGCCGGTAGCGGTAGTGGTGCTGGCGGCCATCGGCGTGGTGGATCTGGACAAGCTGCGCAATGGCCGGCGTTACGCCATCGTCGGCGCATTTGCCATCGCTGCGATGATTACTCCGCCGGATATCACCTCGATGCTGATGCTGGGCATTCCGATGTGCCTGCTCTACGAGCTGGGCGTGCTGGCGGTACGCTGGCTGGTCAAGCCCGGTTCGCTGCGCCGGGACGCGGACTGAGTCAGGTCCGTTGCGGGTCAGTACAGGTCGATCGGGTCGACGTCCAGCGACCAGCGCACCCGCCGTCCTGAGGGCAGCGCCAGCAACGCCGCCTGCCATGTGCGCAGCATGCCGTGCAGTACGCGGCGACTGGTCGCCTCCAGCAGCAACTGGGCGCGATGGCGACCGGCGCGCAGCGGCATCGGTGCCGGCATCGGGCCGGCCACCTGCCACTGGTCGCTGCGTGGCAGGGCTGCGCAAGCCTCGGCGAGAAAGGCGTCGACCTGCTCGCGGTGCGCCCCGTCGGCGCGCAACAGCACCTGATAGCTATATGGCGGCAACTGGATCAGACGGCGCTCGGCCAGCATCTCGCGTGCGGCGGCGGCATAGCCATGGGCCAGCAGGCTGCGCAGCAGCGGATGGTCGGGCTGGTGCGTCTGCAGCAACACGCGTCCCGGTTTGCTGGCGCGTCCGGCCCGCCCCGCTACCTGCACCACCAGCTGGGCAAGGCGTTCGCCCGCGCGGAAGTCGATACTGTGCAGGCCGTCGTCCGCACCCACGATCGCCACCAGGGTCAGGTTGGGCAGATCGTGGCCCTTGGCCAGCATCTGGGTGCCGACCAGGATCGCCGGCTGATCGTCCTGCAGCGAGCCGAGCAATTGCTCGAACGAATCGCGCCGACGCGTGGTTTCGCGA
>JBBQQL010000049.1:0-24803 GCA_038215995.1 Lysobacterales bacterium
TCCGACGTGGTCAGGCTGCCCTTGTTCGGCTTGTTGAAGGTGATGTAGTTGTAGTTGCTGAGGAAGGTCAGTTCGGTGCTGTTGCCGATCGGCTGCACATATTTGATGTAGCCCGTCTTGCGATTCATCGGCGAGTAGGTCTGCGCCGTATCGGTGTCGTTGTACTGGGCGCTGACGATCAGCTTGCCGCCGTTCAGCGAGTCGATGCGGCCGGAATTGAGTTCCAGATGGGTCAGCGTGGTGCCGTAACTGCCGACACTGACGGTGGGAATGAACGCGAAACGATCGGTGGCGTCCTTGGAAAACAGTGCCACGGTGCCACCGAAGGTGGCCTGGCCGAGCTGGCTGGCGCCGCCGGGACCGCGGTCGATCACGATCTGGCCCAGCACCTTGGCCGGAAAGTAGCTGCTGGTGTGGTGACTGAAGTCGTTGTTGTCGGCAAACGGGATGCCGTCGTACGTCACGTTGTACTGGCTGTCGCTGAAGCCGCGCAGGGTCATCTGCTTGGACTCGCCCAGACCGGGGCCAGCCGGGCTCACGTTGGCCACAGCCGGCGCGATCGCCGCAATGCTGGCGTAGTCGGAGGTCGCGGCGACATGGTTGCTGATGTAGTCCAGCCCGATCACCGACTGCGGCTGCAGCACATCCAGTTCGCTCTGCGTGAACGCCTGGGTTTGCGCGGACTTGACCAGGTCGGCACGTACTTCCACCTCGGTCAATTGCTTGACCACGGTGCCGTCGGCGAGAGCTGCCGGGGCAGCGACGTCCGCGGCATGGGCCGCGCCAGTGAGGACCATGCCAAGCAGCAGCGCGCAGCGCCCTGGTCCAAGCAGGCGGGAAATGGCGTGACTGAGCGGATGACGAGGAATCGGGTGACGATCTGGAACGAGCATGAAATTTCCGGCCGGCGTTAAGAATCCATTCAGCCTAGGTGGAAATTATTGCGGAATTGCTGCGATTAGATGTCACGACACGTAATTGTCTTCAGGCGCGTCATGCCGCTGTCATCCCTCGTCTTGTCGAGCGCTGGCTGGCTTCCTCGTCCTGTCACAGCGGAGGCCAGCCCAGTAGCAGTGGCTCGATGGGTCAGCCCGCCCCGAACTCAGCCGTTCCCGCGCACACGCATCGTCAGACCCTTCAGAAAATTGCGCAGCAACTGATCGCCGCAGAGGCGGAAATTCTTGTGGTCGGGCTGGCGGAACAGCGCGCTGAGTTCGGGCTTGGAGATCGGGAAGCCTGCATCGGCCAGGATCTGGTGCATGTCGACGTCTTTCAACTCGAAGGCCACTCGCAGTTTTTTCAGCACCACGTTGTTGGTGACGCGCTTCTCCGGCGCGCGCGGCGGCAGGCTGTCGTCCTTGCCACGGCGGTGAAACACCAGGCCATCGAGGAACAGCGCCAGCACCTTGTTGCTGCATTCGACGTAACCGGGCTCATCCTCTTTCTTCAGCAACGCCTGCACGCCCTCCTTCTCGGCGACAAAGTTCGCATCCGCCAGATGGATGAGGTCGACCACCTTGCCGTCGCTCAGGTCGAGCATGTAGCGGATGGAGCGCAGTACGTCGTTGTTGATCATGTCGTTCCGAAGGGACTCGCGGGGGACGCCATGCTACCGCGTCGCGCGTTCGACGATTAACCCCTTTTTCGAGATCCCTGCGTTTCACCCTTCACACCCCGGAGGAGAACCGCCCCATGAAACTGATCGCCCTGCTGCGCAGCCTGCTGCTGGCCCTGCTGGTGATGTTGACCGGCTGCAGCACCCCGAAACCCGCGCTGGACAAGCAAGTCGCGGAAAACACCCCACCTGCCCCACCGCGAACACCCATCACCTCCGCTGCAGCCGGCGCTGCCAAGGTGCGACAGAACAGCCCCCTTGCCGATCAGGCCGTCAACGAGACCGTGGCATCCATCGCCATGCCCGCCCCGACGCCGGCAACGCTCGCCGGCGCCATGTCACGCAAGGCACTGGGACAGGCTTCGCGCAGCTATCCCGCCGCGCCGATGATGATGCCGATACGCCAGCCCCTAGCGGGCGACATCAACCGCGAAAACTACACCCACCGCGACAGCAACCCGCTGCAGCTGGTCAGCGAGCACCCGGTGTCCACCTTCAGCATCGATGTAGACACCGGCTCGTATACCAACGTGCGCCGCATGTTGAACCAGGGCCAGCTGCCGCCGGCCGACGCGGTGCGCGCGGAGGAGTTCATCAACTACTTCGACTACGGCTACACGCCGCCGGAGAATCGCGAGCAGCCGTTCAGCGTCACTACCGAACTGGCCCCGGCGCCGTGGAACGCGAAACGGCAGTTGCTGCTGGTCGGCATCCAGGGCTACCGCGTGCCCGCCGCGTCGATACCGGCATCGAACCTGGTATTCCTGATCGACACCTCCGGCTCGATGAACGAGTCGAACAAGTTGCCGCTGCTGCAGGCCTCGCTGAAGCAGTTGGTGCGCGAGCTTCGTCAGCAGGATCGCGTGGCCATCGTCACCTATGCCGGCAACGCCGGCGTGGCCCTGCCCTCCACCGCCGGTGACCAGCACGCCACCATCGACGCGGCCATCGACAGCCTCGGCGCGGGCGGCTCCACCAACGGTGGCGCCGGCATCGAACTGGCCTATGCGCAGGCCGAACAGGGTTTCATCAAGGGCGGCGTGAACCGGGTGCTCCTGGCCACCGACGGTGATTTCAACGTCGGCACGGTCAACCAGGAATCGCTGAAAACCCTGATCGAGGATCACCGCAAGAGCGGCGTGGCACTCACCACGCTGGGCTTCGGCGAAGACAACTACAACGATGCGATGGCGGTGATGCTGGCCGATGCCGGCAACGGCAGCCACCACTACATCGACAGCCTGCAGGAAGGCCGTCGCGTGCTGGTCGACGAGATGTCCGCCACCTTGCTGACGATCGCCGGCGACGTGAAGATCCAGATCGAATTCAACCCCGCCCAGGTACAGGAATACCGCCTGATCGGCTACGAGAAGCGCATGCTCAAGCGTGAGGATTTCAACAACGACAAGGTCGATGCAGGCGAGATCGGCGCCGGTGCCAACGTCACCGCGATCTACGAGATCACCCCGACCGGCTCGGCCGGTGCGCGCATCGATCCGCTGCGCTACGGCGAGCGTGTCGCGCCCTCCGGCGCCGGTAACGAGCTGGGCTTTCTGCGCCTGCGCTACAAGTTGCCCGGCCAGGCACAGAGCCGGCTGATCGAGCGACCGATCGCCGCGCACGCCGAAGCTCGGGCCAGTGAGCGTCTGCGCTTTGCCGCCGCCGTGGCCGCTTTCGCCGACGCCTTGCGCGGCGGCAAGTACCTGGACGGCTTCGGCTACGCGCAAATTGCCGCGCTGGCACAGCAGGCCCGCGGCAATGACGCCAGCGGCTATCGCGCCGGCTTCGTGCAACTGGTCAAGCTGGCCGACGGGCTGGCCACCGCGCCGGCGCATGTCGACAGCGATACCGCCGTACGTTGAGCTCTCCGACCCCGATGGACTCCGCGCGGTGACGACGGCAGCCGATTTCCCCGCTGCCACCTTCCCCCACCACGCTGACCCGTCGGGGTCGGAACCCGCGCCGAGGCCCGCTCGCCTACCCGCGCACCTGTCTTTTCGCTTACCCTCGCATCCCATGGATGCTGCGGTCGACCCCGATGCACTGCTGATGCTCGCCTATGCGCGCGGTGATCTCGCCGCGTTCGAGGCGCTGTACGCCAGACATCGCGGCATGCTGTACCGGTTCCTGTTGCGCAGCGTGCGCGATCCGCATCGCACCGACGAACTGTTTCAGGAAACCTGGAGCCGGGTGATCAGCGCACGCGAGCGCTACCAGCCACAGGCGAAGTTCACCACCTGGCTGCTGCAGATCGCACACAACCTGATGATCGACGGCATGCGCCGGCAGCGACCCGGCGTCAGTGGCGACGAGGCCGAGGTTGCCCTGGCCAACATCGCCACCCCGGAACGCGAGCAGCCCGATCACGCGCTGTCCGAGTTCGAGCGTCGCCGCCATCTGCAACAGGCGATCGAGAAGCTGCCCGGGGAACAACGCATCGCCGTGCTGCTGCGACTGGAACAGGACCTCAGCCTGGAGGAGATCGCCGCCGTCACCGGTTGCGGCCGCGAAACCGTCAAGTCGCGCCTGCGTTATGCCATGACCCGATTACGCGAAGTGCTGTCCGAATGACCACGCCCCTGCCCCCCACCGATCCGTCCACCGCAGACGAGAGCCTGCCCGGCGACGCCGAGCTGGCCGCGCTGTACCGGCAGTTGCCACGCAACGAGCCGGGCCCGGCGCTGGATGCTGCGGTGCTGCGCGCTGCCGCGCAGGCGCTGGGCGCAGGCGATCAAGACCTGCCTGGGGGCATGACCGAACGGCGCAAGCTGTCGCGCGAAAAGCTCGCACCATTGCCAGCCGCAGCGAGCTCGCCCGCATCCAGCCCGACCCTGCAATCGATCGACTACGCCGCGCGCGGGCGGCGCCGGCGCGCTCCTCGCTGGCTGATCGCCTTGGGTAGCGCAGCCAGCCTGGTGCTGGTCGCCGGCCTGGCCTGGCACATGCGGGAAACTGCGCTACCGGTGCCGGGACCTGCCGCGTCGCTGGTTACCGCACCGGTGGCCGCGCCGTCACCACTCGCCAGCGAATCGCCTGCGCCCGCCGCGCCTTCCGCCATGCTGGCTGAGGCGCCACCCGCCAGGCCGCTCGCGCGCAAGATCGCCGATGCACCGGCCATGCTGAAGCCACAGAAAAAGGCGGCTCGCGGCGTTGCTGCGCCCTCGGCCAGCGGGCGCAGCGCCATCATCCTGCCGCCAGCAGTGGCTGAAGCAAGCGCAAGCGAGAAGGCTTCCGCACCTGGGCAGGGCGTCGCGGCACAGGCACTCGGCAGCATGCTGAACAACGCCGATCAGGCGGCGACGCCACCGTCCATGCCTGCGCCGTCCACCCCACCGATACGGCAAACCATGTCGGCGGCACCTGCACCCATCGCAGATACAGCGCGCGATAACAGCGTGCAGGCCGGCGACACGCCGGCGCAGGAACTGGACAAGATCAGCCAACTGTTCGCGCAAGGTCACGACGCCGAGGCGCTGCAGCGATTGCGCACTTTCCAGCAAGTGCACCCGCAGTGGCCGCTGCCACCCGCGTTGCGCGCGCGCCTGAGCCAACCGTGAGCGAGACGCTGTCCACCCTGGTTCAGCGCAGCCGTCATCAGGAAGAGATCAAGAAAAGCCGCTTCCTCGCCATCGCCGAGCCGGTGAGTTCGGGCGAACAGGCGCTGGCGTTTCTGCGCGAGGTCGCCGAGCCCACCGCCACCCACAATTGCTGGGCGTACCGGATCGGCCAGGACTACCGCTTCAACGACGACGGCGAACCCGGCGGCACCGCCGGGCGGCCGATCCTGCAGGCGATCGAAGGCCAGCAGATGGATGGCGTGGCCGTAGTGGTCACGCGTTGGTACGGCGGCATCAAACTCGGCGCCGGCGGCCTGGTGCGCGCCTACGGCGGCACTGCGGCCGAATGCCTGCGCCAGGCGGAGCGCGTACCGATCGTGGCCATGGCCCGGCTCGGCGTCCACGTCGAATTCGCCGAACTGGCCCTGTTCAAGGCACGCCTGAAAGACCTGCAGGCCGAAGTCGACAACGAGCAGTTCGGTGCCGACGGCGTCGACTTGCAACTGCAACTTCCCGACAGCCGCGTCGACGAAGCCTTCCATCTGATCAGCGATATCAGCCGCGGCCGCAGCGAGGCCAAACGGCTCGACTGAGCGTCAACACGGGTCGATACCGGACCAGCCCCTGCAGGAGCGCACCCTGTGCGCGATGCTTTTGCTACGCGTATGGAGAAAGAGCTCGCGCACAGGGTGCGCTCCTACCATGGATGAAGGCCCGTCGACGGAGCTGGAAATGTTCGAACATGGACGGCAGACTCTCGCCGAAGCGACGCTCGCCTGCGGATTGAATCGGCCCGTGCACACCCCACTTCAATGGCAGCGCCGAGCGCGCCCCTACTCCGAGTCATCCTGCGAGAGTCCATGAGCAACGCCACCAGCGATACGCCCCGCCCCGCCCGCCGTATCGGCGCCCTGCGCGGGATGTGGCCGTTCCTTAAACCGCACCGTTCGCTGGCCATCGGCTGGCTGGTGTTTCTGGCACTGTCTTCCGGCGCCTCGCTGATGTTGCCGCTGGCGTTTCGCTACATCATCGACAAGGGCTTTGGCCATTCCAGCCTGGCGGTGATCAACGAGACCTTCATGGCGCTGTTCGGCGTGGCGCTGGTATTGGCAGTGGCGACGGCGGCGCGCTACTACTGCATCACCCTGCTCAGCGAGCGCGCGCTGGCCTCGCTGCGCAAGACGCTGTATGCGCAGGTGATCCGCCTCGACGTGAGCTTCTTCGAGCGCAGCCGCGTCGGCGAGTTGTTGTCACGACTCAGCGCCGACACCGAAGTGGTACAGGCACTGATCGGCTCAGGCGTGTCGGTGGCGCTGCGCAGTGTGGTGATGCTGATCGGCGCTGCGGTGGCGATGGTGTGGACCGCACCTTCGCTGGCCGGCCTGACCGCGCTGGTGATTCCGGCGGTGATGCTGCCGATCCTGGTGTTCGGTCGCCGCGTACAGAAACTCTCGCGTGCAAGCCAGGACCGTCTCGCCGACGCCGCCGCCATCGCCAACGAAACCCTCAACGCCTCCACCGCGGTGAAGGCGTACGCGCGCGAAAAAATCGAAAGCCACCGCTACAGCGACGCGATCATCCGCGCGCTGGCCACCGCGCGCCGGCGCATCGGCATGCGTTCGCTGCTGACCATGGCGGTGATCGTGCTGGTGTTCGGCGCGATTACCCTGGTGCTGTGGGCCGGCGCGCGCCACGTGCTGGCTGGCACGCTGGACCCCGGTGTACTGGGTCAGTTCGTGCTGTATGCCGTGTTCGCCGCTGGCTCGGTGGCGGGCCTGTCCGAAGTGTGGGGCGACGTGCTGCGCGCCGCCGGTGCGATGGAACGACTGAGCGAACTGCTGGACGAGCGCGCCGAAATCACCGACCCGGCCCAGCCACTCGCCCTGCCCAGACCGGTCACCGGCGCGCTGTGCTTCGACGCGGTCAGCTTCAACTACCCCACCCGGCCCGACACCGCCGCCCTGCACGATTTCACGCTGGCGGTTCGACCCGGCGAAACGGTGGCCCTGGTCGGCCCCTCCGGCGCCGGCAAGAGCACGGTTTTTTCGCTGCTGCTGCGCTTCTACGATCCAAAGAGTGGCAGCATCAGCCTGGATGGCATCGACCTGCGCGCGGTGACCCTGGACGACCTGCGCGGCGCGATTGCGCTGGTGCCGCAGGAAACCGTGATCTTCAGTGGCAGCGCCGCCGACAACATCCGCTTCGGCCGCGACGGCGCCAGCGACGAGGAAGTGCGCGAGGCGGCCCGCGCCGCCGAGGCGAACGACTTCATCAGCGCCCTCAACGACGGCTATCAGGCTGAAATGGGCGAACGCGGCGTGCGACTCTCCGGCGGCCAGCGCCAGCGCATTGCCATCGCCCGCGCGATCCTGCGCGACGCGCCACTGCTGCTGCTCGACGAAGCCACCTCGGCGCTGGACGCCCAGTCCGAAGCGGCGATCCAGCAGGCACTCGAACGCCTGGAAAAGGGTCGCACCACCCTGGTGATCGCGCACCGCCTGGCCACCGTGCAACGCGCCGACCGCATCGTCGTCCTCGATGGCGGCCGCATCGTGGCGCAAGGCACGCATGAGAGCTTGCTGGCCGAGGGCGGCCTGTATGCGGAGCTGGCGCGGCTGCAGTTTGTGGCTTGAGGGATCAGCGCAACGCGTTCGCCTGCAGTGCGGGATCATTGGCCAACGCGGCCACCCTCGCAGGTGAATGCTGGCGCGGGTGGCCTGTTGATCAGTCCGGAAAAACGGGTTGCGGCAGCGCCTCAAAGCCGGGCCTGGCGAACAGGAATCCCTGAAACAGATCGATACCCAGCGCGCGAAGCAAATGGTACTCGGCTTCAGTCTCGACACCTTCGGCAATAGGCGTAATACCGAGATCGCTGCAAACGCTGAGGACACCGCGAACAATGGACTGCTTCGGCAGGCTCAGGTCGATGTCCTGGATCAGTTTGCGGTCCAGTTTGATGATGCTGGGCTGGAACTCGGCGAGAAGATTCAGGCCCGCATAGCCGGCACCAAAGTCATCGATGGCGGGGCGAAAGCCGTGCTGGCGATAGACATCGAATATTTTGGTGAGGTGCGCAGGCTCCAGCACCTCCTCGCCCTCGGTGACCTCGAAAATGAGCCGGTCAGCAGGAAGCTTCGCACGCCGTGCAGCAGCCAGGGTGGCGCGCACGCAATTGGCCGGCTCATACATGGCGCCCGGAATGAAGTTGATCGACAGGCAAGCATCGAGCTCCACGATGCCCAGCCTGGCCGCAAGATCAATCGCCGTTCGACGGCAACTCTGATCGAAGGCATAGCGGTTACGCCGCGTTACCCGCTCGAGTACGCTGGCGGCCGGCTCGCCGGATGGACCGCGCACCAGCGCTTCATAGGCAAATACCGATCGACGCGATGCGCTGACAATCGGCTGGAAGGCCATCGTGAAGGGGAACGGTTGCGATGTACCCTCGGCACAGGCATGGCAGGCAGCCTCCACTACCGTGATATCCGGCAGTTCATCAACGCTGGACTTCGGCAGTACCGGCGCGGCATGGACACCGCTATCGAAAATCTTCCAACGTTCCACCCGCTGCGACTTCGCCTTGTAGAGCGCATGGTCTGCATGCTCGATCAGGCGCGGCCCATCCACGGTCCGAGCGTCGCTGAACGCGATGCCGATCGAGACACCGACAACCACTTGTGCGCCGCCAGCGAGTGTCACTGGCAGCTGAGCTGCTTCGATAATCCGCTCTGCCAGCGCCTTGGCGCCATCGACCGTGGCACCGCCACGCATGAGAATGGCGAACTCATCGCCTCCCAGCCGGGCCAGTACATCGCCCTCACGCAACTGTGCAGCAAGTCGCTGTGCCACCTCGCGCAGCACGCTGTCACCCGCGCGATGCCCCATGCCGTCGTTGATGCGCTTGAATCCATCCAGATCCATGTACAGCACGGCCACCGGCTGCATGGCCAGCTGCGCCGACTGAAGCTCCTGTGAGAGCGACCAACTGAACTGCATGCGGTTGGCCACCCCGGTCAGGGAGTCCGTGGTGGCCAACTGCTGCAGTGTTGTCGCGCGGTGGCGCGCTTCGATGGCCGTCATCACGGCAATCGACAGGTCGCGCAACAACGATCGCTGATGATCATCGAAATCGCGTGGCTCGGTGGCCAACACGGCGAGCGTGCCGATGGCCAACCCATTGGGTGCGCGCAGCGGGGCGCCCGCGTAGAAACGGATGCCAGGGCCGCCATGTACCAGTGGGTTGCCGTCAAAGCGACGGTCCTGCTGCAGGTCATTGATCACCAGCAGTTCGTCTGGCTTGACGATCGCATGGGCGCAGAAGGCTATTTCCCGATCAAGCTGCTCGACGTCCAGACCGTGACTTGACTTGAACCACAAGCGATCGCGATCCATCAGCGCCACCAGTGCGATGGGTGCGTTGAAAAGCGATGAGGCGACCCGCGTTATGACGTCAAACTCGACTTCGGGTGCCGTGTCCAGAATCTTGTACGCATCAACGGTCGCAAGGCGTTCCGTTTCGTTTTCGGGAATCGGGCAGGTGCTCATCAAGACAGCTTCAGAAGATTGAGAAAGGCAGCACGACCATGAAATCAGCGGAGCTCGACAACAAGGCAACCTTACAGGTATCGACTACATTCAAGTGTTCTTGAGTACGGCGCCTTGAGCGAAACGGATGCAGGCGAAGATCGCTGCGATTCGCTACACCGCCTCAACGCGGGCGCTTTCACGAGAACATGCTCGGGACCAGGTACCTCCGGTTTGCCGGCAAGCCTCGCCGGTTGTCAAACGGGGGTGCCACGAGGGCGTTGCGTTCGGCACAACGTCGACGTATAACATTCGTTATAACTTGCTCCGGAGGCCGCCATGAAACTAAAGATCACCACCATCGGCAACTCCGCCGGCGTCATCCTGCCGCGCGAATTGCTGGCCCGTCTGCGTCTGGAAAAAGGCGACGAGCTGTTCGCGCTGGAAACTCCCGACGGCATCCGCCTCAGCACCTACGACCCGATCCTGGCCAAGCAGATGGACGTGGCTGAGGAAGTCATGCGCAAGGATCGCAACGTTCTGCGCAAGCTGGCGCAGTAGGCCATCGCCATGATCATCGGGATCGAAAGGCCGCTCGCCATCGCCATCCACGAACGGCAACTGGCCGAACACGGCGGCGGCATCGGCGTGCGCGATGAGGGTCTGCTCGATTCCGCGCTGGCCCGTCCCCGGCAAAGCCATACCTATGGCGATCCGCCGCCTGCTCTGGCCGACCTGGCCGACCTGGCCGCCAGCCTCGCCTTCGGCGTGGCACGTCACTCCCCCTTCGTTGACGGCAACAAGCGCACCGCGCATGCCTGCTATCGCGTCTTCCTCGCCCTCAACGGCGTCGACCTCGTCGCCAGCGACGAGGAGAAGTACGTGAACATGATCGCCCTCGCCGAGGGCCGCCTCGCCAAAGCCGAGTTCGCCGACTGGCTGCGCCGGCACATCAGCCTCGATGGCAACAAGCCGGTGAACGAGCCGCGTGCGCGCTATGCACGGTGAGTCACGCAACGGTCACGGGAAGCTCCCGTCGACGACACGCAGCCGACGCGACCAACGGTAAAACTCGCGCCTTCTGCCGCGCTTCGTGCTCCAGTGTCGCTCCTGGCGTGGCCACCTGACGGCCCTTTCAAAAGAACCGGCGATTCATGGCCACCGTGACAGCCTGCCATGCCTGGAACGATTACCATCGGTACCATCCCACCCAAGGGCAGACCAGCGGCGACCTTGGTTGCACAAGCCGCTGCGCACCCGGACGGGGTGCGGGCTCGCGCCCTCCCGAGCCGTGAGGCGGCACCACACAGGAACTAGACCGATGTCGATACAAACCACCGTTTCCAGCGCGCCGCACGCCGCCACCGAGCCGGTGGCAACGTTCCGCCACGCGCATAAATTCGGCGGCAGCAGCCTGGCGGATGCATCATGCATCCGCGCCGCCGCAGCGCTGGTGGCTGCCGACAGCGTGCACGCCCGGGTGGTCGTGGTCTCGGCGATGCAAGGCGTGACCGATGCGCTCGTCGCGCTTGCCGCGTCAGCGCACGAGGGCGGCGACTGGCAACCCGCCTGGTCCGCACTGCGCGACCAGCACCGCACCGCCGCTGAAGCGCTGGCCGGTGCGCTGCCATCGGCGCTGCACGCCGCCATCGATGCCCAGTTCGATGCACTTCGCGATGACCTCGCGTCAGGGGTCGCCGACGACGCGCGTATCTGGGGCGTGGGCGAGCTGTGTTCGTCCTGGCTGATGCACGCCGCGCTCGGCGGCGAGGCCGCGGGCTGGCGGCGGCTCGACGCGCGTGAGGTGCTGATCGTGCACCTGGGCGAAATGGGCGTCGGCGTCGACTGGGATGACAGCCGCGCGCGACTGGACGCCTGGCGTGCGCGACAGCCCGACGCGCGCGGGGTGATCACCGGCTTTGTCGCCAGCGATCGCAACGGCGCAGCAACCACGCTCGGCCGCAACGGCAGCGACTACTCCGCCGCCATCTTCGCCAGCTTGTTTGACGTCGATGAGCTGACCATCTGGACCGACGTCGACGGCGTGCTGTCGGCCGACCCCCGCTTGGTACCCGAGGCCGTCTGCCTGCCGTCGATGTCGTATGCCGAAGCCTGCGAGCTGGCCTATTTCGGCGCCAAGGTGCTGCATCCGCAGACCCTGGCACCGGTGCAGCTGCGTGGCATCCCGCTACGCATCCGCAACACGCGCAATCCAGGCGCGACCGGCACGCGCATCGTCACCACGGCCGATCCGCACGACGTGCCGGTGAAGGGCCTCAGCCTCGTCGATGGCCTGGCGGTACTCGAACTGGTCGGCAACGGCATGGTCGGCGTGCCGGGCACCGCCGAACGCCTGTTTGCCGCGCTCCATCGAGCGGGCGTGTCGGTGACGATGATCTCGCAGGGCTCGTCGGAGCACTCGATCTGCTGCGTGGTGCGCGCCGACCAGGCCGATCGCGGACGCGAGGCGATCATCGAAGCCTTCCACGATGCGATGGCGGACGCGCGCACGCAGGCGGTCCATGTGACGCGCGATATCTGCGTGCTGGCCGCGGTGGGCGACGGCATGGTCGGTACGCCCGGCGTGGCCGCGCGCCTGCTCGGTGGGCTGGCGCAGGCACGGGTCAATGTGCGCGCCATCGCGCAGGGGGCCAGCGAGCGCAACATCTCGGTGGCGGTGGCAGGCGCGGATGCCACCCGCGCACTGCGCGCCGCCCACGCGGCATTCTGGCTGTCGCCGCAGACCATTTCGATCGGCGTGATCGGCCCCGGCCAGGTCGGTCGGGCGCTGCTGGCACAACTGGCCGCCACCGCACCGCGGCTGCGCGAGCGGGCCAACCTTGACCTGCGCCTGCGCGCGGTGTGCGACAGCCGCCGGATGCACCTGAGCGATGCGCCCATCGCGCCCGAGCAGGCGATCGAGACGCTGGCTGGCGCTGACGTGGTCGCCGCCGATCTGGACGCCTTCGCCGCGCATGTGCGCGCCGAGCACCTGCCGCACGCCATGATCGTGGACTGCAGTGCCAGCGACGCGGTGGCGGCGAAATACGCCGAATGGCTCGCCGCGGGCATCCACGTCGTCACGCCCAACAAGCACGCCGGCAGCGGCGACTGGCTGCGCTATGCCGCCATCCGCGACGCACAGCGACACGGCGGCCGCTTCCTGTACGAGGCCACGGTCGGTGCCGGGCTGCCGGTGATCCTGACCCTGCGCAGCCTGCTCGACACCGGTGACGTGCTGCACGAGGTCGATGGCATGTTCTCCGGCACCCTGGCCTGGCTGTTCAACAGCTTCGACGGCAGCCGCCCGTTCTCGCAGCTGGTGCTGGAGGCGCGCGCGCTCGGCTACACCGAGCCCGATCCGCGCGATGACCTGTCCGGTCTGGACGTCTCGCGCAAGCTGGTGATTCTTGCGCGCGAGGCCGGCCGCATGCTGTCGCTCGCCGACGTCGAGGTGGAGAACCTGGTGCCGGAGCACCTGCGCGAGATCGATCGCGACGCCTTCCTGGCCCGGGTAGGCGAGATGGATGCGTCGATGCAGGTACGGCTGGAAGCCGCCCACGCGCAGGGGCTGTCGCTGCGCCACATCGCCAGGCTCGACGCCAACGGTCGCGCCACCGTCGGCGTGGTCGCGCTGCCATCGACACACGCCTGCTGCCACACCCGACTGACCGACAACCTGGTGCAGTTTCGAAGCGACCGCTATGCCGAAAACACCCTGGTCGTGCAGGGACCCGGCGCCGGCCCCGACGTGACCGCCGCCGGCGTGTTCGGCGACATGCTGACCATCGCGCAATCCCTGGGGGCGAAGACTGCCGCCGCGGGCATGGCACCCACACTGTCGTGAGCGACCCGTCGATGGATGGCACGAATGCGATGCACTCAAGCGGGGATATGGCGACATTTGGCAGTGCTTGAGTCTGTCTGACACTGATCATCTGGCTCGAAAGGCAACTTGCCATGGCCATCGACCCACATCAGTTGGTCGATGGCCACCGGGCCTCGCCGACCACGCCGCCAGCCTCGCCTCCGGTATGCCGGGCAGCTACCCTTTCAGCGGCTGCAACAGGTACACCGCGCATGACGGCTGGCACGTCTTCCTCGCCCTCCACGGCGCCGCCCTCGTCGCCAGTGGCGAGGACAGGTACATGAACACGATCGCCCTCGACCTTGAGGTTTTTTGTTTCCTGTTTCATGTCCAGTCCCGTGTCAGCCAGAACGAAAGCCCGCTGAACGTCCATCGCCGGGGCCTCACGGCTCGAACCTGAACTACCGGTATGGGAAGTGTGGTGCCGCGGACGGCGGACGATACTGCAATAATTGCGGCGGCAGGAAAGCTCACGATTCCGACCCATGAACGCCGCCGTGCGAAAACGCCGATGGACACCCACGTCATAGCCGCACTGACCCTGGCCTTGGCCACGGCAGGCATGAGTGCCAGCGCCACCGACACGCCCTGGGCAACCAGCACGCTGACCTATGACGGCGCGGTGATCAGCAATCTCGATGGTGGCGTCCGCCGATCCAGCACCTACCTCGGCAACCTGCACCTGCGCAGCCTGCTCGACCTCGAACGCGGGCTGGGTTGGGCCGACACCCGCGTGTTCGTCGACACACTGTGGATTCATGGCGGCCAGCCTGACGCCTTCGTGGGTGAAGCCATGGGGATAAACAACCTGTCCGCGCCTGCCAACGTGCAACTTGAGGAACTCTGGCTGGAGCACAACCTGACGCAAGCGCATGTCTCGGTGCTGGCCGGCCTCTACGACCTCAACAGCGAGTTCTACCGGCTGCAGTCGGCCGGCCTGTTTCTCAACAGCTCGTTCGGCATCGGGCCGGAGTTTTCGCAGAGTGGCATCGATGGGCCGTCGATCTTTCCGCGCACGGCTCTGGGCCTGCGCGTCGCGTACAAACCTGGCGGCAACGTGGTGCTTCGCGCGGCGGTGCTGGATGGTGCGCCGCTGATCCGCACGGGCGACCACCTGGGGGCCTTCGAGGCGGGTGACGGCCGCCTCTACGTGGCCGAGCTGGCACTGCTCGACCGTGCAGGCGCGCACGGCTCGCACGATCAGCGCTCGCGCATCGGCCGCAACGCGATGCTGCCGATGTACCAAGGCAAGCTGGCTGCAGGCGCATGGCACTACACGACCAGCTTCGAGCCGATTCAGCCGTCCCCATCGTCGACGCGCCAACGCGGTGCCAGTGGCTACTACGTGATCGGCGATGGCATCGTGGCGAGTGATCCCAGCGACCAGGGTCGCAACCTGTCGTTGTTCGCGCAAGTGGGTGTGGGCGATCCGGCTGTGAACCGTTTCGGCAGCTATATAGGTGCCGGACTCGTGGCCGCCGGGCCATTCCGTCATCGTAGCGGTGACGAGTTGGGCCTGGCCATCGCCATCGCTCGCAACGGCCGCCCCTATCGACGCCAGTCAGCCCCTGTTCTCACCACGCAAACCGAACGCTCGATCGAGCTGAGTTACCTGGCGCAGTTGCGCTCGTGGCTGGCGATCCAGCCTGATCTGCAGTACGTGATCCATCCCGATACCGACCCGACCGCATCGAATGCGCTGGTGTTCACGCTGCGCTTCGAACTGTCGATGGATCTCTAGCCGCGCCACACGCCAGCCGCGTGGCGATTGACGCAACGTATCGTCTGCTTTTCCGGGAATACGGCGGGCGAACGGGTATGGCACGCTCTTCAACCCGCCACTTCGACGTCATCCGGCTGAGCAAACAGGCTGCGTTTGAGCCGAACAATCTCGTATCGGGCATCGATCCGAACCCTGACTGGATGCTGTCGGAGTGCGGCGTCTCCTGCCCTGATGCGCAGCGGCACCGGTCGGGCATCAACTACAGACAGATTCGGCTACAGCCAGCACAAGGATGGCGCGATGCCTTCGGCTGATCACTGCTCCGGTTCGGGCTGCAACTTCTTCAGCACTTCTTCCAGGTCGGCGATCATCGCTTCCAGTGCGTCGTGCAGTTGGCCTTGCCGATCCATCAGATCACCGATCTTCTCGGTGCGCTTGAGGCTGGACAATTCGCCTTCAAACAAAAGCCATGCACTGGAGAGCGCCTCGACGTTGTTTTTTGAGTAATGACGCATTTCCTTCAGCTGGGTCAGCGTGTCCAGCACGTGGTCAGCGTCAGTCTTGTGGATTTCCTCGGACATCGATTTCTCCATCGGTCGGGGGCATGGTGAAGCTTGCTCAAGAATGGCCAAGTCGCTGTGTGCAAGGAGTGAGTCCGGGCGAAATGCCCGACGTAAACCCCGGATCGCTGGAAGACTCTCAGCCAAAGAAAAGCCCCGCACTGCGGGGCTTTTCTTCGTACTACATGCCGCTATGAATCAACCGCCATGCCTGGCCAGCCACGCATCGATCGCCGGCAGCCGTTCCTTGCGGACCATCATGCGGTACTCGATGCTGGAGATGACGGTGTCGGCGGCGCGGCGTGAGCTTTTCGCGATGTGCGCGTCGGCATAGGCCTTGATCTTGCCGATCATCGCCGGATCGTTGGAGCTGGCACCGATGCCGGGGTAGTAGCGGCTGCTGGAAGTGGAGTCGACCAGCTGGTCGATCTGCGGGCGATGGGCCATCGCGAAATCCCAGGCCATGTCGGGATGCTCGTAACCCACCCGGCGGATCATGCCGGCGCTGCTGGTGGCGCCGGGCTCGTCGGTGAGCGCCAGCTCCAGCGCGCGCTGGGCCAGCGTGTTGTCCTGAGCCAAGGACAACATGGTGTACATCTGGTTCTTGATCAGCGGGGTGGTTTCGGCCTTGGCCTCGGCGTGCAAGGCATCCCAGGTGGCCGCGTCGGCATGACTCGCCACGACGCTGGTGATCGTCTTGCGCAGTGCTACGGGCATCGCGCCCGGGTCGGTGGCCCGGGCCGCATAGCGGCGCCGGGCTTCCTTGATCACGCTGCTGTCGCCCAGATCGGCCAGGGTGCCGATGAGCTGCATGCGCAGGATCGCTGTGGGATCACCCTCGCCTGCCTTCGCCTGCCAGCCGATGCGCGCGAACACCGGGTCAAGCACCTTCACCGCAAACGCGCGGAAACGCTGCTGACGCGCCTCGTCGCCGCGGTAGTAGTTGTCGATGCTGCCGAGGCTGTCGGCGATGTTGCCCCATACCTGCGGGTCGGCATCGGCCGGCGTGGCCTGGGCCAGGTCAAGGAAGCTGGATGCCGGCTCCAGACCAGTCATGCCCAGCGCCCAGGTATCGCTCATCAGGCCGAGCTGGTCGATCGGCGCCAGCTTGGCGAAGCTGCCCTTGAGCGCGTCGAACTGCGCCGGTGAGTACAGCGTGCGGTAGTAACCGCTCTGGCCGGCGTTGACCAGCACCGGGCCGCAACCGGGCAGGTTCAGGCTGGTCTTGCCGTCGACCACGGTGCGCGCGCTGACACCGCCGACCACCTGCGCGATCACTGGCACATGCCAGCGCAGCGGAGTCTTGTTCGGCCGGTCCTTGGTGAACTCGCCCTGGCTCAGCTCGAGCGTGGTCTTGCCCGCACTGCAACTGCTGGACACGCGGATCAGCGGGATACCCGGCTGCAGGGTGAAGTCATGCGCAATCCGGGTCACCGGCTTGCCGGCCGCGGCCTGAACCGCTTTCCACAAATCATCCGACACGGTGTTGCCGTAGGCATGCGCCTTGATGTAGTTGCGTACGCCGGCACGCCAGGCATCCGGGCCGACGTAGGCCTCGAGCATGGTGATCACCGCCTCGCCCTTGGAGTAGGTGATCGAATCGAACGCCTGGCTGGCCTGCTCCACCGTGTCCACGTGCTGCACCACCGGATGGGTGGTGACCAGCGCGTCGCGCGACATCGCACTTTCGCGCGTGTCGACGAGTTCAAGATTGGTATGCCATTCCGGGTGCAGCTTCTCGGTGGTGCGCGAGGCCATCCACGAGGCGAAGCCTTCGTTGAGCCACAGGTCGTCCCACCAGCGCATGGTGACCAGATCACCAAACCACTGGTGCGCCATTTCGTGAGCGGCGGTGCCAAACACGCGCTGCTTGTCGGCCTCGGTGGAGATCGCCGGATTGAGCATCAGCGAATACTCGAACGTGAAGATCGCACCCCAGTTTTCCATCGCGCTGAAGAACTGGCTCTGGCCCGGCGCCGCGATATTGTCCAGCTTGGGCAGCGGGTACTTCACGCCGAAGTAGTCGTTGTATTCGTGCAGCACCGCCTTGGCCGAATCCAGCGCAAAACCGGCCTGGCTGACCATGCCCTTCTGCGTGATCACGCCGATCTCGGTGCCGTCTGAAGTCGTGGTGGCGCGCTCGAAATCGCCCAGGCCGAAGAACAGCAGATAGGTGGACATCTTCGGCGAGGGCTCGAAGGTGATCCTGCTCAGACCGTTGCCGGCATCGGTTTTGGTGGCGACCGGCATGTTGCTCACCGCCATCTCGTCGCTGGGCACGGTGACCGTGAGGGTAAAGGTGGCCTTGTAGTCCGGCTCATCCCACGAGGGGATGAAGCGACGGGCGTCGGAGTTCTCGAACTGGGTATACAGCGCACGCTGCTTGCCGGCCTTGCTGTCGTAGTCGAGCGCAAAGAGCCCGTTGGCCTGGGTGCCGATCTTGCCGGTGTAGCTCATCGCCAGTTGGTAACTGCCTACCGGCAATGGATGACTGAAGGTGAAGGTGGCGGTTTGCGCCTTCGCGTCCACGCTTACCCTGGGGTCGGCGAACGCCATCTTGTGCCTGAGCGAGGTCAGGCTGACCTTGGAAAAATCCATGTCCAGCGCATTGAGCGTGACGCTGCGGGTTGCTTTCTGCACATCGATGGTTACCGTCACCTGCCCGTCAAAGGTGAACTTGTCGGCATGCGGCACCACCGCCACGTCGTAATGGGTGGGGCGCACGCCGCGTGGCAACTGGGTGGTGGTCAAGGACGAGGCAGCGGCGCTGTCGGCCGGTGTATTGGCGATGGCGGCAAGCGAGGCACCGGCCAGGGCGATGGCGATCGCGGTAACGAGAGTTCTGCGCATGAGTGACATTCCCTTGTGATAAAAAAGGACAGGACGCGAATCGGGCATGGCGGCAAGCAACCAGCAGCGCCGGCTCCGCCACGCGTAAAAGGGTATCGCCGAAACGACAGCGAATAGTGAGACCAGGCGCACCGGCCAGACATGGCCGGAAGTCATGTTGCGCACCAGCGCGAAGCATGGTCGGGGCTGGTGCGCTGATGCCGTCGTCAGCCGGTGCGTCTCAGACGCGGGACTTGCGTCGGTGGCGCTTGCCGGGGTTGGTTGAGCCCGGCGCCGCAACGGCGGCGAACGCACCGCTGCCGGTCAACTGTTCCATCCACGCCAGATCATCCACGTAGGCGAGAAATTGCTGCAGGTAACCGGGCGACAGCTCGCGCATCAGCGCGATGGAGCGATGCACCAGTCCGGCCGAATTGAGTGGACCGGCATTGCCGGGCACCGGCTGCAGCGATTGCTGCAACTGGCTCTCGGCGCGAATGGCCGACCAGAGTTGGCGGAACTCACCCAGCGCGGCCAGCGCGGGAAACGTGGAAGGCTGCGTCGCGGTGTGGCGGGTGATCTCGTCGACCAGTCCACCGAGTAGGCTGCGCGCCGCAGTGGCTGCGACTTCTGTGCTGGTCGGAACGACAGCATGCTCGGTATCGACACAGGGTAGTCCGGACAAGCGCTCGTCCAGCAGCCTGCGCACCGCGCCGTCGTGGCCACCGCCGCGTTGCTCCATCGCCGCGATGAAGCGCAGGCGCATGGCGCGTGCGGTTTGCTCGCTCATGGATCCTTTCCTGCCGCAGCGGTCGACGACTTTGAAATCGGGGCGATCTCCACCCGTCGATTCTTCGCCCGCCCGTCGGCTTCGGCATTTGAGCTGACCGGCTGCTGCGAACCGAACGCGGCAGCGAAGATCGACCCATCGGGCACGCCATCGGCGATCAGTGCGCGGGTCACCGTCAACGCGCGCTCGGCGGACAACTCCCAGTTGTCCGTGAAGCGGCGATTGCCATCCTGCACCCGCTGGTCATCGGTGAAGCCGCTCACCATCAGCATTTCATCACGCGTTTTCAGATACCCGGACAGCGGCCCGGCCAGGCTCTTGAGCACCTCGCGGCCCTCCGGCTGGAGCTGGTCGGAGTTGAGCGCAAACAGCACGCTGCCGCTGATACCGATGCGCCCGTTGAGCAGGGTCACGCGCCCCGCCGCCAGTGGCACGGCCAGGGCTTGTTCGAGACTCATGCGCCGCTGGGCTTCGGCCTGGCGCTGCTTGACCGCCTGATCCAGCCGGCTCGACAACTGCGCCTGCACCGCGATCACCGCGACGAGAATCAGCACGAACGCACCCAGCATCACCGACATCAGATCGCCGAAGGCCGCCCATATCGGGGCCGCCGCTTCCGCCTCGAGCTCGACGTCGTCGCTCATGCCGCTTCCACCCCGGCAGCGGCACGCTGGCTGGCGAGCCGCTGCAGGTCGCCGACGATCTGCTGCTGCGACAGCATGCTCAGGTCGATCACTTCCCTGGCCTGCGCCACGTAATACGCCAGTTGCTCGTCACTGCGCACAAGCGAGGCGTCCAGCGCCGTGGCGATGTGCTGCAGGCGTTCCATCAGTGCGTCGTTCGACTGGCCGAACAATTCCACGCCGGCACCAAAGGCCTCGCCCAGGCTGGCCACCTCGATCGCGCTGGCGGTGACTTGCGTCGCCACCGTGCCGAGCTTGCCGGTCTCGCTTTCGATGTGCTCGGCGAAGCGCGTACCGACGCGATCAAGCAGATCGGCCGAGGTGGTGACCAGCGCGTCGACCGCCGTGCGTTGTTCGGTGGAGGCGTGGTTGACTGCATCAAGCAGAGTCTCCAGCGTGGCCAGCAAGCGGCTGCGCTCGTCCAGCATCGCGGTGTCACGCAGCATGCTCTCGGAGAGTTTCTGGCGCAGCTCGGCGACGATTTCGGCGGCGGCCCGCGGCGCTTCGGAGGCGGCCTCGACCAGACGCGACATCTCCGCGATGGTGCCGCTGGCATGCGCCTGGGTGCTGGCGCTGATCTCGCTGGCCGTGCGCGCCAGCGTGTTGCAGATCTCCTGCTGCTGGCTCACGGCCTGCTCGCCGGCCTGCTGCCACTGTTCGCCCAGCGCGGCCGCCATCGCGGCGAGGTGCTCGCTCCAGTTCGTCAGCCGCTCGTGATCGCGCTGTTCCAGTGCCGCCTGCAGCTCGGTGTGCGACTGCCGCACCACGCTCAGCAGCGAGGTCGCGTGCGATTCGAAGCCCGCGTGGGTGGCGATCAGCGCCTGCTGGTTGCGCTCAACCAGCGTCTCGTTGTGCGCCTGCTGCTGCGACAGCGCATCAGTCCACGCGCTGGCCGTCGCGTTCGCATTTGCATCCAGGCGCGTGGCCACGCTGTCGAGCAGACCGGTCGAGCGTTGCTCGAAGGTATCAGCGAAGCGCACCAGCGAGCTTTCCAGCCCCTGCGCCAGCGCCTCGTTGCTCTGCCGCTGCCCGGCCAGTGCCTCGTTCCAGATTTCACTGACCCTGGCGGTGCTGATCTCGAATCCGCTGGCAAGCCCGTCCAGCTGACGCTGCACGGCCTGGCTCACGCTGTCATGCAGCGACGCCGTTTCGCGGGCGAGGCCGGCCATCGTCGCCACCATCACCGGCTCGAGCGCGGCGCTGGCGGCGCGTGCGCTCTCGGCCACACTCTGCTTCAGCGACTGCTCCACCGACGACGCAAGGCGCGCATAGCTGGCCTCGGTGCTGGCATGAAACGCCTGCTGGTCGAGGCGCAGCCGCTCGCTCGCGGCGAGGCTGTGCTGCTCGATGCTTGTCATCATCGACTGCAGCCGATCCATCAACGCAGGCATCCACTCGGTCTGCTGCTGCAGCAGACCGAAGGCCTGCTCGCGTTGATGCGCCTGCGAGTGGACACGCAGCGTCGTCGCGATCGCCCCGTCCAGCCGCTGCACCTGCTGCAGTCGCTCGCCCCGGCACAAGGCCGACAGCAGACCCAGCATGGCCGAGCTGGCCACGCCCGCGATCGAGGTGCCGAACGCGAACCCCAGCCCCTTGACCGGCGCCGCCAGGGAGCCGCGAATCGCCTGCAGATCGCTCGCGCCGTCCAGCGCCAGGCCGGTGCCCTTGAGCGTGGCCATCATGCCCAGCAGGGTACCGAGCATGCCCAGCAGCACCAGCAGGCCGACCAGGTACGGGGTCAGTGTCGGCGCCGGCAAGGCCACCCGCTCACCCTCGATGCGCAGGCGCACCGGGTTGCGCAGGCCGGGGTCCAGCCGCTGCAGCCAGTCGGCGAGGCTGGATGGCGCGGTCGACAGCGCCGTCACCGCATCACGCAGGGTCGACGTGGCCTGGCGATAGCGATACAGCTCCAGCGCGCCGGCGAGATAGCAGGCGGCGATCAGGCTCGCCACCGCGACGCCCAGCGGATTGGTCTGGAGGTACCCCGCGCCGATCCAGCACACCGCGATCAGGCCGACAAGAAACAGGAAAAGATGGAGAAGATTTCTGAACATGAGGTCCCAGTTAGCAGGTGCCAAGCGCTGCGAGCAGCCCTTGCACCGGTTGAAAACGAACATCCAGCTCGGCGAGCAATACGCTCTGCATGTCGTTGCGAAAAATATCCAGCCATGGCCCACGCGTGCTGGCTGGCGCGGGTTCCGTTCCCGGCGCCTGCCCGAGAGCCGCTTTGCGCAGGTGTTCGAAGTGCACACCGAGCAAACCGGGCACGCTGGCCAGCAAGGCGTGCTCGCGTGGGCTCAGCGCCGCCTCCATCACCGCATCCACGTCAGCCAGCCGAGCCATGCCGGCCGAGGTCGCGGCAAGCAGATCACGCAGGCGGCCGCGCAGGCGCCCGGTAGCCGCCAACATCGCCCGCTGCCGGGCCAGGTAGCACTGGCGAAAATCCGCGTACTCGACCGCCGCCTCGGCGGATGAGCGCCCGGCCCCCACCGACGCGCAGGCATCGCTGCCGGCCTGGGCCAGGGCACGGCGCACGCTGGCACACTCGTCCTGAACCGTGCTGCCGACCACGGGCACGCCGATCTCCGCCACCGACCTCGCCTCCAACGCCGTGGAGAGCGCAAGGGCGTGGTTCCAGTCAAGCCATGGGCTCAACCGATCTGGCAGCGAACGGCCGGATTCCGCCGGCTGGACGTCGGCAAGCCGCGCCAGCAGGCGAATGAACGCTGGCCCGCGGACCATCGCCCGTTGAGAAGATTGCACCATGCTGACAGGCAAAAGACCGCCATTTTACACGGGCGTGGCAGCAGTTTCCGCCTGTCGTGACGGATGGAAAAACAGGCGGTCAACCGTTTCCGGCGGCATTGGGCTTTCGCTGGCGTGTGCGTGTCGCATGGACGTCACTCTCGTCGCCGCGTCGAAAGCCGGGATCCAGCGCCTTGGCCAGCGAGAGGCCGAAATCGCTGGATCCCAGCCTGCACTGGGGTGACGGGCATCCGAAGCAGCGGGTGTCGACCCGGCCAGCGGCTTATCGGCCAACCTGCGCATTGAGGTGCGCCGGGTAGCGGTCACCCTGCACCTGGATATGCTCCAGCGACTCGCGGATCTCGTGCAAATCCTGCGCACCAAGCTGGAGCGCCACCGCGCCAATGTTTTCCTGTAGACGCGACAGCTTGGTCGTTCCCGGAATCGGCACGATCCACGGCTTCTGCGCCAGCAGCCACGCCAATGCCATCTGCGCCGGGGTCGCGCCCTTGCCGGCGGCGATACGACCGAGCAGGTCGATCAGGGTCTGATTGGCCTGGCGCGCTTCGGGCGAAAAGCGCGGCACGCTGCTGCGGAAGTCATCCTTGGCGATAGGTGTATCCGCATCGATCTTTCCGGTCAGAAACCCCCGGCCCAGCGGACTGAACGGCACGAAGCCGATGCCCAGCTCTGCGCAAACCGGCAGCACGTCGTGTTCCGGCTCACGCCACCACAGCGAATATTCACTCTGCAGTGCGGTCACCGGTTGAATGGCGTGCGCCCGACGGATCGAGGCCACGCCTGCCTCGGACAGGCCGAAGTGCCTGACCTTGCCTTCGGCGATCAGGTCCTTCACCGTGCCGGCCACGTCCTCCATCGGCACGCTCGGATCGACGCGGTGCTGGTAGAACAAGTCAATGTGGTCGGTGCGCAAGCGCTTGAGCGAGGCTTCGGCCACCTCGCGAATGCGCGCAGGACTGCTGTCCAGACCCGACGCCGATCGACCGTCGCGGAAGCCGAACTTGGTCGCAATCACCACCTGATCCCGCAGCGGCGCCAGCGCCTCGCCCACCAGATCCTCGTTGGTAAATGGGCCATAGGCCTCGGCGGTATCGAAAAGGGTGACCCCGGCTTCGACCGCCTGCCGCAGCAGTTTGATCGCATCGGGCTTCGCCATCGCCGTGCCGTAGGCGAAATTCAAACCCATGCTACCGAAGCCCAGTGCGGAGACTTCGAGGTTGCTGTTGCCGAGCGTGCGTTTGTCCATGAGCTTGCTCCTGATGAAGGGGATACACGTAGTTTGCACTGAGAATGCCGGCGTGATTGGCTGGCGCAATGCGAATGCACTCAGGAATTTTCCTCATCAATGGCGCTTTCACGCCACCGTTCCGCACCGCATGGTCCGATAACGACTGTCTGGATCAACGCTGAATGTCAGGCGCGGGTTCACACTGGTTTGAACAACGCCCGCGCAAGCTGCGCGACATTCTCTCGTACTCGTACTCGTACCC
Organism: Lysobacterales bacterium; assembly: GCA_038215995.1. Lineage (GTDB taxonomy): Bacteria > Pseudomonadota > Gammaproteobacteria > Xanthomonadales > Rhodanobacteraceae > Rhodanobacter. The sequence continues at coordinate 24,406 of JBBQQL010000049.1, forward strand.
GCTGCGCATGGCAGCCAAGGAGTTCACCATGATCAAGCGCATGCTTCCCCTGTTGATTGGACTGTCGGTTTGCAGTGTGGCCCTGGCGCAGCAGACACCTGCCGCCACGCAACCCGTGACCAGCGCCACCGAAACCACCACCACGACGGTGACGGCGTCGTGGAAAACCAGGCAACCCACGGGTGCGTTGAGCGAGGAGGCCATCAAGGGCGCGATCGCCACCGCCGGCTACAAGGAGGTCAAGGGTCTGGAATTCAAGGATGGCGTATGGCGCAGCAAGGCCCGCGGCGGCAACAAGCAGTGGGTCAAGCTGTTGGTTGGACCGGTCAACGGCAAGGTGTATCCGGCCGATGCACCGTCCAAGCTCAATGCGGACGAGATCGGCGCCAAGCTGGCTG
>JBBQQL010000050.1:0-24587 GCA_038215995.1 Lysobacterales bacterium
GCGACTGTCCCAGCCGTAAGGCTGGCCCAGTTGCGGCGGGTTGAACACGCGCACTTCACCGCCGGCTGCGCGCAGCGGCGCCCAGAACCGGCTGCCCGATTGCCCGAGGCAACCGACCCAGTCGACCACCACTGCCACGAACACACCGGACTGCGCGCGTTCGACCAGGGCATCGCGGAATTCGCGGCCGACCTCGTCATCGCGAAAGATGTAATTCTCCAGCAGTACGCGCTGGCTGGCGCCGCGAATCGCAGCCAGCCATGCCGCGTAGTTGGCGGCGGCATCGATCAGCAGTTCCACTGCATTGCCGCTGACCAGCGGCGCACCGGCGGCGCGGCCGAAGGCTTGCTCCGCCAGCAGGCGGCTCGGTAGCGAGGGGATCAGTGGGCCAGACATGTCTGGAGTGTAGGCGATCACCTGTGCAGACGCCGTTGCCGCTGACCTTCTGGCATGATCGCCGGCATGCCGAACAAGCAATGTTTTACCGACACCGAAGCGTGCTCAAAATATGTCACCGATGCCCTGGGACCCGACTTGCGGATTGCCGCGCCACTCGGGCTGGGCAAACCGCATGGCCTGCTCAACGCGTTATACCAGCGGACCGCGGCCACGCCAACGCGCTCGATGCGCCTGTATACGGCGCTGTCGCTAACCAGACCGCAGCCGGAACCCGGGCTGGAGCAGCGCTTTCTTGAGCCGTTCCTGCAGCGCCAATTCGGCGCCGACCAGGTCGATCCGCACTATGCCCTCGACCAGGCGCGCGACGCGTTGCCGCCCAACGTCGAGGTGCACGAGTTCTATCTGCAATCCGGCGTGATGCTGCATTCGGGCAGTGCCCAGCGCAACTACATCAGCCAGAACTACACCCATGTCGCGCGTGATCTCGCAGTGCAGGACATCAACCTGCTGGTGCAACTGGTGGCGCGGCGCGAGGGGCCGGACGGCGTGCGCTACAGCCTGTCCTGCAACCCGGACCTGACCCTGGATCTGATGCGTTTGCTGGAAACCGCCGGCCTGCCGCGCCCGCTGTGCGTGGCGGTGGTGCATCCGGATCTGCCCTATTTGAGTGGTCGTGCCGAGGTCGCTGCGGACTTCTTCGATGTCGAGCTTTGCCCGCCGAGTTCACCGGCGTTGTTCGCCCTGCCGCGCCAGCCGGTGAACCTGGCCGAGTACGCGTTGGGTCTGCATGCCAGCAGCCTGGTTCGGGATGGTGGCTGCCTGCAGATCGGCATTGGCGCCCTGTCCGATGCGCTGGTCAAGGGGCTGCTGCTGCGCCAGCACGACAACACCGCCTGGCGCAGCGCCATGGTGGCGCTGGACCCGGCCGGCAATTCGCATGCGCTGGCCACTCGCCTGGGTGGTCTGGCGGCACTCAAGCAAGGCCTGTACGGCGCCAGCGAGATGGTGATGGATGGCTTCATGCACCTGCAGCGCGGCGGCATCCTGAAGCGCCGCAGTTGGGACAACCTGGCGATGGAACGGGCCTCGGCGGGCGGACGGCTGAGTCCGGATGCGCCCGGCGGCCACTACCTGCGCGGTGCGTTTTTCCTGGGTTCGCGCGAGCTTTACCAGTGGCTGCACGAGACCGAGGCGGCCGATCCGGATGCGATCGACATGGGCCCGGTCTCCAACGTCAACCAGCTCTACGGCGAACATCAGCCATTGGCCGCGCTGCAGCGTCGGGGTGCGCGCTTCTTCAACACCTGCATGATGGCCAGCCTGCTCGGCGCCGCGACATCGGATACGCTGGAGAACGGTGCCGTGGTCAGCGGTGTGGGTGGCCAGTACAACTTCGTGTCGATGGCGCACGAGCTGCCCGATGGTCGGTCGATTCTGCTGCTGCGCGCCACCCGCAAGAGTCAAGGCGGCATCGAAAGCAATATCCGCTGGAACTACGGCCAGACCACCATCCCGCGTCATCTGCGCGATGTCTATGTCACCGAATACGGCGTCGCCGACCTGCGCGGCAAGACCGACAGCGAATGTGTCGAGGCGATGCTGTCGATCTGCGATGCACGTTTCATCGACGCCTTGAGTGCCGAAGCGAAGTCGTACGGCAAGCTGGCTCCGGACTTCGTGATACCCGAGGCCTGGCGGCGTCATCTGCCGCGTTACCTGCAGGAGGCATTGCAGCCGTTCCGCCGCAGGGGCCTGTTGCCGTTGTTCCCGTTCGGCAGTGATTTCAGCGAGGTGGAACAGCGCCTGTTGCCGGCGCTGAACTGGCTGAAGTCCCTTGCCAGCCACGGCCGCGGCAAGCTTCAGTTGCTGGGTGCCGTGATCCGCCCCGGAGCACCGGTTCAGGGTGAGGATGCGGCATTGGCACGGATGGGCCTGGACGCGCCGACCAGCGTCGCCGAGCATGTCCAGCGGCGGCTGCTGCAGGCGGCGTTGCGCATGCAGGCGCGCGCAGCTCAGGGATCGACGCGCAGATGATCCGGTGTTTCCGTCGCTGAAGGCAGAGTTGATTCTGGCGCAGTTTCGGCGGGCGGCGGTTCATCCAGCAGCGGCAGCATGGCGGGGCTGTCGAGATCGTCGAACTGCTGGTGGTTTACCGCCCAGAAGAACAGCGCCACGGCGATCAGGATCACCAGCAGGGTCACCGGAATCAGGACCAGCAGGATATTCATGCGCGGGCGTCGCCGATGCGGTTCATGCCGACACGGACCGGGGACTGATCCGCCGAAGTCGTGCCGCCGACTCGCAGTGCATTCAGCACGACGACCAGCGAGCTCAACGACATGCCGATGGCAGCCAGCCACGGCGGCACCAGTCCGAATGCGGCGAACGGCACGGCGACCAGGTTGTACAGCAATGCCCAGCGCCGGCTCTGGCCCACTACCGCCTGTAGTTGGTGGGCGATGGCATGCGCATGGGCCAGGCCCTCCAGGTGTCCATCCAGCAACAGCAGGTCAGCCTGGGCCTGGGCCAGGTTGGTACCACTGGCAAGTGCGGCGGAGACATCAGCGGCAGCGAGCAACGGCGCATCATTGCTGCCGTCGCCTACCGCCAGCACGACGTGTCCGCTGGCACGCATCAATTGCAGCAGGGCAAGTTTGTCGGCAGGTTGCTGGCGCGCGTGCCAGTGGCCGATCTTGAGCTGGGCGGCCAGCGCAGCGACCCGATCCGGGCTGTCGCCACTGGCAATGAACAAATCGACACCACGGTTGCGCAGCCGGTCCAGCATGTCGCTGGCATCTGCGCGGGGCTGTTCGTGGAAATGAAAACGGGCCAGCGCACCGCTTGCGTCGGCCAGCCACAGCGCGTCGTCACCGGGTTGCGCTTCGCTCGGAGAATCGGCAAGTGCAAAGCGGGCGTGGCCCAGACGAAGCACGCGGCCATCGACGATGCCCCGGATACCCGCAGTCACCGTCGCCTGTACGTCCTGTGACCGTGGCAGCGACACCTCTCGCCGGGCCGCTGCAGTCAATGCGCGCGCCAGCGGATGTGAGCTTTCGCTGGCCAGCGCTCCGGCCCAGGCCAGCACCTGCTCACGACTAAAGGTGCGCATGGGCTCGATCGTGCCGAGGTCCAGTCGCGGCACGGCGAGCGTCCCGGTTTTGTCGAACAGCGCGCGGTCGATCCGCGCCAGGGTGGAGAGGGCATTGCTGTCGGTCACCAGTACATGATGTCTGGCCAACTGACCCATCGCGCGGATCAGCGTCACCGGCAGGGTCAGTGCGAAGGCACAGGGGCACGCCACGACCAGCACGGCGATGGCGGCATCGAACGCACGCGACGGGTCTACCAGCAGCCACGCCAGTGCAGTCAGTATGGTCAGCAGCAGCACGCGACGAACGAAGCGTGCGACATCTTGATCGCTGCCGGCGACCAACGCGCGCGCCTGACGAGCACGCCGGGCCAGTTCGCCGAGACGGGCCACGCCCGTATCCGAGCCGCCATGCTGCACGCGCAGTTCGGCCGGCCCGGTCAGCAGCACGCTGCCCGCCATCAATCGTTCGCCGCGAAGGCGCTGGTGCGGACGCGACTCGCCGGAAAGCAGCGCCTCATCGACCTGTACCTGCGTGCTCTCCAGTATGCCGTCGGCTGGTACCGTGCCGCCGTCGTCGATGTGCACGCTGTCGCCCGGCAGCAGACTCAGCGCAGCCACCGTTTCCAGATCGCCGTTGCTGTTGCGGCGCTGCGCCAGCAACGGGGTGGCGTCGATGGCGGCATCGCCTTCCGCGCCAGCACGATGGCGCGATCGCAGTTCCAGGTAGCGTGCGGCGAGCAGCAGAAACACGAACATGCTCACTGAATCGAAGTAAATCTCGCCGCTGCCGCGCACGGTATTGAACAGACTGGCAAGGAACACCAGTGCCACCGCCAGCGCTACCGGCAGGTTGATGCCCAGTCGGTGCTCGCGCAGTTCGTGCATGGCACCGGTGAAAAAAGGCCGGGCGGAGTAGAACACCAGCGGCACGGTGGTGATCAGGCCGAGCCAGCGGAACAGGTTGCGCGTGCTGAAATCGACGAAATCGACCGCGCCGATGTAGATGACAAAGGCGTAGGTCATCACCTGCATCGCGCACATGCCGGCGACCAGCAGGCGCTTCAGCGCGTCATGCATCTCGACGGCGCGGGCATCCTCGATCTGGTTGTGCTGCAGCGGTTGGGCCGGGCAGTTGGCGGCGGCAAAACTTTCCAGCAGGTTCGGCAGCGGGGTGGCTCGCGCATTCCACACGACCCGCACGCGCTGCGCGGCGCGGTCGATGGCGACACGCTGCACGCCGGGCAGGGCGCGAATCCGCTGCTCCAGCCACAGCACCTGGCGGGCGTCCTGCAACGGGCCGACGCGCAGGGCTATTTCACTGCAGCCGTCGCGACGGCGACGCAGCACCTGGGCTGCAAGTTGTGGGTGCAGCCAGGCCGCGTAGGCGTTCATGGCGTCGAACGGGATGCTGGTGGCGCGTGGCTGCTGCGTGCACTCACAGGCACGCCAAAGATGGCGTGCGAAGTCTCCAGTGGCGTGTCGGCGTAGCGCACACTCATCACGATGATCCACACGCAACCGGCGATGGAGGCCAGAAAGACGATCACGCCCAGCCACAGCACCGGTTGGCGATACCAGCTCGATGTGGCGGCGGGCTTACCGGCGACTGGCATCGTCCGCGTGTGACAGATGGTAGACATAGGCCGCAACCACGTGGATCTGTTCGTCGTTCAGTCGTGGGCTCCACACCGGCATATGGCCCTGGCGACCGTTGCGGATGGTCTCCTCGATGTCGGCTACGCTGCCGCCATGCAGCCAGATGTGGTCGGTGAGGTTGGGCGCGCCCAGGGCCTGGGTGCCTTTGCCCTCGGCGCCGTGACAGGCCGCGCAGGTGGCGAACAACGGCTTGGCCGCGGCAGCCTTGGCTTCGTCGTGGGGTGAGCCAGACAAACTCAGCACGTACTGCGCCAGATTCTTCACGTTGTCCTCGCCGAGGCTGGCCCAGGGCGGCATCACGCCGGCGCGGCCATCATGGATCGACGTGGTGATCGCCTTGCCGTCACCGCCGTAGAGCCAGTCGTTGTCGGTGAGGTTGGGTGCACCCAGCAGCACGTTGCCTTTGGCTTCGCGACCGTGGCAGGCGGCGCAGTTGTCGCGGAACAGCACGGTGCCGAGCTGCTGCGCCTCCGGGTCGCCGGCAAGCTGCTCCACCGGGTACAGGCTGAAGCGCTTCATCAGCTCGTTCAGCTTGACATCATTGGCCGCCACCTCGCGCGCGAGCTTTCCGTGCGAGGTCCAGCCAAGCACGCCCTTGAAGCTGCCGAACCCCGGAAACAGGATCAGATAGGCGAAGCCGGCGATGAACATCGAGCCGGACATGATCAACCACCAGCGCGGCAGCGGGCGTATGCCTTCCCGCAAGGTGCCGTGCGCCCACACATGACCGCTGGTGCCATCGGGGAGGGTGGGGATCTTGACCCGCGGTCCCCACAGATACAGGAAGAAGGTGATGCCCAGGTTGAGCACCACCAGGAACATGACCCACAACGACCATCCCGAACTCATGGGTGATCCTCCAGTGTGCTGCTGTCAGGTTCGTCTTCCATCGGCAGTTGCGCCATGCGCCGAAACACGCGCTGGTGGCGACTGCGCCAGGCCCAGATCCAGATGCCGACAAAGGTGAACATCATCAGCAGGATGAAAACGCCCGCCACATGGCCCCAGACCGGACTCATGGCGCGGCTCCGACGTCGGCTGCACGGGTCGTGGCGGCAGCGGTCGGGGTCGGCTCGTTCTTGATGCCCAGACCCTGCAGATAAGCGATCAGTGCATCCATCTCGGTCTTGCCCTCCACTGCGCTCGGCGCGCTGGCGATGTCGGCATCGCTGTACGGGTCGCCCAGCTTGCGCAGCACCCGCATGCGTGCCTGGATGTCGGCGCCGTCGATCCTGGCCTGCGCCAGCCACGGATAGCCAGGCATGTTGGATTGCGGCACGACCTGGCGCGGATTCATCAGGTGCAGGAGATGCCACTGGTCGGAGTACTTGCCGCCGACGCGGGCCAGGTCCGGTCCGGTACGCTTGGAGCCCCATTGGAACGGGCGGTCATAAACCGACTCCTCGGCCGTCGAAAAGTGGCCATAGCGCTGGGTCTCGAAACGCAGGGCGCGGATCATCTGCGAGTGACACAGATAACAGCCCTCCCGCACGTAGACGTCCCTGCCAGCCAGCCGCAGCGGGTCATACGGGTGCACGTTGGGTGGTGCCTTGAGCGTATGCGCCTCGACGAACAGCGGGGTGATCTCCGCCAGGCCACCGAGCGAGACCATGATCACGATGCCGATCGCCAGCAGTCCGGCATGCTTCTCGATCACTTCGAAATGTTTGTACTTGAGTGCCATCGCGTGATCCTCAACCGACAGCCGGTAGCGGGGCGGGAACCTGGTGCGGCTCCGGCTCGGGAATCGGTACCGGAATGGGCTTGATCAGCCGCGCCCGCGCATCCGCGGCGGTGTGCCAGAGGTTCCAGGCCATCACCCACATGCCCGTGACGATGAACAGGCCGCCAGACCAGCGGATCAGGTACAGCGGCTTGATCGCAATCAGGCTGTCCAGGAACGAGTAGGTGAGCGAACCGTCGGGCTGGGTGGCGCGCCACATCAGGCCCTCGGTCACGCCGGCGGTCCACATCGAGCCCACGTAAAGCAGGGTGCCCATCATGTGCAGCCAGAAGTGCCACTCCATGCCCTTGCGCGAATACATCGCCGGTTGGCCGAGGGCGCGCGGGGCCATCGCGTAGAGCGAGCCGATGGTGATCATCGCCACCCAGCCGAGCGAGCCGGAGTGCACGTGGGCGATCGTCCAGTCGGTGTAGTGCGACAGCGAGTTCACGGTCTTGATCGCCATCATCGAGCCTTCGAAGGTGGCCGCGGCGTAGAACACCAGCGACATCACCATGAACTTCGCGGCGGGGTCGGTCTTCAGCCGGTGCCAAGAGCCGTTGAAGGTGAGCAGGCCATTAGCGGCCGAACCCCAACTGGGCATCAGCAGCACCAGCGAGAATGCCATGCCGACCGACTGCACCCAATCGGGCAGCGCGGTGTACATCAGGTGATGCGCGCCGGCCCACATGTAGACCGAGATCAGGGCCCAGAAATTGACGATGGAGAAACGGTAGCTCCACAGCGGCTGCTGCGCCTGGCGCGGCACGAAGTAGTACATCATGCCGAGGAAGCCGGCGGTGAGGAAGAAGGCCACCGCGTTGTGGCCGTACCACCACTGCACCATCGCATCGACCACGCCCGAATAGATCGGGTACGACTTCGTCATCGACACCGGCAGGGCGAGGTTGTTGACGATGTGCAGCAAGCCGACGGCGATGATGAAGGCACCGTAGTACCAGTTCGCCACATAGATGTGCTTGATGCGGCGGCGCGTGAGGCTGGCGAAAAACACTATGCCGAAGCTCACCCAGACCACCGCGATCAGGATATCGACGAACCATTCCGGCTCGGCGTATTCCTTGCTCTGGGTCATGCCCAGCGGCATCGTCACCATCGCGATCACGCAGATCAGCTGCCAGCCCCAGAAGGTGAACCCGGCCAACCGGCCCAGCGCCAGGCGCGCATGGCCGGTGCGCTGCACCACGTAGTAGCAGGTGCCCATCAGGGCCGAGCCGCCGAAGGCGAAGATCACCCCGAAGGTGTGATCGGGACGAATCCGGCTGAAGGTCAGCCAGGGAAGGTTGAAATTCAGCGCCGGCCACATCAGTTCGGCAGCAGCGTAAACGCCGACCGACATGCCGATGATGCCCCACACGGCAGCGGCCAGCAGGAACTGGCGTACAACCTTGTCGTTGTAGTACTCGGTGTTTGGCATGCAGTTATCCCCGATGGAGCGCGAGATTATTGGATAGTGCGCGCGGGTCCGCCTTGACTTCGATCAGATGGCTGCGACATTTTGTCAACCAACGTTATTTTGCGCCCTTTTGCCGCAGGGAAAAAGGCCCGATCGGGTATCCTAGGAGCTCAGCGCGAGCCCTCGCGACCCATTCCCCCCCTTGATTGCATCCGGTTGATTCCATGAGTGAGCGTGCTACCGAGAAACCGCGTCCGGCCGAGCCGTTTCCAAGGCGATCCAGCGTGTCCGTGCAGATCGGCAAGGTGACGGTCGGCGGCGGTGCGCCGATCGTGGTGCAGTCGATGACCAATACCGACACCGAGGACCCGGCCAGCACCGCCAGACAGATCGCCGAACTGGCCCGCGCCGGTTCCGAGCTGGTGCGCATCACGGTCAACACGCCGGCCGCCGCCGCGGCGGTGCCGCGGATCGCCGAGCGGCTGGCGATGATGGGGGTGGAGGTGCCGATCATCGGCGACTTCCACTACAACGGTCACCAGTTGCTGGAGGCCGAGCCGGCCTGCGCCGAGGCGCTGGCGAAGTACCGCATCAACCCCGGCAACGTCGGCTTCGGCAAGAAGAAAGACAGCCAGTTCGGCGCCATCATCGAGATGGCGCTGCGCTACAACAAGCCGGTACGCATCGGCGCCAACTGGGGCTCGCTCGACCAGAGCATGGTCGCCATGCTGATGGACCAGAACCACAGTCGCGCCGAGCCCTGGGATGCCGCGCACGTGGCGCGCGAAGCACTGATCCGTTCGGCGCTGGATTCGGCCGCGAAGGCCGAGGAGATCGGCCTCGCGCGCGACCGCATCATCCTGTCGTGCAAGGTCTCCGGCGTGCAGGAACTGATCGCCGTGTATCGCGACCTGGCCGTGCGCTGCGACTACGCCCTTCACCTGGGGTTGACCGAGGCCGGCATGGGTTCCAAGGGCATCACCGCGTCCAGCGCCGCGCTGGCGGTGCTGCTGCAGGAAGGCATCGGCGACACCATCCGCATCTCACTCACCCCCGAGCCGGGCGGAGCACGCACCGGCGAAGTGATCGTGGCGCAGGAACTGCTGCAGACGATGGGTCTGCGCTCGTTCACCCCACTGGTCACCGCATGCCCTGGCTGCGGCCGCACCACCAGCGAGTTCTTCCAGGAACTGGCGCAGACGGTGCAGGCGCATGTGCGCGAACAGATGCCGTTGTGGCGGATCAAATACGACGGCGTGGAAAACCTCACCCTGGCCGTGATGGGCTGCATCGTCAATGGCCCCGGCGAATCCAAGCACGCCAACATCGGCATCTCGTTGCCCGGCAATGGCGAAGCACCGGCCGCGCCGGTGTTCATCGACGGGCAGAAGGCGATGACCTTGCGTGGCGACAATATTGCCAACGAGTTCGTCGGCATTCTTGATGATTACGTGGCGCGCAAATATCAGACACGTAGCTGAGCTGAACACGTGCAGCCCATCGACGGGTCATGTCGATGTGGCGGATGGCAGCGGCTAGCGTGAGAGGGGCTCGCTAAAGCTTGCGTTCGATCACCATCTCGCCATTCGGTGCGGTGCCCGTAGGGACAAAACCCAGCCTTGAGAGAATGCGCTGCGCACCGCGACGTCTGATCTTGGGGTTCTCGATGGTGGCGACCAATCGCTGCGGTGCGCCAGGCTCGCTTGCGAGTGCGCTGAAGCCTTCGATCATGCATTCCATCAGGCGCACATTGAGGCCCACAAAGCGACTGTCCACGCTGATGAAAATACGCACGAAGCCGTAGCAGCGTTCGTGATCATCCAAGCGTATGGAAACAGTGCAGACGCCGGCAATATCGCCGCTTTCACCGTCAGTCAGCACGCAAGCCGCCTCGAATGCCCTGCGCCATGCTTCAGCAGCATGTGACAGCGCGCCTTCCTTAAGCCAGAACGCGACCAGCTGCTGCCGCAATACCTCGCCGAGGTTGCCAAATACCCAGCGAACCTGAAATCGATCATGGGTCCCCATCAACCGGCTGCTTGTGTCTGACATCAATCACCTCTTGTGTATCTGCTTTTCAGTGGCTTCCGTGCGGAACGCGCCGCCGCGCTCAATGCAGCGTAGAGGTCGGGGGTGCTGCTATGTTGTAACTGGTTCGTCAGGCCTGTGGTGTGCTGGCCGTGCTGAGATTAGCCCAGCTGCCGACGTGGCCGGGTTGCTTGGTGAGCAGGTTGACCCTGGCCAGAAATTCGCCGCGCGGTATTTCCACCGCGCCCAGACTCATCGTGTGTGCGTTTGCCACCTGCGCGTCGATCAGCGGATAGCCGTGTTCGTGCAGCAGCCGGGCGAGGCTGGTCAAGGCGAGCTTGGAGCCGCCGCTTTCGGCACTGAACATCGACTCGCCGCAGAACAGCCGTCCGATCGCCACGCCGTAGATGCCGCCGACCAGCTTGGCACCGTCCCACACTTCGACGCTGTGCGCGTGGCCCGTGCGGTGAAGTTGCAGGTAGGCATCGATCATCGGCGGCAACAGCCAGGTTCCTGCGTGGTCATCGCGAGGGGCGGCACAGGCGCGAATCACCTCACCGAAAGCGTGGTCCACGGTTACCTGCCACGGCTTGTGGGCGAGCTGTCGGCGCAGGCTGCGGTTCGGCTTCAGCCGGTCGGTGCGAAACACGCAACGCGGGTCAGGCGACCACCACAGGATAGGCTCGCCGTCGCTGTACCAGGGAAAGATCCCTTGCCGGTAGGCAGCGAGCAGTCGTTCGTGCGAAAGGTCGCCGCCAAACGCCAGCAGGCCGTTGGGCTCGTCCAGCGCCAGCCGCGGGTCGGGGAAAATTTCCGGCGCATGCGGATCGAGCAGGGGCAGGTGGATCATGCGCAGGCCGGTCTGCATCGTGCAGGTCGCGTGCTGTCGATCCCGTTTTCATTCGCTTGTCGAAACATGGCTTGCGGACGGTCAAAAGGCGTAGGTCCGGCGCATGGTCGCATGAATCCACCGGCAGGCCGCCGTTGAAGGACGGGTGTCGCCGATGCTGATCACGGCCCGCGGGAACCACCGATTTCAGCCGCGCCAAGCAAGACGGGTCTGCATTCTTTCGAAGGCAGACCCGTCGGGCAAAGCTTAACCGGCTACCCGGCACCGGGTGGGCGAGTAACTCAGAAGCGCACGTTCAAGGTCATGCGTGCGCTCTGATCGGTGGTGTTGCTGGCGAACTGGCCGTGATAGCCGGCATCGACGGTGACGTTGCTGGCCACCATGAAGCGGATGCCCAGATCGACGACACCCGCGTTCATCGCTACCGGCAGGCCGGCGACGCTGAAGCTGGTGGTGCCACCCTGGGCAAAGCGCTGCGTGTTGCTCGAGGCCAGGTCGCCCCACGCATGCTGGAAGCCCAGGTTGGCGTAGAGCTGGGTGCCGGAGGTGGAGTCGAACACGCCGCGCAAACCCGCCGTGCCGTAGTTCACGCTGCTGCCGGCCGCCTGTACCGACAGCGCGGCCGGTGTGCCGGCCTCCTGCATCGCGTCCTGATGCACCCAGACGCGGGCCAGGTTGAGGTAGGGCGTGAGGCTGCCCTGCGCCATCTGGAACGTGTAGCCACCATCGACGAAGGTCTGCGTGACGCCACTGTCGGTGGTACCGGTGGCGATGCCGACGATACCCGGCACGTCGATCGTGCGATGGGTGTCGGTGCGATACCAGCTCTGCGTGGCACCGCCCTGCAGCTTCCACGCGCCCAGATCCACGCCGGTGTACAAGCCGGCGATGGTCGAGGTGCTGTGCGCGTCGCTTGCCATGTCGGTGCTGTTGGACAGCTGACCGAACCCGGCCACGGCACCCAGGCGCCAGATGCCCAGGTCGCGATCGGCACCGACCAGCATGCCGCTGCCGACATCGGTGGACTGCGCTGCATTGTTGTTGCCGTCGATGTGACCGCCGTGGCCCCAGGCACTGCTCCAGGCGTTGATCTGCCCGTCACTCTGCGCGTTGCCGGCGGCGTTCTGCACGCCGAGCAGGTGATTGCTGATGGCATCGCGGACGTAGTGGCTGTCACCGACAATCGCGGTGCGCGTGCTGGCCAGGCCGTCGCCGGCCAGCTCCGTAAACGCGGCCCGGGCCGGGCCGGCTGCCAGCGGCAATACGGCGTTGTACAGCGCGTTGGACGAGCCCAGGGCTTCCACCGCCCCGGCCGTGTGCACCTGGTTGGGCGTGATGCCCACCGACGGGAACGTGGTGATGTTACGCACCAGGGTCAGGTAGGCATCGTTGGCGTCGTAGCTGAGTGTCGGGGTCAGGAAGGCAAAGTTCGAGCTCGCTGTGCCGAAGCTGCCGCTGACGCTGCCGTCGCCGGTGACGATGGTGTAGCGGGTCGACGCCGCCCAGTTGCTGCCAGCCGCCAGCGCGACCACCGAACCGCCACCCAGGGTGACTATGCCGGTAGCGTGGATCAGGTCGCTGCTGCCGGTGTCGGTGGCATCGAGCTGGTAGCTGGCGCCCGAAGCGATGCTGACATTGCCGTTGACCGACAGCGTGCCGATGGCGTTGCCACCCGGTGTGAGGGTGGCGCCGTTGGCGATCGTCATGCCACCGACGCTGCCGGTGCCGGTCAACGTGGCGCCGCTGTCGACGCTGACCGCACTGACGATGCTGCCCTGAACCTCGAGCGTGCCTGCCGCCACTTCGGTGCTGCCGGTATAGGTATCCACACCGGACAGGATCAAGGTGCCGCCGCCGGTCTTGACCAGATCACCCGACTGGGTGCCATCACTGATGCCGCCACTGAGCGTCGTGGCGAGCCCGCTGCCCACGTTGAAGGTAGGGTCGCCGGACAAGGTGATCGCATTGGCCAGCGTGAAGCTGCTGGTGAAGCCAAGGGTAGTGTTCTCCGCCATTGCCAAGATGCTGCTGCCGATGGCCGAGGCGTTGCCCAGTACCAGCGTGCCGGTGCCAAGCAGGGTGCCGCCGGTGTAGCTGTTGGCGCCGGTGAGGGTCAGCGTGCCGCTGCCGATTTTGCTCACGCTGCCCGTACCGCTAATCACATTGCCGAAGCTGGCGGCATCGGAACGATCGAAGGCCAGGCTACCGTTGTTGGTGACATCGCCGGTGATCGAGCCGGCAGTACCACCATTGCCGATCTGCAGCGAGCCCGCACTGATCGTGGTGCCGCCGGCATACGTATTGGCGCCGGTGAGGATCAGCGTGCCGCTGCCAATCTGGCTCAGGCTGCCCGTGCCACTGATCACGTTGCCGAAGGTGACTGCATCGGAACGATCGAAGACGATGGTGCCGTTGTCGGTGACATTGCCGGTGATCGAGCCGCTGGTGCCGCCGTTGCCGATCTGCAGCGTGCCCGCGTTGATCGTGGTGCCACCGGCATAGCTATTGGCGCCGGCAAGCATGAGCGTGCCGCTGCCGATTTTTATCAGCGAGCCATTGCCCGAAATCATGCCGGCATAGATGCCGTCGGCTGTCTGATTGAACGAGACACTGGCCGATCCGCTGGTGACTGGTGCGAAGGTAACGTTACCGATCAGGCTGGTGGTGTCGCCGGCCAAAGTGCCATTGGTGATGGTCCATGCCTGGCTGGCGGTGCCCGTACCGGTCAGGGCCCAGGTGCTGGTGCCGTTCTTGGCATAGTGGGCGAAGCCCTGATACTGGGTACTGCTGCCGAGCGAGCCCAGCTGCGAGACGTCGAAGCTTTCGTTTGCGGCGCCGCCCAGAGCAAACGTGTCGCCGCCGTTGGTGTTGCCGCTGGTGCTGACCACGTTGCCGCTGATGCTCGAGCCGGCGTCGATTTCCAGCATGTTGCCGCCGCCGGAGAAGTCGACAGCATCGGCCTGAACACCGCTGCCACCATTGGCATGGCCACCGGCGATCGTGCCGGAGTTGATTACGGTGGCATTGCCCGCCGCGCTGATGCCAACGCCACCCACGCCGGCAGTGCCGTTCGTCCCGAGGGTGCCGGGCGAGCCGTTGACGCCAGACACCTGGCCGGTACCTGCATAACCGCCAGCGCCGCCGCTGCCGCCCAGTCCGCCGTTACCACCACGAATGGTTCCGCTGTTGGTCAAGGTGAAACCCGAGCCCGTAACGCCGACGCCGCCGTTGCCGCCATTGCCGCCAAGGCCGGCATTGCCACCATTGCCACCACTACCGTAATAGGAATTGCCACCGTTGCCGCCATTGCCACCGCTGCCACCATCGCCGCCGTTGCCACCGGCAATGTTTCCGGTATTCACCATGGTGAATCCGCTCGCACTTGCACCGGCACCACCATTTCCGCCACTTCCGCCATTGCCGGCATTGCCGCCATTGCCGCCATTGACGGAGTAGCCATAGCTACCATTGCTGCCAGTTCCTGCGACACCACCGTGGCCACCCGCACCCCCGTTGATCGCGCCGTTGTTCGTCGCGGTAAAGCCGGTGCCGCTCACTCCCGACCCAGCGGTCCCGCCCGCGCCACCGCTGCCGCTGGTCCCAGTGGAATATTTGCCGCTGCCACCGTAGCCGCCATTGCCCCCATAGACTCCACCGTGGTTGATCAGCGCAAAGTTGCTGCCGCTGATGGCGGCGCTGCCTGCCGCGCCGTTGCCGCTGGTACCGGAATATTTCGCACCATTGCCGCCAGCGACTCCAGACACATATCCACCACCCATCCGCAGCGTGGTACCGCTGCTCATGCTGATACCACCGTGGAAGCTGCCGCTGCCCTGCAGATCCAGCTCGCCGCCTTCGACTGACGAAGCGCCGCTGATGTTGTATTGACCCGAGAGCACAAGCGTGCCGAAGTCGGCCTTGACCAGGCCGTCGGTACCGGTGAGGACGTTCGAGATGGTCGCGACATCCGCGGCGCTTGCGACCGTGCCGTCACCCACGCGAATCGTTGGCGCATTGCCGCTGCCGTCAGCAACCAGGGTCAGCGTGTCGCCGTTCATCACGTAGCCATCGCTGGCGAATTGCAGGCCGGTGACGGTCACTGCGCCAGCGCTGTTGTCGACCGTGACCGTGCCGGCGGCTCCGCCGAAGATGCCGAAACCCGGCTGCGGCTGCAGCGCTGAGTTCATCGTGCCGTTCGCATCTGTCCAGTTTGGCGAAGTGATCGACCACGTGCCGTTGCCACCGCCCATCTGGGAGGAGGAGGCCAGGCCATTGCCGTTCCAGAAGTTGAGGGCCAGGCCGGTGGTATTGAGCAGATTGATCTGCTTGCTGGCGGTGAGCGTCTGGATGCTGAGAGTGTTGCCCGAGGGAACGTTGCCCAGCGCGATGCCACCGTTGGTCTCGGTAAGCGTGTCACCGTAACTGAAGACGTTATAGAGACCCTGGCCGAAGCCCGTATCTGCGGTCACGTTGAGGATCGCGCCATTCAAGGTGAGGTTTCCGCCGACGCTCACCTGATCGCCGGTGCCGGGGGTGCTGAAACCGGTGCCAGCAGCGCCGAACTCATAGTCGAGAATGCCGCCCTGCGCGACCGTCAGGTCACCGCCGACCGTCAGCGTGCCGATGCTGCCGCCCGGCGACAGGTGCGCGCCGCTGGCCATATCCACGTTGCCGCCGATGCTGCCATGGCCGCCGAGCATGGCGCCGCCATCGACAGTGACGTCGCCGGCAATCGATGCGCCCGGGTGGGTACTGTCGCCGATCAGCAGGCTGCCGCTGGCCACCGTGGTGGCGCCGCTGTAGCTGTTGATACCGTTGAGCACCAGTAGGCCGCTGCCGTTCTGCGAGAGCGAGCCCGTGCCGCTGATGATATTGCCGAACGTGACGGCATCGGAACGATTGAAGGCGAGGGCGCCGTTGTCGGTGATATCACCGGTGATCGAGCCGGTGGTGCCGCCATTGCCGATCTGCAGCGTGCCCGCGTTGATCATGGTGGTGCCGGTGTAGGTATTGGCACCGGTGAGGATCAGCGTGCCGCTGCCGGCCTGGATCAGGCTGCCGCTGCCGCTGATGACGTTACCGAAAGTGACGGCATCGGAACGATTGAAGGCGAGCGCGCCGTTGTCGGTGACGTTGCCGGCAACAGAACCCGTCGTGCCTCCATCGCCAAGCTCCAGGAAGGCCTGACTGGCGATCGTGGTGCCGCCGCTATAGGTGTTGGTGTTGGTGAAGTGCAAGAGACTTCTATACAGGACGTTGACGCTGCCGCTGCCGGAGATCACGCCGGATACCGTGAAGTCGTCGTAGACGGCGTTGAAGGTGAGCGCCGAGGCACTGCTGTCGAGCTTGATGGCATTGCCCAGGGTCAGGCCGCTGTTCAAGTTGGCGATGGTGACGCCAGCCCCAGCATCCAGTTCGAGGTCCCCGTTGATGGTCGAGCCCGTCTGCACATTGAGTGTGTTGCCGGTGCCGTCGAATTCGATGGCGTCCGCTTGCGCACCACTGCCACCAGTCAGGCCGCCGCTGATCGTGCCGCTGTTGGTGATGGTGGTGTTGCCGCCGGCAAAGAGTCCCGCGCCACCCGCGCCAGCGTTGCTACCGCCGCCGCCGTTGCCACCGCTGATGCTGCCGGAGTTGGTCAGGCTGGCGCCGATGTCCATCAACACGCCCGCGCCGCCACCGCCGCCAGCGCCTGAAACAGTCCCGGCACCGCCATTGCCGCCGGAAATGGCGCTGCCGTTGATTAGCGCATAACCCGCGCCTATCAGTGCCCCGCCGCCGCCACCACCGCCGCCGCCGCCGCTGCTTTTCCCGTCACTGATCCCGCCCCCATTGCCCCCGTTGCCCCCGCTGATGCTGCTCGCGTTGGTGGTGTTGCTGCTGAAGGAAAAGCCGAGCCCGCCGCCGCCGCCGCCGCCGCCGCCGGCATAGTAGGCGCCACCGCCGCCGCCACCGCCGCCGAGGCCGAGTGTGCTCAGGCCGCCGCCGGCGCCGCCACCGCCGCCAGTGGTCCACGATCCTCGGACACCATTGCCTCCCCTTCCGCCGCCGGTGCTTGTGCCGCCAGCACCAGCACTGGCACTGTATTTGCCACCACCGCCAGCGCCCCCGCTACCTGCGGCGCCACCACCTGCGCCTCCGTTAGCGTAGTTGCTGCCACCCGTGCCGCCGTTATTGGTGCCTGGAGTGCTGCCTGTGCCCGCAGGGCCGCCGGTTCCGGGATAGGAACCAGATCCGGTTCCCCCATTGCCGCCGGTGGTGCCTGCCAGCGCAGGCGCGCTCGTGACCACTAGGCCAAGCGCCAGCGCCAGCGCACAGGCGTGCGCGAGCGGCTGGCGGCGCAACGCTGGGCGGCTGTCGGCATGGCTGCCCGATCCGCTACGTGGAGAGCGGGCGAATTCCGAAGCCACCTGCAGCACGCGCAGGGTGCGATTCCAGACCAGACGATAGATACGATTCATTCGAAGACATTTCCTGGGGTGATGCCAGGGCGGGATCGCCTGGGCATCAGGGGCGTGCAGCGGGGTATCGGTCGTGCTTTGCAGCGCAACCGATCATGAAAATTCAGCGGGCAAGGGTGACAGCGGAGCGGTTTGCCCAGGTGGCAGTCAGACCACCCGCACCCCACGAAAATTGAGCTGTGGATCGCGCCAGAAAGCATCGTTCTCGAAGCGCCGGAACACATCCGGCGGCAGCACCGTGGCGCGCTCGCGCGCCTCGATTTTCTGGCGCACGGTATGCAGGCCCGGGGTGCCAGCGCGCAGGTCGAACTCGTTCGCGTCGTAGCTGACGTGGTCGAAATCGTGCGCAAAGGCGGGTTCGCCGATGAAGTCGTAGATGGCCTTCATCGCGTGCGCTGGGTGGTTCACCAGCGTCTCGTACTGCAGCAGCATCAGGTTGGCGGTGTCCTCGCCGTAGTACGCCTCTTTCAGCGCGTTGTAGGCAAAGCCGACCATGCCATCGCCATTGGCCAGCCCTTCGCTGCGCGAATAGACGGTGCCGCCGGGCTGGTAGTTGAAGATGGCTGAAGGTTGCAGGGCATTGCGGCGGATCAGCTGCTCGATACTGTCGATGATCCAGGGCAGATGCCGCACGCAGGCAATCACCTTGGCCTGGGGAAACAGGTGCTTCAGGATGCGCAGCTTGCTGCACCAGATCCGGTTGGTGTCGAACACCACCTCGGCGCTGAATTCATCGCCGTAGTAGTTCTCGAACAAGCCCTGCAGCATGCGCTGGCGCTGGGCGTCGGTAATGAAGACGGAATACTCGTTGCGGCCGCTCATCTCCCCTTGCAGGTTGTTGAACAGGCCGCCGACGGGACCACTCATGCCGGCATGGAAACGGGGGTTTTGGCGAAGCACGCCAGAGAGCAGGGTCGAGCCGGAGCGGGGCAGGCCCGAGATAAAGTGGACAGGACGCAGAAATTTCCCCGATGGTGTCACCTTGCAATAGTAGAGCAATCTTTGTGCCACATCATGCAGAAACTGTGAAGTGTGTCCCACACTATCTGGCGACCAGGGGTGGTGGCAAGATCTTGTTTGCGCTAGGGCGTCGCACTGAAGGTTCAGGTCACATGCTGACGCAAATGCGTCACGACGCGTCAGTCAGGACCGTGCTGTCGCCATGGCGTGTGGCCTCGCTTGCTGCACGGGTTTGACCTGCACGTACGAGTCAGAGCGAGCAACGGCGTGGGCCGGGCGACGTGCAACTGCGCATTCGCCGCCGTTTGGCAGCCTGGAGTCGATGCGCTGGACGGCCCGATATCCTCGTGCGACCCAGCGGCTACACGGCATCGCTCTGCGAGCGCGCGAACGGGCTATGGGCCAGCAGGTCGTGCTCGTAGTCGTCGACCGCAGACGCCTCACGCGCCAGCGCCGCCGCCACGGCCGCGCGAAAATCGGTGTTTGCCAGGTAATGCCGCGAATACGTGCGAGCCGGCAGGAACCCACGCGCCAGCTTGTGCTCGCCCTGGGCGCCGGGTTCGAAGCGGGTCAGCTTTTGCGCGATGGCATATTCGATGCCGCGGTAATAGCACAGCTCGAAGTGCAGGCCGGGTACGTCGATCGATGCGCCCCAGTAGCGTCCGTACAGCACGCCGCCGCCCTGGATGAACAGCGCCATCGCCACGATCTTTTCATCCTGGCGAGCCAGTGCAACCTGCGCCAGCGATCCGAGTTCACCAAGGCGCTGAAAAAAGCTTGAGGTCAGTGCGGCATGGTTGCCCTTGGCGTCGAAGGTGGTTTCGTACAGCCCATGCAGTTGCTGCCACTCGTCGCGGTCGAGGCTGTCGCCGCTGCGCCACTCGATGGCAAGCCCGCTGGCCTCGACCTGGCTGCGTTCGCGCAGGATGTTCTTGCGCTTCTTGTGGTTGAGCGTGGCCAGAAACGCGGGAAAGTGCGGGTAGTCGTGGTTGTGCCAGTGGAACTGCACGTCCGAGCGGGCCAGCCACTGCGCGTCGAAGGCAGCGAGTTCGGTCGGTTGCAGGAAATTCGCGTGGACCGAGGACAGTCCCATGCGCCCGGCTTCGGCGCACATCGCCTGCACCAGTGCCTTTTGCAGGGTTGGCGTGCGTTCGTCGTTGCCAGCGAGCAGGCGTGGGCCGGGCACGGGCGAGTAGGGCACGGCATTGAGCAGCTTGGGGTAGTACTCGCCACCGGCGCGTTCCCATGCGCTGGCCCAGCTCCAGTCGAACACGAACTCGCCGTGTGAGTTGCCTTTCAGGTAGAGCGGTGCCGCGGCGACCAGGGCGTCGTCCTGGTACAACGCCAGGTGATGGGCTTGCCAGCCGTAATCGACATGCAGGCAACCGGTGCGCTCGAGCGCGTGGAGAAAATCGTGCGAAACGAAGGGGTTGTCGTCCGCTCGCAGGGCGTTCCAGCGTACGGCGTCGATGCCATCGATGCGTGGGTGGAAGCGGGCGATCAGCTCGGTGGTTGCCACGCTCATATCGAGGACGGCCGCGGGTGGGCAATCTCGCGCAGCACGCGCACGTCGTCAGGAATGACCATGATTTTGGCCGAGAACTGCAGTGCTCGCTCGGCCTGTTCCGCTGCCGGCTCCATGTAGGGGGCGTAACCAAGCTGCCCCAGTGTGGCTAGCGACTGGTGCAAGTGGGAGGCGACTTCGAGCATGCCGGCACTGTCCCTGGCCAGCGGCCCAAAAACATCGGAGAAATATCGGCGCTCGTCCAGCGCGCGAATATGCACGCGCTCGTAGCGGGGCTCGTCGGCATCGTTCTCCTGCATCGCCTTGGCCCAGTGGCAGAGCAGTCGGGTGACGGTACCGAGCACATCGGTGGCGGTGCCTGGATCGTTGATGCCCGGGGACAGCGCGCGCTGCGCGATTTCCGTCAGTACGATCATGCCGAACAGCGGGTCCTGGTCGAAGTTGCGCATGTCCTCCACGACAAAGGCATTGGCGATGCGTTTGGCGACATCATCCTCGACCGCACACGACAACCGGCACACCGCCCGTTGCGGGACAATGAAACTGCCGGCAGCCACGTCGGCCCAGAGGTGGAGCTCCTGTTCTTCGGCCAGCTGCTGCAGTTTTTGTACATCGATATAAGTAACGTATCCGATGTGTGCGCTGTGGACCGGCACGGTGTCCTCGGGCAGCTCGCCATAGGGCGCAGCATGCAGGCGTGGCGCGGCGGCGAGCGACTTCATCGCCGCTTGCGTGGCGCGTTCTGCACGATCGATGGTCTCGGTGACGCGCCCCAGCCGCGAGAGGTGATCGATCCAGCGCAGCAGCGTCACCACGATCATCACGATCACGAGGATGGTGGCGGCAAACAGGATCAGGCGACCGCTGTCGCCGTACACGCCCGTGCTCAGCGCGATCAGGCCGACGATGCTGAACAGGAAGGCGCCAATGAAGGTCGCCAGCGCCTGCTGTGAACCCGAATCCTCGATCAACAAGGTGGATGCGCGCGGCGTGGCGTTGCTGCTGGCGGCGGCGTACGCCGACACCATGGTGGAGAGCGAAAAGGTAGTGACCGCCAGCATGCTCGAGGCGAGAATGCCAAGAATGTTGCCGACCGCAGCGGCACCGATCCGGGTGGCCAGGCCCTCCGGAATCAGACCCCTGGCAAACGTGCCCACCAGCGCCGTGGCGATGGCGAGCAAACCGTACAGCGCCGAACGAAACCACAGCCGCCGTGTGATTCGCAGCACCACCATTCTCAACTTGACGTTCATGCTGAATATCTCGGCTTCATCGCCCTATTGTGCCTGTGGCGAGTTGAGCTGCGGTCGTCAAGGTCAATCAGTCACGAGGCAGCCTGATATCTGTCTCGTGATCTTCCTGCTCAGGCGGAAGGCGTCTGCTGGTCAAGCCAGCGCTCGGCGTCCAGCGCGGCCATGCAACCGAAACCGGCCGAGGTGACGGCTTGGCGATAGACATGGTCGGCGACATGGCCCGCGGCGAACACGCCCGGTACCGAGGTCATCGTGGCCATGCCGGACAGGCCGCTCTTGATCTTGATGTAGCCGTCGTGCATGTCGAGCTGGCCTTCGAAGATGCCGGTGTTCGGCGTATGGCCAATAGCCACGAAGAAGCCGGTGGCCTCGATGTCGCGGGTGACGCCGGAGTTGACGTCCTTCACGCGCACGCCGGTGACGCCGGTGTCGTCGCCGAGCACTTCGTCGATGCTGTGGTTCCAGACCAGCTCGATCTTGCCGGCGGCAGCCTTCTCGAACAGCTTGTCCTGCATGATCTTTTCGGCGCGCAGCTTGTCGCGGCGATGCACCAGGTAGACCTTGCGGCCGATGTTGGACAGGTACAGCGCTTCCTCGACGGCGGTATTGCCACCGCCGATCACCACCACGTCCTGGTCGCGGAAGAAGAAGCCGTCGCAGGTGGCACAGGCCGACACGCCCTTGCCCTTGAATTTTTCCTCGCTGGCAATGCCGAGGTACTTGGCGGTGGCGCCGGTGGTGATGATCAACGCGTCGCAGGTGTATTCGCCGGAGTCACCCTTGAGCCGGAATGGGCGCTGCTTGAAGTCGGCGGTGTGGATGTGGTCGAAAATCATCTCGGTGTGGAAGCGCTCGGCGTGTTCGGCCATGCGCTTCATCAGGTCCGGCCCCTGCAGCCCCTCGACGTCGCCCGGCCAGTTGTCCACCTCGGTGGTGGTCATCAGCTGACCGCCCTGCTGCATGCCGGTGATCATGGTCGGCTTGAGATTGGCGCGGGCCGCGTAAACCGCCGCGGTGTAGCCGGCCGGACCGGAGCCGAGGATCAGCAGGCGGCTGTGCTTGGGGGTAGTCATGATGGGTATAATCCTTGGGTTTGCTGGTGACTTGAGTGGCTGTTCGCTCCAGCCGGTGCAGCGGTTTCATCAAAACCGGCCCGGTGGCGACGGCGAGAGCGAGCGACCCCGGCAAGAATGGGGAGTGCGCTGGTTCGATTCAAGTCATCTGCACGTCGACGACGCCAGCGCGGCGATGGCGTGGCCGATTTATCAAGCGCCCCCAAAGGATTATCGACATATGCGTACAGCTACTGCTTCTGTGAACGGGGCCCTTGAGGCACCTTCCGTGCAAGGTATGCTCTGACCCTTGGCTGACAGGAAGGGGGCACCCAAGGTGGCGCGCAGCGCGAATGTGAAAAAACAACCCAGGGAAGGCCTCAGCGAGGAGATGAAGCGGCGGCTGCGTGAAGCTGGCGCCTTGCTGCTGCTGCCGCTGGCGGTATACCTGCTGGTATGCCTGTTCAGCTACAACCCGCATGATCCGAGCTGGACCAATGCTGGCCAGTTCCAGCGCGCACACAATTTCGGCGGCACGGTCGGCGCCTATATCGCCGATTTGCTGCGCTGGATCTTCGGCCTGGTGGCGTACTGCTTCCCGCTGTTGCTGCTGTTGCTGGGCGTGCAGGTGCTGCGCCAGCGCAGCGAGCAGGTGGTGCTGCACCCGTGGGAGCCGTCGCTGCGGCTGGCCGGTTCCGTGTGCTTTTTCATTACCGCGCCGGCCTTGCTGTATCTCAATTTCCACGACGATCCGGTGCTGCCGCAGGGTGTCGGCGGCATCATCGGCGTGTGGGTCGGCGATGCCTTGCTGCGCGCCTTTGGCGCCAAGGGTGCGCCGCTGCTGCTGCTGGCCCTGTTCCTGATTTCAGTCACCCTGGCCACCGGCCTGTCCTGGTTCAAGCTGATGGACTGGACCGGGCGCACGGTGCTGCAGTTGATGGGATGGCTGCGCGGCAAGATGCAGGAGGCGCCGCAGTTGCTGGCCGCGCGCCAGGCACGCACCGAGCGCGAGGTGGTGAAGAAAGCCGACGCGGTCAGGCAAGCCAAACGCGAGCCGGTACGCATCGAGGCGCCGCCGGCACCGGTGGTGAAGAGCGAACGCGCCCGCCTGGAAACGCAGATTCCGTTGTTTGTCGGTGCGGCCACGCCCGGTGAATTGCCGCCACTGTCGCTGCTCGACGAAGCGCCGCCGCAGGGGCCGGGCTATTCCGAGGAAACCCTCGAAGTGCTCTCGCGCCAGGTCGAGTTCAAGCTGAAGGACTTCAAGATCGAGGCCAAGGTGGTCGGTGCCTATCCGGGCCCGGTGATCACCCGTTTCGAGATGGAACCGGCGCCAGGCATTCGCGGCTCGCAGGTATCGAGTCTGGACAAGGACATCGCCCGCGGCCTGTCGGTGGTCAGCGTGCGCGTGGTCGACGTGATCCCCGGCAAGAACGTGATCGGGCTGGAGATTCCCAACACCAAGAAGCAGATCGTCTACCTCTCGGAGATCCTGCGCTCGGACAAGTACGACCAGCTGAAGTCACCGCTGGCGCTGGCGCTGGGCAAGGACATCGGCGGCAAGCCGGTGGTGGTCGACCTGGCCAAGATGCCGCATCTGCTGGTGGCGGGAACCACCGGATCAGGCAAGTCGGTGGCGGTCAATGCGATGGTGCTGAGCCTGCTGTACAAGGCCAGTGCGAAAGACGTGCGCATGATCATGATCGACCCGAAGATGCTGGAGCTCTCGGTGTACGAGGGCATTCCGCACCTGCTGGCGCCGGTGGTCACCGACATGAAGGAGGCCGCCAACGCGCTGCGCTGGTGCGTGGCCGAGATGGAGCGTCGCTACAAGCTGATGGCCGCGGTGGGCGTGCGTAATCTCGGCGGCTTCAACAAGAAGGTGAAGGACGCCGAGAACGCCGGCCAGCCGCTGCTCGATCCGCTGTTCCGGCCCAATCCGGAGATGCCGAACCTGGCCGCGGAGCCGCTGGAGCCGTTGCCTTACATCGTGATCATCATCGACGAGTTCGCCGACATGATGATGATCGTGGGCAAGAAGGTCGAAGAGCTGATCGCCCGGCTGGCGCAGAAGGCGCGTGCTGCTGGCGTGCATCTGATCCTGGCCACCCAGCGCCCGTCGGTGGACGTGATCACCGGCCTGATCAAGGCCAATATCCCGACCCGCATCGC
>JBBQQL010000051.1:0-24206 GCA_038215995.1 Lysobacterales bacterium
TCCGGCCAGCTCATGCGGTCGCGCGGTCGGTCCTCGATCAGCACGGTGGCCGCATGCGGCGCCACCCATTGCCGCATGTGATCGACCCAGCCGGTGTCGCGGGGCAGGGCGTCGTGCGGGAGCCAGTGGGCGCCCGGATCACGCAGCCGGCGCTGGGCCATGTGCACGGTGTGAAAGCTGGGCAGCATCGAGGTGAAAGCCTGGATCTCCACCCAGGCCAGATCGAAGGGCTGTTCGGCGTGCTCGACGAAGGCCATGTCCAGCGCCAGCACGTCGGCCCGTGCCCCGGACCAGGGTACGCGAGCCGGCAGCAACTGCGGTTCAAGCGCCTGCACCAGGTGACTGATCTTGTCGCTGATGGCCCGCCGCAAGGCGTCGTTGCCGAGGGCGTAGTGATCGGCGATCTGGCCACGCGGAAGATGGGGAGCTCCGGTATCGGACAGTGCCCGGGTCATCGCCTCGGCCTCGAAAAACTCGAGCCGGATCTGCGGCATGTCGTTCATCGCCAGCCCCCTGCCTGCTGCAGCATCGGGGGCTCGTCGACAGCCCTGTCGGCGATCCATTGCAAGGTGTGTTGCCAGTTGTTGTCATGCGCCGCGCGCTGGCGAAGGGCATCAGCAAAGGTACCTTCGTGCAATGCATCGGCGAGCTGCCTTTCCCAGTAATTGCGTTCGGCAGCGTGGTTGGCGCGAAACGCGATGCGCGACCACCAGCGTTCGAAATGCACGGCGGTGCCGCAGACCTCGTCGCGATCCCACTCGATCCACTGTGCCTGCAGGCCATGGCGGCGCGCGCGCCACTTGTTCTCGTCGATACAGGCGCGCGACCAGACCGCCCCTTCCCGACCCGCGTGGATTTCCTGCAGAACGGTTTCGGCCTCCCACTTGAGCAAGGTGGCGATCAGCCCGATGCGGTCGAGGTCAGGGTGGGTATCCATGATGCGTACTTCCAGCGTGCCGTAGCGATGATGCAGGCGCAGGTCCTGCCACAGCCCCTGATCCTCCCCGAGGCAGCCGAGGTGTCGCAGCCGGTTCACGTGGGCCTGGTAGGCCTGTTCGCTGTCCCACGGGTCTGGCGTGCCCATGCGCGGATAGCGGTCGAGCAGACTGTGCCGCCACGAATCCAGGCCGGTATCGCGCCCCTCGAAGAACGGCGAGCTGGCCGACAGTGCCAGCACTTCGGGCAGGACATGCCGCAGCCGGTTCATGATTGCCAGCTTGGGTGCGGCGAAGTCGAAGCCCAGGTGCAGATGCATGCCGAAGCTGAAAGCGCTGCGCGCGACATCCTGGTATTCCTCCAGCAACTGGGCGTAATGCGGGTATTCGGGTCCGACGTGCATGGCCTGTTGCTGCCACAGCGCGGTGGGATGGATGCCAGCGATCAGAATCTGTTGCCCCTGCGCGGCCGCCTTGCGCCGGGCTTGCGTGCGCAGCGTGCTCAAGGCGCTGACCAGGTCAGGCACGTTTTTGCAGATACGCGTCTTCAGCTCGATGACGCAGCGATGTATCTCCCGATCCAGCATGCCTTCCGGCGTACCGTATTGGGCCAGGTCGCGGGAAAAGTCATGGGGCACCAGTTGCCCCTGGTCGTCGACGACCTGTACTTCTTCTTCCATACCCAGCGTGATCATGTTCGTGGTTCCTTTGTGTGTGAGGGGCTGTGCCCCGGTTTGGCTGCCGCTGTGGCTTGACCGACGACGATCGTCGCCCGGGTCGACGTCCGCGTGTGAGACGCCGACGGGGTTGCCGTAAAGTCGGTGCCGAGTCAGCGCGCCGGGGTGGCTCACGGCTGATGCGGCAAACGGTTTGGCAACGCTGTCGCCTGGCAGCCTGCCTGCGCTCGACGCGGACAGATCGAGGCCACTAGTATCGGAAGCTCACCTTCGGGTGTTGCCGGCCATTGCCGCAGGGAGACAGGTCCATGAAACGCGTATTGATCGGACTGCTTGCGACCGCAGTCGCGCTTGTCGTACTCGCCGTCGTGGCGCTGCTACTGGTGGACGTCAACCAGTTTCGGCCGCAGATCCAGAGCACCCTGAGCGAAGCGCTCGGGCGTGAGGTGACGGTGGGGAAATTGCATGTGGTGGTCTGGTCCGGATCGCTCGATGCCGACGACATCCGCATTGGCGAGGACCCGGCCTTCGGTCAGCAGCCGTTCGTGAGTGCGAAGTCGCTTGAGCTGGGCGTGCGCCTGTGGCCGCTGCTGTTGCACCGGGAGTTGCGGATTACCTCGTTGAGCTTGCAGCAGCCGCACGTACGGCTTTTGCAGAAGGCCGATGGCAGCTGGAATTTCGCCAGGTTCGGCAGCGCGCAGGGTGCCCCCGCGGTTAAACCCGCGGCAGATGCCGATGGCCAGGCCCTGGCTTTCAGTGTGGATCAGTTGCGTATCAACAACGGCAGCATTGAACTGCAGCGTGCGGCCGGTGGTTCGCGCCAATACCAGGACGTGCAGCTGAGCGCCGGCCATGTGGGTCTTGGTGCGGCATTTCCGTTTGCGATGAGCGCGGCGATGGCTGGCGGTGGGTCGCTCAAGCTCGATGGCAAGCTGGGGCCGTGGAGCGCGGCCAATGCGGTACTGACGCCGATCGATGCCCATCTGGTGATGAAAAACCTCGACCTGGTCGGTGCCGGGTTGATGACGGGCGCCGAGGGTGCAGGTGGCGTGCTCGATATCGACATGCACCTGGTTTCGGACAACGGTGTGCTGCAGTCAAAAGGGCATGTCGAGGCGCGCAAGTTGAAACTGGTGGCCGCCGGCTCGCCTTCGCCGCAGCCGTTGAGCGTCGACTATCAGGCCAGCTATCAGCTCAATGCTCGTACTGGCAGTATCGACCACAGCACCCTGGGCAGCGGTGGTGCGAAGTTGAGCCTCAGCGGTGATTTCGACAACCGACAGAAGACGATTCAACTCAAGCTGCGCATCAACGGCAAGCAGTTGCCAATCGACGACCTGCAGCCCTTGCTGCCGGTCTTTGGTGTGGTGTTGCCGGAAAACTCCCACCTCAGTGGCGGCAGTCTTACGGTGGATCTGCGTGCGTCGGGGCCGCTGGATGCGCTGGTGATCAGTGGCCCGGTGTCAGTGGACAACACGAGGTTGGCTGGTTACAGCCTGGGTTCGAAACTCGGCGGTGCGCTGTCCCTGGCAGGCATCAAGGCGCCGCAGGACACGGTGATCCGGCACGCCGAGGCGAGCCTGAAGATCCAGCCGTCGGGAATCAATGCTGATGGCGTAAGCGCCGACATCGTCGATCTGGGTAGCTTCACCGGCAAAGGCAGCATGGCGGCTGACGGCAAACTGGATTTCCGCATGCTGGTGAAACTGGACAAGGCGATCACCGGTGCCGGGCAAACCGGCCAGGGGCTGGGTGGCCTGCTTGGAAATTCGGGCGCCGGTCGACTGCTGGGCGGCGTGCTCGGCGGTACGTCCGATCAGGGCATCGGAGTGCGCGTTGCCGGCACAGCCAGTCAGCCGAGTTTCAAGCTTGATCCCAGCGCCGTCGCTGATTTGCTCAAGGCAGGTCTGGGCGGCGCGGCGAACAAGAAAGCAACCGATCCCAAGCAGCCAGCGAAACCCAGCAGCAAGAAGGACGTGCTCAACAATCTGTTGCGTGGTGCGCTGGGCGGCAACAAGAACCCCTAGCTCGGGCGGTTCAGGAAAACCCCGGCGCGTGGCTTGGTTTTTCCATCCGCACCGCCATCTCTGAGGTCTCCATCGATGAGGCGCTGATTTCCATGAGCGATGAACGTGCGGTGTTGGCTGGCGGGTGTTTCTGGGGCGTGCAGGATCTGCTGCGCCGGTATCCGGGTGTGATCTCGACCCGCGTGGGTTACAGCGGCGGTGACGTGCCGCACGCCACTTACCGGGACCATGGCAGCCATGCCGAGGCGATCGAGGTCATCTTCGACCCGGCCATCCTGAGTTATCGGTCGTTACTGGAGTTTTTCTTCCAGATCCACGATCCCTCGACTCTCAACCAGCAAGGCAATGATCGCGGCAGCTCGTATCGCTCGGCGATTTTTTACACCTCGGCGGAGCAGAAGCGGATCGCCGAAGACACCATTGCCGACGTCGATGCCTCTGGCCTGTGGCCGGGCAAGGCGGTCACCGAGGTGGCTCCGGCCGGCGATTTCTGGGAGGCCGAGCCGGAACACCAGGATTATCTGGAGCGTTATCCGAAGGGTTACACCTGTCATTTCGTGCGACCGGGCTGGACCTTGCCGCGGCGTCAGCGGGTCGATTGACCGAATAGTCCGTGGCGGGCGGTTCGCTGAAGCAACCAGCCATGAACGTCAGAGGGAGGTTCCGATGGCAACGGGATGGGCGGGTGATGGCGCCGTGCAGGATCAGATCGACGCCACGGTCAGCGACGCTGTCGAGCGTGCGCGTCAGCAACTGCGCAAGGGCCCCGGGCTGACCCATTGCGAGGAGTGTGATGCAGCCATTCCGGCGGCCCGACGAGAGGCCGTGCCCGGAGTGCGCCTGTGCGTCGCCTGCCAGCAGACGCGCGACCTCGAGGCGCATGAGGCAGGGCTCTACAATCGCCGCGGCAGCAAGGACAGCCAGCTGCGCTGACGTTGTTGCCGATCTTGCAGGTGGCCAACGCGTCGCCGGGTGGGGACTGGTGCAACGGCGAGTGGGCGTGGGTCAGCCTGGGGCGCTCAGCGCCGTCGAGATGCGGACTTCGCCAGTGAGTACCTTGTGAATCGGGCAGGCGTTGGCGATCTGCAGCAGTCGCTGGCGCTGCTCCTCCGACAGATCCCCCTTGAGGTTGACGGTGCGGGATATATCGCTGCCCGCCGCTGGTGTGCCGTCGGGATTGAAGCGCAGCTCCACCTCCACGCCACTCAGTGGCCACTCCTTGCGCGCCGCGTACATCTGCAGGGTGATCGCGGTGCAGGATCCAAGTGCGGACAGCAGCAGGCGATGAGGTGAGGGGGCCGTGTCGCCACCGCCTTGATCGGCGGGTTCATCGCCCAACCAGGTGTGACCCGCGTCGTCGGTGAAGGTCACGGCGAACGGCGTGCTGCCGGTTACCGCGTGAACGGAGGGGATGGTCATGCCGCAAGGCTCCTTGAGATTGGCCGGCCATCATCGGTCCTTGGGCGTTGCAATGCCAAGTCCGAGATCGTCCTGGCATGCTCGAAATTTCAGTCTTCCCAAGGCAACTCTGGCATTCCGCGACAGCAGCAAACAACTGCGGCATGAAGACGTTGGAACGCAAGGCTAAAGAATCAGGTCAACTGGTCGATATTTTGACAAGCACCAATTCAGGAAAGAGTTGGTGGGTCGGCATCTTCACGACTGTGTTACCCGGCAGTGAAGTGGATGTCGGTCATGCGAGTTGATGCCGTGGCCGCCAGGGAGGTCTGGTCATGTACACGGGTGAGTTGCGCCGAGGGAGCGCAGCGATCGCCTTGATCCATGGAGCTGGTTTTTTGCCCTGTCGCGGGACCAATGAACATGACTTACGACAATTCGCTACTTGAAGTGCATCCAGGCAAGGTCGACTGGAACGATCCCCATCTCGAATCCTTGTTGCAGAAAACCGAAGGTTGGCAGTTGGATGCCCGGGGCGGCTACACGCCGAGCAACGTTCAGATCCATCTCGGCTGGGGCGCCGGAATCGGCATGCCTGGCATGCTGGTCTGGGAGGGCGACGGCGTCATCACGATTCAAGCCGATTTTCCGATGCAGCTGGGCGAGCACGTGCGTGTCGACAAGCGGGTCGACAATCGCTTGCGTTCAATCTGGGGCGTGGTGATGAAAGGTCGGCCCGGCAACCGGCCCGATGATCAGACCAGAGGTATCCATGTCTACTGGCTACAAGTCAGTACTGGCTGAAATCGGCCTGCACGGGGTGTGACCTCAGGCGTCCCCGGGCCACGGTGGCATCGCTTTGGGCTGCTTGGCACAAGTCGGAACCTTCATGCCCTGCCTGGCGTCCTCCGCACTCCGCTCGCTGGAGAGGCACTGCCCGATGGAAGCCTGCATCGCTGGTGCCAGGGGAGTATCTTGGTGAACAGGTAGTCTGTTGTAACCGTGATTTTCATGGAGGCAAGGGCAATTCCTATTCCAGCCACCACGGGTGATCTTGCCGCCGGCATCAACTATTTTTTCGCCGTCTTGCCGGACGATGGAGTGCGCGCCGACATCACCGATATCGGCGAACGATTTCGCAAATCGCATCGTGTGAATGGCGTTTCGGTAGGGGTCGATAGCCTGCACCTGGGCCTGTGCCCGATGGGCAGGCTGGAGCGGTCGACGCAGCCGCTGGAGGCCGCGCTGCTGGCGGCCGCGTCGACGGTGCGGGCCAGTGGATTCCAGATTATCCTGGAATCGGCCATGCGTTTTACTGCCAAGGACGGCCAGTTCCCCTTTGTGCTTTGCGCCGATGGCGGCTCGATGCTGGCAGCACTGGAACTGCGCAAGGCGATTGCGGCGGCTCAACTCGCGGTGGGATTGCGCGTATCGGGGGTTTCCAGCTTCATGCCCCATGTCGTGTTGCAGCATGCTCACCAGATTGATTCGATCGAGGAATCCATACCGCCGATACACTGGCCGGTGCGCGACTTTGTGTTGATTCGTACATTCTTCGGACACTCCCGCCACGAGGTAGTGGGGCGTTGGCCACTGATCAGTGTGCCGAAAGAACCGGCGGTGGATCTGCTCGAGGAAATGGCCAATCTCCCTGATTTCCCCGATCTGCCTGATCACGATTGATCCGACGAGTCCGTCCTGTACAAGCGGGTTGATCCCCCCTTTCAGGCCGTTGATGTCGCAGCGTCGCCGGGGCCCGTCGCGCTGCATCTATAATTCCCGGCAGCGTCAGCAAACTGCCAGGATCAACCGATGTCCGATACCCTCGTCTGCCCGTTGTGCGCCATGGATAACATCTATCCGGATGGTGACAACCACGTTTGTGCCGACTGCGGCCATGAGTGGCCTGCCGGCGGGCAGCCAGGTTCGGGAGATGCCAGCGTGATCGTGCGCGATGCCAACGGCAATGTCCTCAACAGCGGTGACACGGTCAGCGTGATCAAGGACCTGAAGGTGAAAGGTTCGTCGATCCCGTTGAAGCAGGGCAGCGTGATTCGAAACATTCGCCTGGTCGATGGCGATGACGAGCATATCGAAGGCAACTCGGACAAAATCAAGGGTCTGGTGCTGAAAGTCTGTTTTCTCAAGAAAGCCTGATTTGCCGTAAATGCAGCGTCATGGCTTCGCTGCAGGCAATCCAGCAAAACGGCGGATGAAATCCGCTGCAGGCTCTGGTCTGCCCAAATGGAAGCCCTGGCCGAAGTTGCAGCCGATCTCGGTCAGCATGTCCTGGGTGACCTGGTCCTCGATACCTTCGGCCACGGTACTCAGGTCCATGTTGTGGGCCATGGTGATGATGGCGCGAACCAGTTTCGCCGTATGCGGATCCTTGCGCATGGCAGCGATCAGTGACTGGTCCAGCTTCAGTTCGGTAGCTGGGAACTGCCGCAAATAGGCGATCGATGCGTAGCCGGTGCCGAAATCATCAATGGCAATGCGCACGCCGTGTTCACGCAGCCGGCGCAGCACCTGGATGCTGACATCAAGGTCGTTGACCAGCGTGGTCTCGGTAATCTCCACCACGACCGAGGTCGGCGGAACACCCCAGATCTCCAGTGCGCCGATGAGTTGCTCGACCATGCCCGGGCGGGACAGCACGCGCGGAGAGAAATTGATCGAAAAACTGAGCCCGCTAGCATCCGGCATGCTCGCCACATGTCTCATGGTCGTGTTGACGCTCCAGCGTGTCAGCACCGAGATCAGGTCGCTTTGCTCCGAGAACGGTACGAAATTGGCCGGCGATACGTCGCCGTGCTTAGGGCTGGTCCAACGGGCCAGTGACTCCGCGCCCGCGATCTGTCGGGTCTGCAGATTCCATATCGGCTGGAAGAAGACGCGCAGGCGGTTGGCGTCCAGAGCCTCGCGCAGTTCTTCGTAGAAGATCTCGATCTGGGTGTCATGGTGCTGATAGATGGTGCACAACTCGCCGCGACGTTGCGCTTCGTCCAGCGCCATGCCGGCACGACGGCACAGTCGATCCGCGCTGGGACCGTGCTCTGGATATATCGCGATACCCATCACCGGTCTGACCAGCCACGGCGAGGTGGCGCCGTCCAGCGGTTGTTCAAAGGCATGGGTCAGGCGAGTGCCGGCCAGCAGTGCATGATTGTGGTTGGCGATGGATGGAAGCAGCACCACGAAACTGTCGTCACCGGCGCGGAATACCTGGTCGATCGGTCGCAGGGATTCCCGGATCAGGAGATGCGCCTTGTCCTCGGCCTGCTCACCCTGTTCGTAGCCGAAGCGCAGACTTATCTCGCGCAGGCCCGGCACGCGAAGAATCAGCACGGCGAAGTGGTCTTCCGGCCCGTTTGAGGCAGTAATGCGTTCTTCAATCGCGTTGAAGATGGATTCCCGGTTCAGCATGGCCAGCCCGTTGCTGGTAGAGGTGCGGGCAGCATAACTTGCCTCATTACAGGAATAGTGCAGAGGCGTCGATGCCGTAATCGCCTGCCGCGAGGCCGCGCACGATATCGACGGCATCGTGGTCGCCCAGGCTCATCAGGTCGACCGGCCGGAAGTCACTGAGCGGCTGCTTGCTGGGGGTGCTCAGTATGGCTACCCGGGGGCGCAGCCGTCGTACCTGGTTCTGCGCCATCACGATCGCAACCTCACCCGTACTCAGTTCAACCAGTGAGCCGGTCGGATAGACGCCCAGACAAACCTGGAACTGTTCGACCATGGCGGCCTGGAACAGGCTGTTGCGTGCTGCGTAGATCTGTCGCAGCGCCTGATGACGCGAGATGGCCGCGCGGTAGGGACGTACGCTGGACATGGCGTCGTAGGCGTCGATGATGCCCAGCATGCGACCGGTGATCGGTATGACGTTGCCAGCCAGGCCGGCGGGGTAGCCGCTGCCATCGTGGCGCTCGTGATGGGTGCGCACGATGTCGAGCACGTCCTGATTGGTGATGTCCGACTCGGCAATGATCGACAACCCGTGCTCGACATGTGAACGAATGACGTCGACATCAATGGGTGCCAGCGAGCCCTGGTATTGCAGCAGCGACTCGGGCAGGCGGGTCTTGCCGACGTCCATCAGCAGGCCGCCGGCGGCGAGGCTGAAGATGGTCTCCTCGTCGAAACCCATGTGTCGCCCGAATGCGGCGCCCAGCGCGCTGCAATTGATGGCGTGACTGTACGAGTAGGTGTCGTGTCGACGCAGGCTTTCCACCAGGAAGAAGGCGTCCGAGCTGCGCAGCACACTTGCGACCAGGGGGCGCACGGCCTGCTCGACGTGTTCTACCGACAGTTCACGGCCATTGCTGATGTCCTCGAACAGGGAGTCGATGATCCTTGAGGCATTTTCCAGCGCCGCGCGCGCGCGCGGGGCTTCGTCTTCCAGCTCGACCAGGTCGGCATAGTGGGTCCGGCTGGTGAAGCGGCTGCCGGAGAGCTCGGTGCGGGTGAGTGCCCGGTGCGGGTCGCACGAGACCATGCGGCGTGCATCGACATAAACCACGTTGCAAAGCTGGCGCAGCGTCTCGATCTCGTCGATGCCGTTCAGCTCGATACCTTGCAGCGGGAACGGGGTCTCTTCCCACGGTCGATCCAGCCGGCACACGAACATGCCGAGCTGCAGATCAGCCACGCTGACAAGACGTTCTTCAAGCTCAAAAGCCACGCACCACCTCTGCTAGCCATGCCTGCATGCGACGAAAAGGGCTGCCCTGAGTGGCCAAAGAGTACCCATGTGGATGCGGGCGACAACGCTGTCAGCGTATCAGTAGTTCAAGACACTATGTCAACGAAGTTGACGCCGGTTTGCATGCCCAGACTCGGGCGTTGCGCCAAACTACTTCTTGATGCCATGGCGAGATCACCCCGCGGGTTGCTTTGCTGGTCAGGGCGGTTGCCTTGCCATCTCGATCCGGTTGCCGCCCTGCCGTTTCGCGGCATACATGGCATCGTCAGCACGGCGCATCAGTTGTTGGTCACTGTCCCCATGCTCCGGGTAGAGGGCGATGCCGATGCTGCAGGACACCTCCAGGCGCGCGCCGGAAAGCTGGAATGCAGCATCCATGTTGCAGAGGATCTTTTCTGCGACGGCGACGGCGTGTTCCGGACGCTCGATACCGTGCAGGAGCACCACGAATTCATCGCCACCGATTCGTCCGACGGTATCAGAGCCACGCACGCTGCCGGTCAGGCGTCGGGCGGCTTCGCGCAGCAGCTGGTCACCCACCTCGTGGCCCAGACTGTCGTTCACCTGCTTGAAGTGGTCCAGGTCGATATACAGCACGGCCAACTGTTCGCGTTCGCGCAGGGCCAGGGCTACGGCGGTGTGCAGGCGGTCGTTCAACAGTTCGCGGTTGGGCAGGGTAGTGAGTTGATCGTGCAGGGCGATGTACTGAAGACGGGTTTCGGTCTGTTTGCGTTCGATCGCCGCGGCGACCTGGGTCGAAACAAACTGCAATAGCGCCTTGTCATTCTCGGTGTAACGCACATCGCCCGAATAGCTCTGTACGACCAGCGTACCCAGAATGCCCTTTGACGACACGAGTGGCACGCCCAGCCAGTCCAGTGGCTCGCGTCCGATAATTGAGCGCACCGTTTCGGGCAGATCTGTCCGGCTGTCCGGGGTCAGCAGCAAGGCCTGTCGGCTGCGAATCACCTCCGCGCTGAGCGTGCCGGAGTCCAGGCGACGGACTTCAGGCTTTTCATCGTATTGGTCGACAAAGTAGGGAAAGCTAAGCTCGTCGCGTTCTTCGTCATACAGCGCCACGAAAAAATTCACCGCCGGCAGCAGTTTGCCTATGATCAGGTGGATGTGTTGAAACAAGGCCAGCAGATCTTTCGCCAGGTGGGCGGCCTCGGAAATGGCATGCAGGGCAACCTGCATCGACTCGGCGCGCTTCAGTTCGGTGATGTCGCGGGCCACCGCGATGCGCACGCCATCGGTTTCCGACCAGCGCGCCGACCACATGATGTGGACTACCCGTCCATCCTTGCGCACGTAGCGGTTCTGGAAGTGCTGTTGAGGCTGGCCTTCCATGATCTGGCGGGCTGCTTGCAGAGTTCGCTCACGGTCCTGCGGGTACACGAGGTCGATCATCGCGCGGCCGACGATCTCTTCCGCGCTATAACCGAAGATGCGTTCAAACGCGGCACTGACGAAAACAAAGCGCCCTTCCGGATCAACCATGCAGATCGCATCAAGCAGAAGATCCATCACGTTGGCTAGCGGCAAGAAACCTTCCGCGGATTTCGAGGGGAGCTGCTCACTCATGCGCTGTCCTCGCAAAGCAGGGCAGGGCACGAGGCGATAAAGCAAAGGCAACCATGGCACCCATCCTAACGCGCCAGCCCGGACACTCAACAAGCACGAGAGGTGCGAGGGCGGCGATGCCATTCTCGGCAAGGCGTCAGAAACATCCGCCTTGATCAAGGGGGGGGCGGGTTGTGTTCGTTGGCGGGCAGGGCGGTGACGGTTACAGTGCTGCGCTTCCCTGACTCCATGCCGCGCTCATGTCTTTCAATAATCGACTACTCAAAACCTTCCGTGGCATCCATCTTTACCTCGGCGTTTTCACGGCGCCGATGCTGCTGTTCTTTGCCATCACCGGTGGACTGCAGACCTTCGGTCTGCACGAAAGCGCGCGCGGCAGCAGCTACAGTCCACCCGCGTGGCTGGTCAGCATGGCGCAATTGCACAAGAAGCAGACGACGGTAGTGCGTTCACGACGTCCGCGGTTGACAAAAGACGTTGCGGCGGAGGCTCGTGACACCATGCCAATACCCGCAACAGCCGGTGATGCCGTACGCAGTGAAGTCGCGGGGTTCGCCGGGACACCCCAGGACGGCAGCCAGGTCCGACCCGGCAAGAGCGTGTGGCCGATGAAGGTGTTTTTCGCGCTGGTGGCGCTTGGTCTGCTGGTGTCCGTCTTGACCGGCCTCTATATGGCCTGGCGCTTCAGCCGGCGTCCGCGCGTGTTTGCGCTGGTATTGCTGGCGGGACTCGCCGTCCCGCTCCTGCTGTTGTGGCTTTAGGCGGCTGCCAGCCGACTCCGCTGGCAGCCACGGTTGACGTGCTTGTTTGCTTAGAGAACGGTCAGCTTCACGTCGATGTTGTTGCGGGTGGCATTGGAGTACGGGCATACGATATGCGCTTTCTGCACAAGCGCCTCGGCTTCATCGCGTGCCATGCCGGGGATGGAGATGGCCAGCTCCACTTCGATGCCGAAACCGGTGGGAATGGCGCCGATACCGACATGCCCGGTCACCTGGGTGTCTGCGGGCAATACCAGCTTCTGCTGCGAGGCGACGTATTTCATCGCGCCGATGAAGCACGCTGAGTAACCCGCGGCAAACAACTGTTCCGGATTGGTGCCGTCGCCGCCGGCGCCACCCAATTCCCTGGGCGTGCTCAACTTGATGTCGAGAACATTGTCGGAGGACGCGGCGCGACCGTCGCGGCCCCCGGTGGCGGTGGCGTGGGCGCGGTAGAGGACGTTTTCGATGGACATGATTTGCTCCTTTGGGGGGGGTGTGGTGGTTATTGCACTATTAAATAGTGCGCTATTGATTTGGGCGTAAAAATGCCGTCACGAAGCTTCGTTCAGCCGGGTTCTCAGGTTTTCCAGCTCGCCCTTCAGATCGATAAGCTCCGCGGGTGTGCAGCGCGTGGCGCAAAATATCAATTCCTGCACCTTGCCTGCCCTGTTCTGCAAGGCATTGCCTTGCGCGGTCAGGGAGATGACCACATGTCGCTCGTCATCGCGCGAGCGCTGTCGGCTGAGTAGCCCACCAGCTTCCAGCCGCTTGAGCAGCGGCGTCAGGGTGGCTGAGTCGAGGAACAGCCGCTCGCCAATTTCAGACACGCTGAGGCTTTGCTGTTCCCACAGGACCATCATGACCAGATACTGCGGATAGGTGATGCCCAGCGGCTTGAGCAGCTTGCGGTACACCTTGTTCATGGCCAGGCCGGTGGAATACAGCGCGAAACAAAGCTGTGCATCCAGCCGGGGTGGGGTAGAGGCCGTCGGTGATCTTGGTGTCTTGCTCATGGGTGTGCAATTTACATAGCGCGCTATTAAATAGCAAGATATTTTATTTCGCTGTCATGAGGTC
This sequence comes from Lysobacterales bacterium, assembly GCA_038215995.1. Lineage (GTDB taxonomy): Bacteria > Pseudomonadota > Gammaproteobacteria > Xanthomonadales > Rhodanobacteraceae > Rhodanobacter. The sequence continues at coordinate 13,168 of JBBQQL010000051.1, forward strand.
ATTTCGGCGCTGGTAGCCGGACATGCAATCAGTGGCCATCGCCTGCCTGCAAGAGTTGATGCAGGGCGGGTTTCCACAGTGCCCAGTCGTGATGGCCTGGCAGCATGATTACGTGGTCACTCGGTAGCCCGGGTGCGGCCAGCTCGATCGACGCGCGGAAGCGCTCGTCGGCACCATAGGCGAGCCATATCGTTCGGGTTCGCGCAGGCTCGTCGGACCAGTGCTTCAAGTACCGCCACAGCTCATGCTGGAACGTATCCGGCCCCATCGGCTGCACCGCTCCGGGCGACCACGCGTTCAGTCCACCGGCACCGCGAATTTCCTTGTGGATCGCGCGCTCGCCCAGGTAAGGCGACATCAGCAGCATGCCGTGAACCTGGTTCGGGTAGGCCTGGTCGTACAGCAGTGCCCCCATGCCGCCCAGTGAGATGCCAGCCAGCCAGACCTGACGGTGGCCATGTTGCTGAAGCGGCGCCACGACCTGATCGTGCAGGCGCGTTGTGGCTATGCCAGCCCGGTAGTACGGCATGGTCAGGCCAGTGAGCACGACGTCGGCATCGGGCCATTGCTGCTGGATGATCCGCGCCACGCCTTGCCGCCGTAAGGAATCCAGGCGGTCACCCCGGCCAGGCAGCATCACCACCACCCGCTGCGCCGGCTGTTGCGGGGCGGGGATCAGCTGGGTAGGAATCGGTTTTTTGACATCACCGCGCGCGGCGCAGCCGCCCAGCAGACTCAGGAATGCCAGCAAGAAAAAGGAGTGCATCCAGCGGTGTCTCGATATCATGGGAGCTTACCGGGTAGTCGGAGATAGTCCGGGCCAAGGGCCTGGGCGGCGGTGCGATTTTGGCGCGGGGACGTGACGGCATGCCCGCTAGTGTCCAAGGTCAGAGTCTGGCGCGGGGCCGACCGTGTATTCGGCCAGCCGATGGCGCAAGAAGATTTCGGAATCGATGCTGTGACCGTCGGCAAAACGGATCTCGTAGGGCAGGCCGGACATGGATGATTTACTGCCGCAACACGCAATAAAGTCCAGGGCAGTCTTCACACGGCTTCCAGCGAAGCGGAGTTTCATGCGCATGTGGGATGCTGCCTGAGCGGCGTCATAGGCCGTCCCGTTGCGTATGAATCTGGCGTCCTTCAGTGCCGCTACCGAGTCAATCAGAAAATCAATTTTTTGCCGCTCGAGAACCTTCTGCTGCGCGGCATCGAGTGGCGCGGCCTCGACCGGTAGCGTCCAGGCACACGCAAGCAGCAGAACAAGCAAAAGGAGGCCTCCCCACCGACGAACCAGCCAGGCGGAATTGGCCGGATTGCTGCTGGCTGTGTTCGTGGGCAGGGCGTAGTGCGGTTGGGGTGACATCATGGCGGCATCCCTGTTTGTGACATGAATATCGCTAGAGCAGGCTCTCAATGGGTAACAACTTGAGCAACTGCACTTCGGCGCGGCGTTGCATGGTGACTTCGGGGTCATGGTCATAGGTGATGGGTTTGCCGTCCTTGCTTGCTTCCCACTGCATGTCGCCAGCATGAGGCGTGCCTGCCGGAATCAGCACCACCTGGTAGGCACTGGCGGGTAGCGTGGCGGAATCGAAAAAGCGTGTCACTGCCTCGGCCAGCGGCGCTGAGTCGACGATGATGCCCATTTCCGTATTCAGCAATTTTGAACGTGCATCCATGTTCATTGACCCGATGAACACCTTCTTGGAGTCAACCACAATTGCCTTGGCATGCAGGCTGACACCCGAGGATGTGCCGCCTGAAGTTGCCCGTTGTGGTGCACCCACCGCGGGCTGCAGTTCGTAAAGTTGCACACCGCTTTTCAGCAGGGGTCGCCGATAGCGGGAATATCCCGAGTACACCGCGGGCTCGTCGTTGGAGGCCAGCGAATTGGTCAGCACCTTGACCTTGATGCCACGCTCGGCGAGGCCGCTGATGTAGTGGGTGCCGCTATCGCCGGGGATGAAGTACGGTGAAATCATGAGCACGCTGCGTTGCGCGCTGTCGGTCATCGCGCGGATGTCGGGGCCGATGCGAAGCTCCGGTTGATCGGTGGTGGCTTCGATCTTCTCCGGTTGATCGGCAACGAGGTTGGCCGCACCCCAAAACCACTTGCCGGGTCGATCAGCGGTCGCGCCATTGAAATCTTCGTCCAGCGTAGCCTGCGCGTAATCTGATTGCGCGAAGGCGCGTGCATCCTGCGCCAGATCCCTGCGCAGCTTCGCCAGATCATAATGATCGGCGTGCTTGCCGAAGGCGGTCACGGGGTAGGCGGCGTCGCAATTCCAGTATTCGTCAAACGCCTGCGAGGCTTGTTTAACGACCGGTCCGATCGCGATCAGGTCGAGGTCGCGAAAGTTGGTGGCTTCCCCTGCATCAAAGTAGTCATCGCCAATATTGCGCCCGCCGACGATCGCCACATTGCCATCAACGATGAATGATTTGTTGTGCATGCGGCGGTTGAGCCGGTGACCGTCAAGCAGGAACTGGGTGGCCTTGGACAGCATGGATGGATTGCGCGTCGCAAATGGATTGAACAGGCGCACCTCGATGTTCGGGTGTGCGTCCAGAGCGTCGAGCATATCGACGGCGTCGCCCGCATTGATGTCATCCAGCAGCAGGCGTACACGGACCCCGCGGTCGGCTGCCGCCAGCAAACGCTGTGCAACCAGCCGCCCGGTCGAATCGTTGTTGAAGATGTAGTACTGCAGATCAATTGAATGCTGCGCATGGTCGGCCAGCGAGATTCTGCTCATCAGCGCATTGCTGCTGCGCGTAAGCAGCCTGAAACCTGACTGGTCGAAATGCCTGGCGACTTCGGCATGAACGTAACGCGCAGCCGACGTACTGGTCGTCGGGGGCAGCGCGTGAGAAGGTTGCTTGACCATGCCCGGGCGCGGCGGCGAGCAGGCCGCCAGCGCCAGAGCCAGCCATGCCGCCGCTGCAGCTGAAATGAAACGCCGCATACTTGTCCCCCGTGTCATGGAGTGTCGAAAGGGTTCAGCGCCATCACGATGCCGTGTGATGATGCCTGTCCTGCCTCGGTGGTTATGCACGAACTGCCGTGAACGCTGCGCGAGCGCAGGCAGTGCATTGGCGACTCGTTCTCGCGGTATGGCCCGCACCCTTCGGCGGGGTAACGGCATGCTCGATGCTCATCGAGCGGCGAACGACGTTTCGCGCGTACGCCACCAGGCCAGCATGAAGAGCCCGGCGAACAACAAATCCACGCATCCGGCGGCCAGCATCAGGGGTGCCAGACGCTGTTGCAGATAGAGCGCCAGCATGGCGATGCCGAACGCGAGCTTTTCCAGCGTGGCCGGAAGCATCAACGGGCGGTAGCGCACCGGCTCGCGCGCCAGCAGCAGAAACGCCAGTTGCCAGGCGAGGGCGACACCGATGAAGCCGTAGTAGTACTCGGGATGGGTGATCGCAGGCGGCTGATCACGCGCCACCCTGGCCTCGTGAAAGTACATCGGCAGCATGGCGACGAAGCCATAGGCGGCCGCCAGCAGGAAAACCCGGCGTGCGAATTTCATGATGGATCCCCTGCGCGATGGTGGGCGGTTGGGCAAGCCTAGGCGGCTCGCGCACGGCGCTCATCGTCACACGTATTGCATCTTCACGGTCATGCCGCCGTCGACCACGATCTGCTGACCGGTAACGAACCCCGAAGCGTCGCCCAGCAGGTACACCGCCAGCGCGCCAATGTCGGTGGGGCTGCCGACCCGGCCCGCGGGATGCTGGGCGTGATCCTGGCGACTGAGCGGTGGTGTGCGCCGGGCACTGGGCTTGCGCCAGTCGTCGGTGGCGATCCAGCCGGGCAGGATCGCGTTGACGCGCACTTCCGGTCCGGCGCTGATCGCCATGGCGTGGGTGAGGGCGAGCAAGCCACCCTTGCTGGCCGCATAGGCTTCGGTGTCCGGTTCCGACTGCAGCGCGCGGGTGGAGGCGATATTGATGATGCTGCCACTCGCCTCGCTCAACGCTGGCAGGGCGTGCTTGCTGCACAGAAAGGCGCCGGTGAGGTTGCTGGCCAGGTAGCGGTTCCAGTTCGCGAGACTCAGATCGCTCAGCTTGCCGCTATGCGGGTCGGCGATAGCGGCATTGTTGACCAGCCCGTCGATGCGTCCGAATCGCTTGCGCGCCGCGGCAACCCAGCGCATGACACTGGCTTCGCGCGACACATCCAGACGAGCAAAGGCGGCGCGTGGCCCCACCTTCCATTCGTCCAGGCAGGCTCGGCCGGCGCTGGTGTCCAGGTCGCCGATCGAGACGCTGCCGCCGGCGCCCAGTACCGCCTGGGCAATACCGCGCCCGATGCCCTGGGCCCCGCCGGTGATCAGGATGACCTTGCCGCGCAGTGATTCGACTTCAGGTGGCGTGATGGCAGGAGTCCGGGTCATGCGGCGTGGGGCCCTTTGAGGAAGGTGGTGGGGTCAGGAAGCTCTTGCTCGACTGCCGGGTGTGAGCAGCTCAGTCGATGGGCGCTGCGATCACCAGCTTGTTGACCGGGTAGCCGCGCTGTTCAGCACGCGAGCGGAGGTTCTGGAACAGTTGCCCATCCATTTCCGGACTGCGCGAAAGTATCCACAGATACTTTTTGCTCGGACTGCCCACCACGGCCCATTGATAGTCCGGGTCGAGCTCGATCACCCAGTAGTCCGCCCACACCCACGGCAACCAGCTCAGCCATCCCGGAGCAAAGCGAACCTCGAGTGCGCCGGCCGGCCCTTCGGTTTTGCGGGCCACGCCGTCGGCGCTGTCCATGCTGCCATCGCCGGTGCGACAGGCATTGTGCACGGCGATGCCGCCGTCGGGATTGATGCGGTACGTAGCGGTGATCTGGTCGACGCAGTGTCGTTGAAAGTACAGGGGAAGGTGCGCGATCTCATGCCATTGGCCGACATATCGGTGCAGGTCCAGCAGTTCGACCGGGTGATTGGGCAGGGCTGCAGCGGCAACGTTGGCGGAGAGTGTCATTGCCATTATCGTGCCGCGCAAAAAGAGCCGGTGCATGGAGTCATTCCTGGATAGGTGGCGATCGCCGCGAAGCAATGGAAGCGGGGAGTCATCGGTATCTGATTGAGGTGAAACGGCTGCCACACAAAATAATGATGGAGGATGCCGGGGGTGATCCGGGGGTCAGTCCAGCGGTGCCATCACGATCAGCTTGTCCACCGTATACCCCTGCTGTGCCGCCTGCTGGCGTATGTGATCGAACAGGTCGCGGTCCATGCGAGCGGACCGCGAAAGGATCCACAGGTGCTCACGGTTCGGGCTGCCTACGACAGCCCACTGGTAATCCGGATCGACGTCGATGACCCAGTAGTCTGCCCAGGCCATCGGCAACCAGCCCAACCAGGGGGGCACGAAACGGACCTTGAACGCAGCCGGCTGACCATCTTTGACTTTCGCCAGGCCCTCGATGGTCTTGCGCCCCGCACTCGTTCGGCAGCTGTTTTGAACGTGAATGCTGCCGTCGGCCCGGGGTGTATAGGTGGCGGTGACGGAATCCAGGCATTGGCGCTGCAAGTACATCGGCAGATGCGCGATTTCGTGCCACTGTCCGCTGTAGCGGCCCAGGTCGAGCGAAGCCACGGGTTGATTGGGCAGGCCGGCCGCGGAAGCGGGCAGGGCGAGCAGCATCAAGCTTGTTTGCAGCATGCGAAGCATCGGAACTCCCGTACAAGATACCGTGGGCTTACGGGTACTTTGCGGCACCGGTTTTGGACACTCTGGCTGGATGAACGTTCGCTGTGCGTGAACCGTCCGGGCACGCTCCAGTCACGCATTGTCGACTCGGGGATACCCAATCTGGTCGCCGTCTGCAATGGCGCAGTCATCGAGGAGAACCACACGTGGACAAGAATCGCACCGAAGGTACCAAGCACGAGGTCAAGGGCGCAGTGAAGGAAGTCGCCGGCAAGGTGACCGGCAACAAGACCAAGGAAGTGGCCGGAAACATCGAGAAGAACGCAGGCAAGATCCAGAAGGAAGTCGGCAAGGCGGCTGATCAGGCAAGGCATGACGCGGAAAAGCGTCACCACTGAGTCATCCGTCGCGGTAGCCGCTGAACGTGACGTTTGGGGGCGGGCAGCCTTACCCCGGGGTGTCCGCCCTTGTCACGTGTCTGCGGTTGGCGGTTGAGGGGAGAGGTGGCAGCAACGCCGAAGCGGGCATACCATCGACGGCTTGTGAAGCCATCGCCATGGAAACTGCGTGCAGCCGATTATCGACGTTCGACAACTCAGCAAGGTCTACGCATCAGGCTTTCAGGCCTTGAAGCCCATCGACCTGCAGATCAACAAAGGCGAGATATTCGCCTTGCTCGGCCCCAATGGTGCCGGCAAGACCACCCTGATCAGCATCATCTGCGGCATCGTCAATCCCAGTGGCGGCGTGGTGCTGGCCGATGGGCATGACGTGGTTCGTGACTACCGTGCCGCCCGCGCCAAGATCGGTCTGGTGCCGCAGGAGCTGACCACCGATGCGTTCGAGACGGTGTGGAAGACGGTGAGTTTCAGCCGTGGCCTGTTCGGCAAGGCACCCAACCCCCGGCATATCGAAAAGGTCCTGAAGGACCTTTCGCTGTGGGACAAGAAGGACAACAAGCTGATTACCCTCTCCGGCGGCATGAAGCGGCGGGTGATGATCGCCAAGGCGTTGTCGCATGAGCCACAGATCCTGTTCCTGGACGAGCCAACCGCAGGCGTCGACGTGGAATTGCGTCGCGACATGTGGCAGATGGTGCGCGGGCTGCGTGACACGGGCGTCACCATCATCCTGACCACTCACTACATCGATGAGGCGGAGGAAATGGCCGATCGAATCGGGGTGATCAACAAGGGTGAACTCATTCTGGTCGAGAACAAGGCCGATCTGATGAACAAGCTCGGTCGCAAGCAACTGAGCCTGCAACTGCAACACCCGCTGCAAAGCATTCCCCCTGCATTGGAAGCCTATGCGCTGGAGCTTTCGGTGGACGGCTACCAGCTGGTTTACCGCTTCGATGCGCAGAGCGAGCAGACCGGCATCGACGGTTTGTTGCGTCGTCTGGCCGAGGCCGGCATCGACTTCAAGGACCTGAAGACCAGCCAGAGTTCGCTGGAGGATATTTTTGTGGATCTGGTGAGGGAGCGCGCATGAACATCCACGGCATCCGGGCCATTTATCTGTTCGAAATGGCACGTACCTGGCGCACGCTGTTGCAGAGCATCGTCTCGCCGGTGATTTCCACCTCGCTTTACTTCGTGGTGTTCGGTGCGGCGATCGGTTCGCACATGAACGGCATTGACGGCGTCAGCTACGGCGCGTTCATCGTGCCGGGACTGGTAATGCTGTCACTGCTGACACAGAGCATTTCCAATGCCTCGTTCGGTATCTACTTCCCGAAATTCGTGGGCACCATCTACGAAATCCTGTCGGCGCCGGTGTCTCCGTTCGAGATCGTGGCCGGCTATGTCGGCGCGGCCGCCAGCAAGTCGATCATCCTCGGCTCGATCATCCTGGTGACGGCGCGGCTGTTCGTGAGCTTCGATATCGCGCATCCGCTGTGGATGCTGGCTTTTCTGGTGCTCACCTCGCTGACGTTCAGTCTGTTCGGTTTCATCATCGGCATCTGGGCGGACAATTTCGAAAAACTGCAACTGGTGCCCTTGCTGATCGTGACGCCGCTGACCTTCCTCGGCGGCAGTTTCTACTCGATCCACATGCTGCCGCCGTTCTGGCAGAAGGTCACCCTGTTCAACCCGGTGGTGTATCTGATCAGTGGTTTCCGCTGGAGCTTCTATGGCGTCTCCGATGTCAGCCTCGGTGTCAGTCTGGGCATGACCCTGATGTTCCTCGGCATATGCCTGGCGCTGGTATGGTGGATCTTCCGCAGCGGTTATCGACTCAAGGCTTGAACGAATGGCGTCAGGGCAAGTCAAAGCAATCATTGTGACGAACGAGCGGGGTAGATCATGAGCAAGCAGGCATCGATAGCAAGCTGGGCAGGTGCGGCCGTTGTGCTGGCAGGTGTGGTGGGTGGTGGCGTGTACCTGGCTCGCAAGGCGCTGCATCCTCAGGCCGCGGTAACCAGTGCGCCTGCGCCGGCGGCCGCTTCGAGCGCCATGAATGTCGCAGCGCCGCCGATCCAGCATCCGATCAGCCAGGCCGATGCGGGGCCGGCAATTGCTTCCACCGCGGCCTTGCCGGCACTGGACGACAGCGATGCGAGTGTGGCATCCGCACTGGGCGAACTGGCTGGTGGCAGTGACTTGTCGTCACTGCTGGTACGTGAGCAGATCATCCCGCGCATCGTGGCGACGGTGGATGCGCTGCCTCGTTCCGCCTGGGGCTCACGCCTGCTGCCAGCGAAGCCGCCGCAGGGCGCCTTCGTCACCGAAAACGCCAACGGGCTTACCTCGGTCAGCAGCCAGAACGCGGCACGTTATGCACCCTACATGCAGATCGTCGATGGCGTGGATCCCAACGCGCTGGTGGCGTGGTACGTGCAAAGTTATCCACTGTTTCAGCAAGCCTATCGCCAGCTTGGTTACCCGAAGGGCTATTTCAACGACCGTCTGATCGTGGCAATCGATGACATGCTGGCTGCACCGGAGCCGGCCGAGCCAGAGGCGCTGACGCTGGATACCGCCAAGGGCGTTTACCGTTATGCCAATCCGGCGATGGAGTCGTTGTCGGCCGGCCAGCGTCTGCTGCTGCGCACGGGGCCGGCGAACGAGGTCAAAATCAAGGACAAGTTGCGCGCAATCCGTGGCCAGCTCGTAGGTCACGGCCCGCAGGCGGGGCCTGCTCCGGCGGCAACTTCGGCGAACTAGGGCTGCTGGAGGGTTGCTGGCCGGTAGCGGGCAGCTTTCGAGGGGTGGTGTTCGGTGTGGCGATGAGTTCATGCATTAGAGTCTCGCCATGAATCCGCGATCCCACTCCGACCCCACGCCCCAACTCGACCTGCTCGGAGGCCTCGCGCGAGAACCGGCCCAGGTGCACCGGCTGTTTTTTGCGCTGCTGCCTGATGCGTCGACGCGACAGCAACTGCAGCAGGCGGCGCAAGCCGTTCAGTCCAGTCATCCAGAACTTCGTGCGCGCTGGGTCGATCCCTCGCGCTATCACGCTACCGTGCATTTTCTCGGCGATCACGCGGAGCTGCGCCAGAATGTGGTGGATGCAGCCAGCAAGGCCGCGAGCAAGCTGGCTACCCTGGCTTTCGAGTGGACGCTGGACAGCGCTGGGAGCTTTCATGGACGGCAGCCACCGTGTGTACTTCGCAGTGCGAGCGTGCCGGGCCCGCTGCAGCAGCTCTGGGACGAGCTGCGCCAGCTGCTGATTCTGCTCGGGCAGGGGCGTCATATCGAGCGCAGCTTCACCCCGCATGTCACGCTGGCCTACAGCCGCGGTGAACTGCTGGCGAGCACGCCGGTCCCGCCGGTGCATTGGTTGGTGAATGAGCTGGCCCTGGTTCACAGCGTGGTGGGACAAGCCGACTACCAGGTATTGGCGCGTTGGCCGCTGCCGGCGCCGCCCGCTTAGGGCTGGACCGATCCCGTCGCAGGGTCAGGGATAGCTCGATCCGTCCTTGTGCGTGTAGACATCCGCCCGGGAATCCCAGTGCAGATCGATGTCCGGGTAGTGACAGGTATCAATATCGCTGCGGCTGCCGATTTCCAGATAGCGGGCCATTTGCTCACTGCGGTTGATCAAGTGGTGGCCGTCCGCCTGGCCTTTGGGAAATGCGGCGCAATCGTTGGCGTGCAGCAGCTGTTCGCCGGCGTCGGTGACCAGCACCAGTTCGCCTGACAATATGTAGACGAATTCATCCTCGTGGCTGTGCCAGTGCCGCTGGCTCGACCATGCTCCGGGTGGAAGCTGGGTGAGATTGACGCCGAAATCCGTGAGTCCGCCAGCGTGGCCGAGCGCCCGCTTGCTACGCGCACCGGCAAGCGCGGCGAACGGTACCGGATAGCCCGAGCCCTTGCGCTCGGGAACGGTGGTCGGGTCGATCTTTGGCATGGCGGCCTCTTCAGGGATGGTGGTGGTCGGTGGTTGTCTGCGCTGGCGTAGTCGAGTCGGCTACACCACGGTGATGTGTTCCACCGGGATCTTGGCGGTGAGTTCGTAGATATCGTGGCGGCGATCGAGCAACGGTCGCACCGAGGCTGACTGGCGCTGGATGTCGAGAGCGCCCAGGTCGAGGTCAGCGATGACGACGGTTTGCGTGTTGACGATGCCTTCGGCGGCGATGCCGTTCATCGGGAACGCGAAGTCGCTGGGCGTGCAGATGGCGGCCTGGCCGAAGTTGATCGACATTGAAGGGCTGTGCGACAGCCCGCCGACGTTGCCGGACATCACCACGTAGACCATGTTCTCCACCGCCCGCGCCTGCGCGCAGTAGCGCACGCGCAGGTAGCTTTTGCGCTCGTCGGTGGCGAACGGGTTGAGGATGATGTCGACGCCGTTCTCGACCAGCATGCGCACCAGCTCGGGGAACTCGATGTCGTAGCAGACCACGATCGCCAGTCGGCCCAGCGCCGTCTCGAATACCTTGACCCCGTCGCCCGGGGTGATGCCCCAGTATTCGCGCTCGGCCGGGGTGATGTGCAGCTTCTCCTGGGTGTAGGTGCCGCCGCTGGGGGTGTAGAGGTGGGCGACGTTGCGCATGCCCTTGTCGGTGCGCACCGGCGTGGTGCCGCCGACTACATGCAGGCGGTGGCGCATCGCCACATCGCGGAACAGCGCGTCGATGCGCGGAGCCAGTGCCGCCAGTTGTTCCACCGCATCGAGCAGGGCGATGCCGCGGGTAAAGGTGGAATAGAGCTGCGCGGTGACGAATTCCGGGAACAGCAGCAGATGACTGTCGTAGTCCGCTGCGCTCTTGGCGAAATATTCGACCTGCTCGGCGAAATCCTCGAACGAGCTGATCCGGCGCTGGTCGTACTGAGTGGCGCAGACGCGCACATGCCGCGCGGTACGCCGCACTGGCGCGCCGGCGATCAAGCGTCGGCGTGGATGGTAGTCGGTGTTGGGCATCACCAGAT
>JBBQQL010000052.1:0-24051 GCA_038215995.1 Lysobacterales bacterium
GCTTACATTTTCGTTTAGTGTCAGGAGCTGGCCGTGAAGGTGCTTAACTCTTTGAAGTCCGCCAAAGCGCGGCACCGCGACTGCAAGATCGTTCGTCGCCGCGGCAAGGTGTTCGTGATCTGCAAGAGCAATCCCCGTTTCAAGGCTCGTCAGCGCTGAGTCCCCAGGGACGCGTGCAATGACGTAGCAAAAAAAGGCCGCGAAAGCGGCCTTTTTTGTGCTCATCTTTTTGTAACCATGTTTCCGTCCGGCTGCCACGCAACCGAACGGAAACACGCATTACTGGTAGCGTACCGCCACGATTTCGTAGTGCTTGACGCCATTGGGCGCAGTGAACTCGAAACTGTCGCCCGCACTCTTGCCGATCAACGCACGCGCGATCGGCGAAGACACGGCAATCAACTGGCGCTTGATGTCCGCCTCGAGATCTCCAACGATCTGGTAGGTCACCGCCGTACCACTGTCTTCGTCTTCCAGATCCACAATCGCGCCGAACACGACGCGATTGCCTGGATTGAGCTGGGTGACATCGATCACCTCGGCCGTCGACAGCAGGGCTTCCAGTTGGGCGATGCGGCCCTCGGTAAAACTCTGCAGCTCGCGCGCCGCGTGATACTCGGCGTTTTCCTTCAGGTCGCCATGGGCGCGAGCTTCGGCAATGGCGGCGATGATGCGCGGCCGATCGACCGACTTCAGACGCTCCATTTCGGCGCGCAGTCGCTCAGATCCGGCCTTGGTAATGGGCGCGCGACTCATGCGGTCAGCTCCTTGTGCAGCTCTTGCAGGCTGTGCACCTCGCCATCGCTGCGAAAATCCAGCGAATGAACCAGCGCGCGGGCGCCCGCAACCGTAGTGGAGTACGTGACGCGATGCTGCAAGGCCTCGCGCCGGATAGAGAACGAATCGGCGATCGCCTGCTTGCCCTCGGTGGTGTTGACGATATACACGATTTCGCCGTTCTTGATCAGGTCGACGATATGCGGGCGACCTTCGAGCACCTTGTTGATGCGTTCGCAGACCACGCCATGCTCGGCCAGAAAACTGGCGGTGCCGGCAGTCGCCACCAGATTGAAGCCGCGGGCGATGACCTCCCTGGCGACCGGCAGCAGTCGATCCTTGTCGCTGTCGCGGACCGACAGGAAGACCTTGCCTACCGTCGGCGGCTTGATCCCCGCCGCCTCATGACCGCGGGCAAAAGCGGCACCGAAACTGCGGCCCACGCCCATCACCTCACCGGTGGAGCGCATCTCAGGGCCGAGGATCGGATCCACGTTCTGGAACTTCAGGAACGGGAAAATCGCTTCTTTCACCGAGTAGTACGCCGGAATCACTTCACGGGTAGCGTTGAGGCTGGGCAGGGAACGACCCGCCATCACGCGGGCAGCAATCTTGGCCAGCGGCACACCGGTTGCCTTGGACACAAACGGTACGGTGCGCGACGCACGCGGATTCACTTCAAGGATGAATACCGTGTCGCCCTGAATGGCAAACTGGGTGTTCATCAGGCCAATGACCTTCAGCTCCCGCGCCATCGCGGTGACCTGCTTGCGCATCTCGTCCTGAATCGCTGAGCTCAGCGAATAAGGTGGCAGCGAACACGACGAATCACCCGAGTGCACGCCGGCCTCCTCGATGTGCTCCATGATGCCGCCAATCAGCACGTTGCCCTCGGCGTCGGCAATGACGTCGACATCCACCTCAACCGCATGATCAAGGAAGCGGTCGAGCAGTACCGGCGAATCGTTGGATACCTTCACCGCATCGCGAATGTAGCGCGACAGGTCGGCGTCATCGTGCACCACTTCCATCGCGCGGCCACCGAGCACGTAGCTGGGTCGTACCACCAACGGGTATCCGATCTCGCGAGCCAGGGCCAGCGCTTCGTCGGCATTGCGGGCAGTGCGGTTCGGCGGCTGCTTCAGGCCGATCTTCTCGATCATCTTCTGAAAGCGCTCGCGGTCTTCGGCCAGATCGATCGAATCCGGACTGGTACCGATGATCGGCACGCCGGCCGCTTCCAGCGCGCGCGCCAGTTTCAGCGGGGTCTGCCCGCCGTACTGCACGATCACGCCCTTGGGCTTCTCGACATGGACGATTTCCAGCACGTCTTCCAGCGTCAACGACTCGAAGTACAAACGGTCGGAGGTGTCGTAGTCGGTCGAGACGGTTTCCGGGTTGCAGTTGACCATGATGGTTTCATAGCCATCCTCACGCAGCGCCAGCGAGGCATGCACGCAGCAATAGTCGAACTCGATGCCCTGCCCGATACGGTTCGGGCCACCGCCGAGCACGATGATCTTGTCACGATCGGTCGGCGCCGCCTCGCACTCTTCCTCGTAGGTCGAGTACATGTAGGCCGTGCTGGTGGCAAACTCCGCCGCGCAGGAATCCACCCGCTTGTAGACCGGACGCACGCCCAGCGTATGACGCAGGTGGCGTACCGCTGCCTCATCGGTATTCAGCAACTCAGCCACGCGGGCGTCGGAGAAACCCATGCGTTTGAGCTCGCGGATGCGAGGTGCGTCGAGCGCGGTGATGCCTTGCGCCACCACCTCGGCCTCGGTCAGCACGATGTCCTCGAACGCTGCAAGGAACCACGGATCCACCCGGCTCAGCCCATGAACCTCTTCCAGCGTCATGCCCGCGCGGAATGCATCGGCCAAGTGAAACACCCGATCCGGCCGCGGTTCGCGCAGCTCGCGCTTGAGCGTGGCGACCCCAGCCTCGGTGCTGATATCCAGACCAGTCGGGTTGAGGCCGGTCTTGCCGATCTCCAAACCGCGTAGTGCCTTCTGCAGCGACTCGTGGAACGTGCGCCCTATCGCCATCACCTCGCCCACCGACTTCATCTGAGTGGTGAGGCGCGCATCGGCAGAAGGGAATTTCTCGAACGCAAAGCGCGGAATCTTGGTCACCACGTAATCGATCGACGGCTCGAACGACGCCGGTGTGAGACCGCCAGTGATGTCATTCTTGAGCTCATCCAGCGTGTAGCCGACGGCCAGCTTCGCGGCGATCTTGGCGATAGGGAAGCCGGTTGCCTTGGAGGCCAGCGCGGATGAACGCGACACGCGCGGATTCATTTCGATCACCACCACGCGGCCGTCCTCGGCATTGATGCCGAACTGCACGTTGGAGCCGCCGGTATCCACACCAATCTTGCGCAGCACCGCGATCGATGCATCGCGCAGGCGCTGATACTCCTTGTCGGTGAGCGTCTGCGCCGGCGCCACGGTGATCGAGTCACCGGTATGCACACCCATCGGATCGAGGTTCTCGATGGAGCAGACGATGATGCAGTTGTCCGCGGTATCGCGAACCACTTCCATCTCGAACTCCTTCCAGCCGAGCACGGACTCCTCGACCAGCACTTCGCTGGTCGGTGAAAGCTCAAGGCCACGCTTGACGATCTCCTCAAACTCCTCGCGGTTGTAGGCGATGCCGCCACCGGAACCGCCCAAGGTGAAGCTGGGGCGGATGACAGTCGGATAGCCCACCTTGGCCTGGGTTGCCAGCGCCTGCTCGAACGTGCGCGCGATCTCGGCTTTCGGGCAGTCCAGCCCGATCTCGGCCATCGCCACGCGGAACAGCTCGCGATCCTCAGCCATGCGGATCGCTTCACGCTTGGCGCCGATCAGTTCGACGTTGTACTTCTCCAGGATGCCGTGGTCGGCCAGGTCGAGTGCGCAGTTGAGACCGGTCTGGCCGCCCATGGTGGGCAACAACGCGTCCGGGCGCTCCTTGGCGATGATGTGCTCCACCGTCTGCCAGTTGATCGGCTCGATGTAGACCGCGTCGGCGGTCTCCGGGTCGGTCATGATCGTGGCGGGATTGGAGTTCACCAGAATCACCCGGTAACCCTCCTCCTTCAGCGCCTTGCACGCCTGGGCGCCGGAGTAATCGAACTCGCAAGCCTGACCGATGACGATCGGGCCGGCGCCGATGATGAGGATGCTCTTGATATCGGTACGCTTGGCCATTAGCGGGCCTCCTGCATCAGTGCCGCAAAACGATTGAACAGGTAACCCATGTCGCGCGGCCCCGGACTGGCCTCCGGATGACCCTGGAAACAGAACGCCGGTCGGTCGGTCAGCGCAAAGCCCTGCAGCGAGCCATCGAACAGCGAGGTGTGGGTTACCCGCGTATTGGCCGGGAGGGTTGCCGGGTCAACCGCGAAACCGTGGTTCTGCGAGGTAATCAGCACACGTCCGTCTTCATGGTCCTTGACCGGATGATTGGCGCCGTGATGGCCAAATTTCATCTTCAGGGTCTTGCCGCCCAGTGCCAGGCCCATCAACTGATGGCCGAGGCAGATGCCAAACAGCGGAACTCGCGCCTCAAGCAACTGGCGCGTGGCCTCGATGGCATAGTCGCAAGCCGCCGGATCACCAGGGCCATTGGAGAGAAACACTCCGTCCGGCTGCATCGCGAGTACGTCCGCCGCCGGCGTCTGCGCCGGCACCACGGTGACCTCGCAACCTTGTTCGGCCAGCAGCCGCAGAATGTTCAGCTTGGTGCCGAAGTCGTACGCCACCACCTTGAAGCGCGTCGCAGGCTGCTGGAAAGTCGTCGAATCCAGATCGTAAACACCCTGATTCCACACATACGGCTTGTCCGTGCTGACCAGCTTGGCCAAGTCCATCCCGTTCAATCCCGGGAACGCTCGCGCCTTGGCCAGTGCAGCCTCGATGTCGACCTGCTCACCTGCCACAATGCAACCGCTGAGTGCGCCCTTGTCGCGCAGGATCCGGGTCAGACGACGCGTGTCGATGCCGGCGATGGCCACGGTGCCATGGCGACGCAAATAGTCGGGCAGGCTTTCGCTACTGCGCCAGTTGCTGGCCCGGCGCGGCACATCACGCACGATCAGACCGGCGGCATGCAGGCTGGTCGATTCGACGTCCTCTGCGTTGACGCCGGTATTGCCGACATGGGGATAGGTCAGAGTGACGATCTGGCGCGAGTACGAGGGATCGGTGAGGATCTCCTGGTAACCGGTCATGGCGGTGTTGAACACCACTTCGCCGACGGTTTCACCGGTCGCACCCACGGCATGACCGTGAAACACGCTGCCATCTTCGAGGGCAAGCAGAGCAGGTAGAGGCATACGATAACCGCCTTTTAGATGCAGCAAAGTCCGCAAGCCGCTGATGTGCTGGCTTGTGGAGCTTGGAAGGAATAGGGTCTGGGCGGGTTGAAATGATAAGTGGAGGAGGCGTTTCTGTCCACCTTACACACGCTGAATCCGGCAATGAGTCGCAGGCATCGCTACGCATGCATGACCGTTACAATAGACACCATTTATACGGAGTCGAACGTCCGATGAGCGCCACCGTCCTGCTCGATCCCGCCCGTCTCGATCGCCCGGATACCACGGTGCTGCAGCAGCCGTTCCCGTTCATGGTCGCGCATGGCCAGCTGCCAGACGAGGCCCGTGCGGATCTTGAGCGCGATTTTCCGCGCTATACCAGCGCCGGTTTTTTCCCCTACGATCCGGGTGATTGTGGTCCGACGGTCAATACCCTGATCGAAAACATGACCGCACCGGCCTTCGCTTCGGCGATCGGTGCGCGCCTGGGCATCGAAAATCTGGCCCAATACCCGACCCTGGTGACACTGTGCCGTCTGCTCAACAAGCGCCACGGCACGATCCATACCGACAGCCGGTCAAAAGTTGCTACCGCGCTGATCTATCTCAACGGGCAATGGCCGGACAGCAGCGACGGCTGCCTGCGCTTCCTGCACAAGATTGACGATATCGACAGTCTCGTCACACCGGAACTCACCCCGCTATACGGCGAATTCGCTGTTTTCAAGCGCTGTGAGAACTCCTTCCACGGTCACCTGCCCTATGAGGGTGAACGACGCGTCATCCAGATCGCCTGGCTTACCAGCGAGGAAGAGAAGCTCCGCAAGACCAAGCGCGGCAAGTTTTCTCGTGTGTTCAAGAAACTGGCTGGCAAGCTCGACACCAGACTGGGTGCCGGTCGCGACCGCAGCGCTTCGCACCGCGACTGATTGCCAATGGCATCATTGACGGGAAAACACAGGCGTGGTCAGCTCAAGAGGAACTGGCGACCACGTCATCGAGCCGCCATTGACCGGTCGCGCGGCCTGCCAGCCAATGGGCTGCATGCAAGGCACCTCGGGCAAATATCGAGCGATCGGTAGCGCGATGACTGAGCTCAAGTCGCTCCCCCTGCCCGATCAGCAAGGTGCCGTGTTCGCCAACGATATCGCCGCCGCGTATCACCGCGAAGCCGATGCTGCCCTCCGTCCGCTTCCCGGTCTGCCCTTCGCGGCTGTATACCGCGGCAGCCTCCAGCGTGGTACCTCGCGCCTCGGCGGCGGCTTGACCGAGTGCCAACGCGGTACCTGAGGGCGCATCCTGCTTGCGTCCATGGTGGGCTTCGACGATCTCCAGATCCCAACCCGGCAGCGCAGCAGCCGCTTCACGCACCAAGCGGGAAAGCACGACCACGCCCAAACTGAAGTTGGCGGCACGCAGCACGGGGATCTGCTCGCTGGCGGCCGCCAGACGGTTTTCGAGATCAGCATCGATGCCGGTGGTGCCCGAGACCAAGGCGACACCATGCATCACGCAGTGATCCAGTGCGATACCCAGCGCGGCCGGCCCGCTGAAGTCGATGACCACGTCCAGAGCCGGAGCGCTCACCCAGTCATGGACGAAGCACAGCGCTTCGGGTCGCGTGGGAAAAACCGGCTTGCCGTCATCTGCCGACCCCGGCGCCACTACCGCATGGACCAACTGAAAGCGAGTGTCTTCAAGCAACAGCGACAGCAGCGCGGCACCCATGCGTCCGGAGGCACCATTGATGGCGAGGCGTAAAGGACGGGTCATGGGCACGCTCCAATCATCAAGAACAGCATGAAGAACAGAAATTCCTGAAGCCCAAACTGAAGCCCGCAGCCTGGGCTAGCTGCTTCACGCAGTGACCTTCGACCAGAATTGCTTGACGCCATCGACCCAACCCTTGGCGCGAGGTGTGTGCTTGTCGGCATCACTGCCGCTGAACGTGGCTTCCAGCGACTCCAGCAGGTCGCGCTGCTGCTTGGTCAGACGCACGGGGGTTTCGACCACTACATTGCAAATCAGATCGCCGTGGCGACTGGCGCGTACCGACTTGACGCCGCGGCCACGCAAACGGAACTGGCTGCCCGTCTGCGTCTCCGGCGGGATCGTCATCGCCACTTCGCCTTCCAGCGTAGGCACGCTCAGCTCGGCGCCCAGCGCAGCCTGCGAGAAGCGTATCGGCAACTCGCAATAAAGATCGTTGCCCTCGCGCTGGAAGATCGCGTGCTCACGCACATGAACCTCCACGTAAAGGTCGCCAGCAGGCGCACCCGCGGGACCGGCTTCACCCTGCCCGGTCAGACGAATACGGTCGCCATTGTCGACGCCAGCAGGAATCTGCACTGACAGCGCACGGGTTTCCTCAAGCCGACCTTCGCCATGGCATTTCTTGCAGGGCTTCTCGATCGCCTGGCCAGTACCAGCGCAATGCGGACATGCCTGCTGGATCGAGAAAATGCCATTCTGCATGCGCACCTGGCCATGCCCATGGCAGGTCTTGCACTTGCTGACCTTGCCGTCTTCCGAGCCACTGCCGTTGCAATGCTGGCAATTGACCTGGGTGGGCACCTCGATCTGCCGGTTGACACCGAATACGGCCTCTTCCAGGTCGAGCTCCATGATGTAACGCAAGTCCGAACCACGCCGCGGACGCCCGCGCGCACCGCCGTTCCTGCCGAAAATGTCGCCGAAGATGTCACCAAAGATGTCACCGACATCGCCAAATCCGGCACCACCGCGTGCACCGCCCATCCCATGCTCGAACGCCGCATGCCCATGCTGGTCGTACATCGCTCGCTTCTGCGCGTCGGACAGCACTTCGTAGGCCTCCTTGGCCTCTTTGAACTTGTCCTGCGCTGCCGGATCATCCGGGCAACGATCCGGATGGTATTTCATCGCCAGTCGACGGAAGGACTTCTTCAGCTCGACTTCGGTGACGCTGCGCTCGACGCCCAGCACTTCGTAATAGTCACGCTTGCTCATTCACGAATCCACACTGCTTGTCACTCCCCTGCGAAAATGTCGGCAGGTTCCCTATACCCAATCAACAACCAGCCCGTGCCAGGAATTTCCTGGCACGGGCTGGTTGATCGGCCGTGCCGATAACGACGGCAGATTATGACTTGTCGTCTTTCACTTCGGTGAACTCAGCATCCACCACGTCGTCAGGCTGAGCCGACCCACCCGGCGCCGACTGGGCACCGGCGTCAGTCTGACCTCCACCCTGTGCCGCTGCCTGCAGTGCCTGCGATGCCTGCTCAAGCTTCTCGACCTTTGACTCGATCGCCGCCTTGTCCTCGCCGTCCTTGACCTTTTCCAGATCGGCCAAGGCTGCCTCCACCGCGGAGAGCTGATCGGCAGGAACCTTGCCGCCGTGTTCCTTCAATGCACTGCGCGTGGCGTGCACCAGCTGGTCGGCCTTGTTGCGGGTGGCCACCAGTTCGTGGAACTTCTTGTCCTCTTCCTTGTTGGCCTCGGCATCGGCCACCATGCGCTGGATCTCGTCCTCGGACAGGCCCGAGCCAGCCTTGATCTCGATCTTCTGTTCCTTGCCGGTCTTCTTGTCCTTGGCCGACACGTGCAGGATGCCGTTGGCGTCGATGTCGAAGGTGACCTCGATCTGCGGCTGACCGCGCGGCGCCGAATCGATGCCCTGCAGGTCGAACTTGCCCAACGACTTGTTGGCGCTGGCGCGCTCGCGCTCGCCCTGCAGCACATGCACGGTGACCGCGGTCTGGTTGTCGTCGGCAGTGGAGAAGGTCTGCGCTGCCTTGGTCGGCACCGTGGTGTTTTTCTCGATCAGCTTGGTCATCACGCCGCCCATCGTCTCGATACCGAGCGACAGCGGGGTCACGTCCAGCAGCAACACGTCCTTGACCGAGCCGCCCAGCACGCCACCCTGGATAGCTGCACCCACGGCGACGGCTTCATCCGGGTTGACGTCCTTGCGCGGTTCCTGGCCAAAGAATTCCTTGACCGACTCCTGCACCTTGGGCATGCGGGTCTGACCACCGACCAGGATCACGTCGTTGATGTCGGACACACGCAGGCCAGCGTCGTTCAAGGCCGTGCGGCACGGCTCGATGGTGCGCTTGATCAGCTCCTCCACCAGCGATTCCAGCTTGGCCCGGGTCAGCTTGATATTCAGATGCTTTGGGCCGGAAGCGTCGGCCGTTACGTAAGGCAGGTTGACGTCGGTCTGATGATTGGACGACAGCTCGATCTTGGCGCGCTCGGCGGCGTCCTTCAGACGCTGCAGGGCAAGCGCATCCTTGCGCAGGTCGATGCCCTGCTCCTTCTGGAATTCCTCTACCAGATAGTCGATGACGCGCATGTCGAAGTCTTCGCCACCGAGGAAGGTGTCGCCATTGGTGGCCAGTACCTCGAACTGCTTCTCGCCATCGACTTCGGCGATCTCGATGATCGACACGTCGAACGTGCCGCCGCCCAGATCGTACACGGCGATCTTGCGGTCGCCGCCCTTCTTGTCCATGCCGTAGGCCAGCGCGGCCGCAGTGGGCTCGTTGATGATGCGCTTGACGTCCAGACCCGCGATCTTGCCGGCGTCCTTGGTCGCCTGGCGCTGACTGTCATTGAAGTAGGCCGGTACCGTGATCACGGCTTCGGTGATCGTCTCGCCGAGATAGTCCTCGGCGGTCTTCTTCATTTTCATCAGGATCTTGGCGGCGATTTCCTGCGGCGCCATCTTCTTGCCGTCCGAGGTCTGCACCCAGGCGTCACCGTTATCGTGCGCCACGATGCCGTAGGGCACGATATGCAGGTCTTTCTGCACCTCGGCATCAGTGAACTTGCGACCGATCAGGCGCTTTACCGCATAAAAAGTGTTCTTGGGATTGGTCACGCTCTGGCGCTTGGCCGACGCCCCCACCAGTACTTCGCCGTCCTTGTTGAAGGCGACGATGGACGGCGTGGTGCGATCGCCCTCCGAGTTCTCGATGACCTTGGTCGTGCTGCCGTCCATCACGGACACGCATGAGTTGGTCGTGCCCAGGTCGATACCGATGATCTTGCCCATGTTTAAGCTCCAATAATCGAGGTGCGGCCCCGCGGCCGCGATGGTTTTCAGATGGGGGTCGGTGCGGGCGATTCAATGCCAACAAGGCCCCGAATGTAATTTCGTGGTATTCGCCGCGCGCTGATTCGCTAGCGCGCAGGCAAGCAAGCCTTCAGTCCCTGGCGACCGCAACCAACGCGGGACGCAGCAGCCGATCGTTGAGCACATAGCCCTTTTGCAGCACGCTGACTACGGTACCGGGGGCCCGACCAGGCGCCTCGACCATGCTCACTGCGTGATGCCGCTCCGGATCGAGCGGCTGGCCGAGTGGATCGACCTGAGCCATGCCATGGTTTTCTGCCACCTTCAGCAAGACCTTCAGGGTCAGATTGATTCCCTCCCGCATCGAGGCAAGGTCACCACCTTCAACCGCCAAGCCACCCTCCAGCCCGTCGTAGACCGGAAGCAATTCGTTCAACAGCTTCTCGTTGGCAAATCGACGTGCCTGCTCGAGGTCGCGATGCAGGCGACGGCGCTGGTTCTCCAGCTCGGCCTTCTCGCGCAACACGGTCTCACCCAACTCGGCGTTGCTTGCTTCCAACTCGGCGATGCGAGCATGCAGCCGGTCCAATTCGACTTGTGTGGACTCGTCCGGCCCGCCTTCGGCCCCGCCATCACCTGGCAACTGCTGATCGTGGTTCTGCATGTATCACTCCAAACGCGATTCATGGCCGACATGGCATGTCGACCGCCCAAATTTGCGAATATCCCCGCCAAGGCTGGCTTTATAGGGTCGTGGCGGCCCGATTCAAGGCGTCACTGAGCAATCCAGCCGTTGCCTGCACCACCGGAATCACCCTCTCGTAGGCCATGCGGGTAGGACCGATGACGCCAACTGCCCCCAGCACCCGCCCCTGTGCGCCGTAACTGGCGGTGACCACGCTGCATCCATCAAGGGCAGTGAAGCCCGATTCCTCGCCGATGAACAGCCGCACACCCGGCGCCTTGGAGCACACCTCCATCAGCTGCAGCAACTCGTTTTTCTGTTGGAACGCGTCGAAAAGCTCGCGCAGGCGCTGCAGGTCCGCCAGTTCGGAATACGCCATCAGATTGGTCTGACCACTGACCAGCACATCGTTGCCGCCGGCTTGCGGCGCAAACGAGGCCGAAGCCAGTTCCACCGTGCTGGCAAGCAGACGGTTGAGCGCACTGCCCGCCTCCTGCAGCTCGACCAGCAGCCGGGTGCGGATGTCGTCCACCCGCAGACCGACGAACTGGCTGTTCAGATAATTCGCAGCCTGCTCCAACTCACTGGTACCCAGCGGCTTGGCCAATTGCACGATACGGTTTTGCACCTGATTATCGCTGAACACCAGAATGACCAGCACGCGGGCCTCAGGCAACGGCACGAAGTCGATGTGACGCAGCGGAAAATCAACCTGGCGCGGCACCGTCACCACCCCGGCAAACCGGGTCATCGCCGAGAGCAGGGTCGATACATTGCCCAGCAGGTCCAGCGTGGTCGTCGGCCCCGGTGGCAACTCGCTCTGCAGGCGCGCCATCTCCGCCTGCGGCAGGGGCTGCAATTCGATCAGGCTGTCAACGAACAGGCGCAGGCCGCGCGGCGTCGGTATCCGGCCAGCAGACGTATGCGGCGAGGCCACCAAGCCGGCGTCTTCCAGGTCAGCCATGATATTCCGGATCGTTGCCGGACTCACATCCAGCCCTGAAGATCGCGACAACGTGCGCGAACCGACCGGCTCGCCGTCGATCAGGTATTGGGCGATCAACGTGCGCAACAAGCGTCGCGCGCGCGCATCGAGATTGTGGCCGAGGGGGCTGATCATGCGTTGTAGCAATCCTTGAGACATCACAGAAATAAGGTCTACGCGCGCCGCTTGCAAGTGGACACCATGTTTGCGCCCGTCGGCTGCCGCTACAATCCACTTACCTCATCATTTGCCCAACTATGCTCACTTCGCTCTTTGTCCGCCATTTTGCCGTCGTTGAGGCCGCCGATATCGCCTTCGGGCCCGGCTTGACCGTCGTCAGCGGCGAGACCGGCGCAGGCAAATCACTGCTGGTAGATGCTCTGATGCTGCTGGCTGGAGCCCGCGCCGACAGCGGCATGGTCCGAGCAGGCAGCGATCGTGCCGAGCTGGCGGCCGAATTCGATCTTGCCGAATTGCCCGAGGCCCGCCAATGGCTGCAACGCGAAGAGCTGGATGAGGAGAACAACTGCCAGCTGCGGCGGGTCATCCGCGCCGAGGGAAGCTCCAAAGCCTGGATCAACGGGCGCCCCGCCAACGCCCGGCAGCTCGGCGAGCTTGCCTCGTTGCTGGTCGAAATTCATGGCCAGCATGAGCACCAGGCGCTGCTGTCCCGCGCGCATCAACTGGCCCTGCTCGATGCCTATGCTGGCCACGACGCATTGCTCGCCCAGGTGCGTGAACAGGCATCGCGCTGGCGCGAGCTGGGCTCACGCATCCACAAACTCAGCGGCGGCGATGACCGGGATCGCCGCATCGAGCTGTTGCGTCACGAGCTGGGCGAGCTTGAAAAATGGGCGCTGCCCGCAGTGGAACTGGCCGAACTCGAAGCAAACCACAAGCGCCTGGCGAACGCCGGGCGACTGGCCGAAGGCACCGCCAGCGTGGTCGACCTGCTCGATGGGGAAAGCGAGTTCGCACTGCGCCGTGCATTGAACCGGGCGCACAGCGAACTGGGCAAGCTCGCCCTGCTCGACGACAAGCTGACCCCCCTGCTGGAGCTGTTCGAGCACGCTGGCATTGAATTGGGCGAGGCCGCCGACGGCCTCGCCCGCTACGCCCAGGATGTCGACCTCGACCCTGAGCGCTACTCCGAAGTAGACAGCCATCTTGCGCACCTGCACGAGCTGGCACGCCGCCATCGACTGCCAATCGCTGAACTGCACGGCAAGCTCGCCGAGCTACGCACCGAGCTGGACGAACTCGAAGGTGCGGGTGACGCCCTGGAAAGGCTGGCGACGGAACGCGGACGACTGCAGCATGACTATGCCGCGTCATCGTCACGGCTAACTGCTTCACGTACCAAGGCAGCAGCTCGACTGAGTATTGAAGTCAGCGCCCTGATGACCGAACTGGGCATGACGGGGGGAGTACTTCGCGTCGAACTGGAGGCTTCAGCGGGTGGCGAACCCGACCCGCAGGGTGCCGAGCGCTGTGAACTGCTGGTCAGTGCCAACCCCGGACAACCACCCCGTCCGCTGCGCAAAGTGGCCTCCGGTGGCGAACTGGCCCGCATCAGCCTGGCCATCGAAGTCGCGACCTTGGGCAAAGACACGGTCGGCAGCATGATCTTCGACGAGGTCGACACCGGTATTGGCGGTGCCGTGGCGGAAGTGGTCGGTCAAAAACTGCGTTCGCTGGGTGGTCAGCGCCAGGTCCTGTGCGTGACCCACCTGCCGCAAGTGGCGGCTCAGGGACACGCGCACCTGCGCGTCAGCAAACAAAGCGAAGATGGCGCCACCCGCACGCAGATTGAAAAGCTCGATGCCGCTGGCCGT
The DNA here is from genome assembly GCA_038215995.1 of Lysobacterales bacterium. Classification (GTDB taxonomy): domain Bacteria; phylum Pseudomonadota; class Gammaproteobacteria; order Xanthomonadales; family Rhodanobacteraceae; genus Rhodanobacter. The sequence goes on from JBBQQL010000052.1 coordinate 13,657, forward strand.
CGCGACGAGCTGGCACGCATGCTGGGCGGGGTCGAAATCACCCGCGAAACCCGTGCCCACGCGAAACAGATGCTTGAGCGCGCCCAGGCCGGCTGAGCATCTGACTGCGCCAACTCACTCAGCTGTTGGGCGCCAGCAAGCCGCGCTCACTGGCGATTCGGTAAAGATCCAGTTCTGAGCCCGCGCCCAACTTACCCATCAGGCTGGCGCGATGGATATAGACGGTTTTCTGACCGATACCGAGGTCGCCTGCCACTTGCTTGGGCGTTCGTCCGCCAGCCAGCAACAGAAACACCTCGCGTTCGCGCGCGGTCAACCTGTTGATCGGGTCCAGCGCCGCGTTCGGACGATCTGCCCGACGCTGGATCAGGTCCGAGCTCAGGTAGCACTCGCCCTTCATCACAGCGCGCAAGCCAGCCACCAGCTCCTCCGGCGCCACGCCCTTGGTCACATAGCCGCTCGCACCGCGACGCAATGCCTCGGACACGTAGGGCTCGCCGTCATGCATGCTCAACACCACAATCCGGGTCTGCGCATGCACGCTAAGCAGATGCTCGATGAGCGGCAGCCCGCTGCCATCGGGCAAGGACAGATCCAGCGCCACCAGGTCGGGGTGCCAGTGACTGACCGCTTCCACCGCATCATCGGCGCAGCGACATTCGGCCACTACGTCAAGATCCGATTCCATTTCAATCAGCCGCTTGAAGCCTTCTCGGACTATGGCGTGGTCATCGACCAGAACAATGCTGTGCATCGTCTTACTTTACACACTCCCCGGGCGGTTACGCACAAATCAAACGTCCTGCACCACTGCCGGTCAATCAGCGACTGCTCCCTGAGCCACCGTGGCAACGGCGCATGTACCATCGACGCATGCGCCTCAAACCACTTCTCCTGCCTCACTCCGGACCTTTGCTGGCCATAGCCTACCTGCTGTTCTGGCTGCTTTTGTGGCCTACCGTGCAGCCCTACTGGATGCTCCCGTACGGACTCCGCTTTGGTGGACTGCTGCTCACCCCGGTTCGCTATTGGGGGTGGCTTATCGGCGCTGAACTGGCCGCCACTGCCGGTATCAATTTTGCCGAAGGCACGCCGCTTGGCTTGATGAATTTCGCCCTCGGCGAACTCCCTGAGCCGTTGGCAATGGCATCAGCACTGTTCCTGCTGAAGCGCTTCGACCTGCCGAATAGTCTGAATAGTCCCCAGCAGGTAACCAGGTTGCTGCTTTCTGTGCTGATGGTGGTGACCATCACCTCGGCGGTGGATGCGGCGGTTCTCGCGCTTTCCAACCAGCCCGGCTCAGCTGAGCTGATGATGCGCGTGCTGGGCGAGCAATTGCTGAGTCACTACCTCGGTATCCTGCTGATCGTGCCATTGATGATCATGCTGCTGACCACCTCGATCGATCAGCGCGCGCTCAATCACCTGCTCAGGGATGGTGTGCTGGTTCTGCTGCCATCCATGATCATCTTGCTGCTGTTGTCGGAACAGGCCGCACCCCAACCTCAATTTGCCCGCGTGCTGTCATTGGCGCCGGTACTTTTTTTCGCTTTTCGCCACGGCTGGCGTGGCGCCAGCCTGGCCATGCTCATCACCAGCCTGGGCATGACGATCGTCGACCAACGGCTTGGCCACTCGCCTTCAAGCGCCGCCGCCTATCTGTTCCTGGCCGTGGCAGGTACCGGTGCCCTGCTGTTGGGCTCGGCAACAGATGCGCTACGCCGCAGCAACAAACAGGTTGCCGCGCAGAATGTCTACCTGGGTGCAGTCAATCGGCGACTGGATCAGCTGGCACGTCAGTTGCGCGACGCCGCTCGCGGCAACCTGCGAGCCGATGAAAACCAACGCCGGCACCTCGCCGCCGAACTGCATGACGAACTGGGTCAAAACATCACGGCCATTCAGACCCACGTGAAGCTGGCTCAAACCCGCCTAAGTCAGGCCGGAATGGAGGACATCAGCGCTTCGATCAACAACATCCTTGGGCACATGCGCCGGGCCCTGCACAGACTGCTGGACGACTTGCGGCCAGCGGTACTTGACGAATTCGGGCTGATGCGCGCGCTTGACGAGGGCCCGATTCGCGACCTCCTCAACGCGGCGGGCATGACCTACCTCACGGAACTGCACGGTGACCCCCGTCGGCTCGATGACGACACGCGCACCGCCATCTACCGACTCGTCCAGGAAGGCGCCACCAACGCCGTGAAGCATTCCCAGGCCAGTGAATTCAGGGTGCGATTGCGCATTGGAGAACGCGCCCAGGCCGTGCTGGCCGTGCTCGACATTCGTGACAACGGCAACGGCTTGCCCAGCCGACTTCCCCGAGATGGACGAGGCTTGCAGGGCATGCGCGACCGCGTAACCTCGCTGGGAGGCCAGTTCCGCCTGCGACCCGATCATCCCGGCGTGCATTTGCGCATTTTGTTGCGAGGCAACAATCATCTTGCTGAGGCAGACCGACAAAACTAGGAATTTTTCCGATACCGTGAACGTGAAGACATCGTTACGATCAATACCATCGATGTGGGGGAGCCACCATCGTGAGATGGTGGATCAAAGTTGCCGTGGGGACGGCAGCTTTGAAAAAACGGCAGGATGCCGTTTCGCCTTTGCCTGGCGACAAGCCCCAACGAGCGCGAGTGACTCGCGAACGTTGGCAGACAGGCAGAGGAGCAGCCGCGGGTGGACAGGAGTCCGCTTCGCGGCTTTTTTATGCCTGATCACTTCTGGATGCTTGCCTTTGTGGCAGCAGCAGCGCAAATGCGACTAACGCTTGATCACTGTTTCAACCACCAATGATCAAGCCTTTCGCGCGCCCTGCTTGTTGGGACGCACATACAACACCAGACTGTGATCCTCGATCACGTAGCCGTGGCGTGCCGCAATCTCATGCTGGAGGCGTTCAATCTCCTCGCTGACGAACTCAATCACTTTCCCGCTGTCCACATCAATCATGTGATCGTGATGTTTGCCACGATCAAGTTCATAGACAGCTTGTCCACCTTCAAAATTGTGCTTGACGATAATGCCTGCCGCCTCGAACTGGGTCAGCACGCGATAGACCGTCGCCAGGCCGATATCCTCCTGGTGCGCGAGCAGCTTCTTGTAGACATCCTCGGCGGTGAGGTGCTGGACACCCTCTTCTTCGAAAATCTGCAAAATGCGCATCCGCGGGTGGGTCACCTTGAGGCCAACTCTGCGCAGCTCTTTGGTTTCCTGTTCCATAACCTGCTTCTCCGCACACGGCGTTTTCAAGCCGGTAGTGTATCATCCGACACCTTCACGATCCTGGACGCAACACGCATGCAAAAGCTGATCACCCTGCTGGTTTTCGCCATGCTGGCGCTTTCTTTGGCCGGCTGCCATTTCGTCTACACACCAGACGTGCAGCAAGGCAATTCGCTCGACAAGAAGACGGTAGACCAACTCAAGCCAGGCATGACCAAGCACCAGGTGCTGGTATTGATGGGCACCCCTTCGGTCAGTACTCCATTCGATCAGGGCCGCTGGGACTATGTCTCCACCCACTCTCGTCGTGGCGGTCCGATCAAGCTCCGCACCCTCACCCTGACCTTCAACAATGACACCCTGGTCCGTTCGGACGGCGATTTTTTTGCCGAAGACGCCCAGCAGCTGGTCAAGGATGCCAAGAAGTACAACTCCGGCTACCCGACCAATGAAACCAAAGGTGACAAGAACACGTCAGGAAGCGACAAGAAGACTGATGGTGGTCTTGATCCGATCGGCAGCGGCCACTGATTTGGCGACTGCTTGCCTGACAGCGTTGGAGTCAGCAGGCTCCAGCCACGCATCACCCATCAATTGGCGCGACGTCGTCGCGCCTCCATCGGATCGATGAGAAGCGAGCGGTAAATTTCAATCCGATCACCCTCTTGCACCAGATCATCCGCACGGACTCTGCGGGAAAAGATCCCCATTCGCGTCGAATCGAAGAGCCCAACCGGAAGCAACTCCAGTATCGCTGAAGCCTCCACAGCGTCCAGCACCGTGCTTCCCACTGGCATCTCGAGGGTACGCCGGGTCAGTTGCCCCTCTCGCGCGTACACAACTTCGACTGAAAACTTCTTTTCAACCATAAACACGTTGCGCCTCACGGCAGAAGTCGTCGACCATACGCCCGGCAAGCCCCTGAAATCCCAACTTCAAGGCTGCACCACCCAGTCGGTTGGCATAGTCGAAATCCAGCGCCAGGGTAACCTTGCAGCCCGAATCGCCCAGTGCGAGGAAGTTCCAGACACCCTCCAGACTGCGAAAAGGACCGTCGACCAGACTGAGCTGCAGACGATGAGGAGGGTCGATGCTGTTGCGTGTGGTGAAACTCTGCCGGAACCCGGCGAATTTCAGATCCAGCCGCGCCACCAGCGCATCGCCTTGACGCTCCAGAATTTCAGCACCGACACACCAGGGGAAGCGCTTTGGGTATGCTTCAACCTCATTGACCAGGTCAAACATCTGCGCGGGCGAATATTTCACCAGTGCGCTACGACGAATTTCGATCACGGTAACCTCTTTACATCACGCTCGGTTTGGCCCGCTATGCGGCGAAACCGGCATCAGGGCGACGAAGCCCGAGTTTAACGGACATGGCCAAGACGAAGGACAAAGACAGCAAAGGCGGCGGCACCATCGCGCTCAACAAGCGCGCCCGTTTTGAGTACGCAATCGACCAGCGCTACGAGGCTGGCGTGGCCTTGCAGGGCTGGGAGTTGAAGGCGCTTCGCGCCGGCCGGATCAATTTCGGAGACAGCTATGCCAGCGTCAAGAACAATGAAATCTACCTGGTCGGCGCGTCCATTCCGCCGTTGATCAGCGCGTCGACCCATGTGGTCGCGGTAGACCGACGCACCCGCAAGTTGCTACTGCATCGCAAGGAAATTGATCAGCTGGTCGGCGCGGTGGAGCGCAAGGGCTATACGCTCGTACCGACCGCCATGTACTGGAAAGGCAACAAGGTCAAAGTGGAAATCGGCCTTGCTCGCGGCAAACAGGAACATGACAAGCGCAACACTGAAAAGCAGCGCGACTGGCAGATCGAAAAACAGCGCACCATGCGCTCGCACAATCGCCCAGGCTGATTTGAACGGGCAGCAGGACAACAAAAAGCCCCGCTGGACGGGGCTTTTTGTTGTCCTGCGCAGTAAAGTCAGGCGAAGGGATCGTCCAGCACGATGGTGTCGTCGCGGTCGGCGCCGGTAGCCACCAGTGCGAGGCGGCAGCCGGACAGCTCTTCCACGGCGCGCAGGTAAGCACGAGCGGCCGGCGGCAGCTTGTTCCAGTCGCGAATACCGGCAGTCGATTCGCTCCAACCCGGAAACTCGAGATAAACCGGCTTGCACTCATCCCAGCCATCCGCATCGAGTGGCGCCAGTTCGCGGCGCTTGCCCCGGTACTCATAGGCAATGCAGACCTTGATCGTTTCCAGGCCATCGAGCACGTCAAGCTTGGTAATCGCAAGGCCGTTGATTCCATTGATCTGGGTCGCGCGCTTTAGCGCCACCAGGTCGATCCAGCCGCAGCGACGCGGGCGGCCGGTGCTGGCACCGAATTCGTTGCCGACCTTGCGCAGACGCTCGCCCATCTCGTCATGGAGCTCGGTCGGGAACGGGCCACTGCCCACACGCGTGGCGTAGGCCTTGCAGATGCCCAGCACATAGTCGATATCACCGGCGCCCACACCAGTGCCGGCAAATGCGCCACCAATCGTGGTGTTGGACGAGGTCACATAAGGATACGTTCCGTGGTCGATATCCAGCAGCGCACCCTGTGCGCCTTCAAACAGGATGTTGCCACCCTCTTTGCGCACGTCATGCAGGATCGTGGCGACGTCATCGACCATCGGTCGAATGTACTCACCCCAGGCCAGCGCATCATCCAGAACCTTCTGATAGTCAACCGGCTCGGCCTTCAGCCACTGCGTCAGAATGAAGTTGTGGTAGTCAACGGCCGTCTTCAGCAAGGCTGGCAGTTCATGCGGATACATCAGATCGGCTACGCGTACGCTGCGACGCGCGACCTTGTCCTCATAGGCCGGCCCGATACCGCGCCCGGTGGTACCGATCGCCTTGCCACCAGCGGCCAACTCACGCGCCTTATCGACCGCGATGTGATACGGCATGATCAGCGGCGTAGCCGGGCTGATCTTCAGCCGCGTGCGCACTTCGACGCCATTGGCCTCCAACTCGGCGATCTCCTCCATCAGCGCGGCCGGCGACAACACCACGCCATTGCCGATCAGGCACAGCGCGTCGTCGCGCAGGATGCCCGAGGGGATCAGGTGAAGCACAGTCTTCTTGCCCTTGATCACCAAGGTGTGACCGGCGTTGTGACCGCCCTGGAAGCGCGCCACCGCACTGACCCGCTCGGTCAGCAGGTCGACGATCTTGCCCTTGCCTTCATCGCCCCACTGGGCTCCGAGAATGACGACTGACTTGCCCATGATCTTCTCGCTCGTATGCGTGGGCTCCGATCAGGAGCCGCTAAATTCAAGCGCGACGGCAACGAACCGCCGCACCTCTCAATCCAACAGTTGCAGCAGCAGCCGCTCCAGTCCACTTGCATTGACACCGCGCACGCATTCGCCACCAAAGTGACGCCGATCGAACGCAGCTACGGCCCAAAGGACAACCGGTGTAAAAAGCCGCAGTTAGCCGATCTCGATCAGCGCTTTGGCACCGGCTGGCTGAAGTAGCGCATGAATTCCGAATCCGGCTTGAGGATCAACACATCGTGGCCGTCTTTGAATGAATTCTGGTAAGCCAGCATGCTGCGATAAAAGGCATAGAACTCAGGGTCCTGAGCATAGGCCTTGGCGTAGATGGCCGCAGCTTCCCCATCACCTTCGCCCTTGATCGTGGCTGCATCCCGATTGGCGTCGGCCTTGAGCACCTGAGCCTGACGATCAGCGTCGGCCTGAATCTTCGCTGCCGATTCCTGACCGGTATAGCGCAACTCGTTCGCCAGTTGCAGACGCTCCGCACGCATGCGCTTGTAAACCGACTCGCTGACCTCGTTGGGCAGATCGATGCGCTTGATACGCACGTCCACTACCGCAATACCCAGATTCTTGCGCGCCGAAGCGTCGGTCTGTGCACGCACGCGCTCCGTGATGTCCTTGCGCCCCCCGGAAATCAGATCGGGCAAGGTACGGGCATTGAACTCGAAGCGCAGCGCATCCTTCACGATGGGAGTTAGTCGCTGTGTCGCCTGCAGTTGATCCCCGCCAGTGGCGCGGTAGTACATCGCATTGTCGACGATGCGCCACTTGACGTAGAAGTCGACATTGACGCTCTTTTTCTCGGAAGTGAAATAGCGCTCGGGTGGTGCATCAAGCGACAGAATGCGCTTGTCAAAATGCATGACCTGCTGGATCACCGGCAACTTGAAATGCAGCCCCGGCTGATAGTCGGTCTGCACGATACGGCCAAACTGAAGCACGAGAGCACTATGACCCTCGCTCACGACGAACATGCTGTTGAGCCCCAGAAGAACAAGCACGGCTGCAACGATGGCGTAGGTAATCTTGTTCATGGCTGCGCCCCCTTGCCCGTAGCACTGCTGCTGGCCGGTGCCGTCGCTGGCAGGATCGCTCCCGCAGTAACCGATCCCGTATCCGCAGCAGCAGCGCCCTGCAACGCCGGCAGGTTGATGATGCTGCGGCCATCGGAGCCATCGATCACCTTGGGATTGTGCGCCATCACCTGTTCCATGGTTTCCAGCCACAACCGCTCGCGAGTGACGCCCGGCGCCGCCTTGTACTGGGTCAGCAACAAATCGAAGCGTGACGTATCACCCTGCGCGCGGGCGATACGCTCGGCCTTGTAGCCGGCGGCTTCGGCAGCAATGCGAGCGGCATCGCCACGCGCCACCGGCACCACTTTGCTGGCGTAGGCCAAGGCCGCATTCTCGATACTCTGCTTGTCTTCACGGGCGTTGTTGACGTCGTCAAAGGCATCTTTCACCTCGTCCGGCGGCGACACGTTCTGGAAGCTGACCTCGGTAACCCGCAGACCCGAGTTGTAGCTGTCGAGAGTCTTCTGCAGCGCTGCCTGTGCCTCAGTGACAAGGTTGGCACCAGCGGCGGAAAGGAGCTGATCCATGTCGCTGCCGCCGATCACCGAACGCACCGCCGCTTCAGCGGCAGCGCTGATGGTGCCATCCGGATCATTAAGCGAAAACAGATACTTGCGCGAGTCGTCCACCTGATACTGCACGGTGAAATCGATCGTGATGATGTTTTCGTCGCGGGTCAGCATGGCCACCTTGTCATTGACCGAACGAATTCGCGTGGCTTCCACCTTGGTGACGGACTCGATCGGCTGCGGCAGCTTCAGGTGGAAACCCGGTGACAGGGTTCGCGCATACTGCCCGAAACGCAGCACGACACCCTGTTGGCGAGCACCAATAATGGTGTAGCTGCTGAAAAGCAGGCCCACCACCAGCAGTACCATGAGGCCCGTAACGATGCTGCCGGGTCCCTGACCCAACTTGCCACCACGACGCTTGAGGGTATTGAGCAGATCGTCCAGCGGTGACTTGCCGGAAGACCGCTTTCTGTTCCACGGATCGTTTTGCCCGCTCTTGCCGGGTTCATTCCATGCCACGAGTCAGTCTCCTTGAAGCCGTCGGGAGGCCGGCAACCACGGCCGGATAAAAGTTGAAACGGGTTACATACGAGATTCAGCCGATGCTGTGCAAACCACACTCAGGCAAAGCAACGCGGGCCATGCAAACGATGCGTATTCTATCAGAGCCGGGCGCATGCCGTCCGCCACATCGGTGCTTTACTGAACTGAAACCAGCAGCTCACGCAGCAACAATGCCTCAACCGCGTCACCACCACTCAAAGGGGCAATCACGCTCCGCGGAGCGTCGATATTCAACTGCCAGCCATGCTCATCCACGGTTTCCCCACTGATGGCGCCTGCTGCCTTCAAGCGGGCGTGCAGGCGTCCGGCGGAGAGCGGCAGGCACAGCGACGACTGCACCCGCTCGCCCCCAAGCAGTTCGCCCAGCGCCTGGCGCAACAGATCAAGACCGACACCTGTCGCGGCCGATAGCCACACGCGCACCGGCCTGCCGGCAGAATCACGGTCAATGCGTGGCTCGGCGCCCGCGAGATCGATCTTGTTCATCACTTGCAGTTGAGGCACATCGCCGGCATCGATTTCTTCCAACACCTTGTCGACTACACCATGCAGGCGCTCGCGCTCCTCGTCAGCCGCATCGCTGACATGAAGCAACAAATCGGCATCTCGCGCTTCGGCCAAGGTCGCGCGGAATGCAGCCACCAGATCGTGGGGCAGTTCGCGAATGAAGCCGACGGTGTCGGCGAGCACCGCCGGACCGCAACTGAGATCCTCCAGCTTGCGCACCGTCGGGTCGAGCGTGGCAAACAGCAGGTCGGCCGTGTAAACCTCACCGCGCGTGAGCGCATTGAACAAGGTCGACTTGCCGGCATTGGTATAACCCACCAGTGCCACGCGCGGCACCGTGTTGCGCAGACGCGCGCGGCGCTGCTGGCCGCGCTGGGTCTGCACCTTCTGCAGTCGCTTGGTGAGCATTTTGACGCGCTCGCCTATCAGGCGGCGGTCCGTTTCCAACTGGGTTTCGCCGGGACCACGGTTGCCGATGGCGCCACCACGCTGAGCGTCCAGATGGGTCCAACCTCGCACCAGCCGTGTGGCCAGGTGCTTGAGCTGGGCCAGCTCCACCTCCAGCTTGCCCTCGTGCGAACGAGCACGCTGGGCGAAGATGTCCAGGATAAGCCCGGCGCGATCAACAACGCGTATCCCCAGATGCTTTTCGAGATTGCGCTCCTGCACCGGCGTCAGTACATGATCGACCAGTACCAAGTCCGCATCCAGCGCACGCGCTGCCTCGGCGACCTCGTTTGCCTTGCCGGTACCGATGTAAAACCGGGGGTTCGGGTCCTCAACGCGCGCAGCGACCACGCCAAGCACTTCGGCGCCCGCCGACTTCACCAGTTCGGCAAACTCCTCGGCCCGGCGCGCAGAGTCACCATCGCCGCGTGAATGCGGCTGAACGAGCAAAGCTCGATCCCCTCTTTTTTGTCGGTCAAACACGTGTGGGTATGATCCTTCGGACGCAGACCCACTTCATGCGGGCGCGGACCCGGTCTATCAAGCGTCCGTATCAGCGGACGCTGCCGAAGCATTGACGTGATCCGCACCATCCGGGCCGTCATGGCCATTGCCGATCCGCACGTTGCGGCTTGGCACCACGGTCGAGATGGCATGCTTGTAGACCATCTGGCTGACCTGGTTGCGCAGCAAAACGACAAACTGATCGAACGACTCCACCGTGCCCTGCAACTTGATGCCGTTGACCAGATAAATGGCAACCGGCACGCGC
>JBBQQL010000053.1:0-24018 GCA_038215995.1 Lysobacterales bacterium
CGGTACTGGGTTTCGAACGGCTCGAAGTGGATGTCGGATGCGCCACGACGGATCGCATCCACCAGAATCTTGTTGATGAACTTGACCACGGGTGCGTCGTCACCACCGTGGGCGTCAATGCCGGTACTTTCAGCTTCGTCCTCGCCTACCTCGACGTCCAGGTCATCCATGTCGCCACCGCCCATCTCGGGCATGATGTCGCGCATGTTGCTCAGCAGGGTCTCGATCAAACGCTGCAGGGACGTGCGCTCGACCAGGATCGGCTCCACCATGCAATTGGAGTGGAACTTGATCTCATCCAGCGCGTGGGACTGCATCGGATCGGCAATGCCGACATAGAGACGCTTGCCGCGACGGAAGATCGGCAATGCCTGATGCTTGACGATCAGGGCTTCGCTGATCAGGTCCAGTGGCATGGTGGTCGGATTCAACGACGTCACGTCCATCATCGGCATGCCAAACTCAACCGATGCAATGCGTGTGATGTCGGCCCCTTCGGCCAGGCTCCGATCCAGCAGCCAGGTGCCAAGCCAGATCTTCTGCTGGCTGCAATCTGCCATCGCCTTGCGAACATCGGCTTCGGGCAATAGCCCCTCGGACACAAGGCGACGAGCTATGCCGGACAAGCCCGCGAGCGACGGTTGCAGTTGAGATGACATAACTTACTTGACCCATTACTTGTATGTGGTTGAATCTACCGCAGTCCGGGGCGCAGGTCATCCATTCCCTGCATGCTCGGCACGGCGATAGTGACGCGGTGCACAAGGCTGCTCGCGGGCCGCTTGCCCATGGTGCGCTGGGCAAGCCGCCGAGAGAGCCGCTGCATTCATGCTGAAAGCTCAAAATGGCCAGCTTTATCGCTGGTCTCTTTGTGGTTGTTCGGCATCTCGATACCCGCCCATGACTCTCCATCGGCCTGTTGGCGCAAAGGTTGAAGACGGCAATTCAACCGCAGGCCTGCCTTCACGTTATGATTCGCACTTCCACGGGGAGACCAGTTTTGACCCAGCTCAGCATCGTCTTGCCTGCGAAAAACGAGGCTCCGGCTCTCGCCGCGTTGTTGCCCCGCTTGCGGGCCGCCCAGCCCGAGGCTGAAATCATCGTGGTGGACGATGGATCCACCGACGATACCCGCAGCATCTGCAAGAGCAACGGCGTGGAATGTCTGTCTTCGCCCTATTCGATGGGGAACGGTGCTGCGATCAAACGGGGCGCGCGTGCGGCCAAGGGCGATCTCCTGGTTTTCATGGACGGCGACGGCCAGCACGACCCCGCCGACATTGCCCGTCTGCTGGATCAATTGAGCCGTGGCTACGACATGGTGGTCGGCGCCCGCGACTGGGGCAGCCAGGCCGGCGTCGGCCGTGGCCTCGCCAACACTCTGTACAACTGGCTGGCCACCCGCATGACCGGCCATCCGGTGCTCGACCTTACCTCCGGCTTTCGCGCCGTACGCGCGGACAAGTTTCGCGAATTCCTGCACTTGCTGCCGAACGGCTTCAGCTACCCCACCACCAGCACCATGGCATTTTTCCGCAGTGCTTATCCGGTGGCCTATATCCCGATCAAGGCCGCCCAGCGCGTGGGCAAAAGCCACATCAAGCCGCTGCGCGATGGCGTGCGTTTCCTGCTGATCATCTTCAAGATTGCCACGCTCTATTCACCGTTGAAGTTGTTTGTGCCTGCAAGTGGGGCCTTCTTTTTGCTGGGGTGTCTCAATTACGCATGGACTTTCATGCACGGCGGCCGGTTGACAAACGGAAGCACGTTAATGTGGAGCGCTGCGGTAATCGTTTTCCTCATTGGGCTAGTGTCCGAGCAGATCACGGCACTGACGTATCGGCGAGATGCGTAATCGACCAACTGCGCCAATCTCGTTTCGGCAACGTATAGGCAAGTCATGAGCCGCCAGGTTGCACACAACGCCCTATGGAACGTGGCCGGTACATTAGCCTCGTTGGCTGTGGGGCTTGTGGCGCTGCCGGTGTTGCTGCATGCCATGGGCGCGGCGCGGCTGGGCGTATTCACGCTGGCGCTGGGGCTGATCGGCTTTTCCGGACTGCTCGACCTTGGCTTGGGTCGAGCACTCACACAAACAATATCCAGTGCACTGGGGCGCGGGCGTCCACGCGCAGCGGTTGCTGCGCTGGTGTGGCATGTGCTGCGTTTACTCGGGGGATTTGGGCTGTTGTGGGCCGCGCTGCTGTGGTGGTTCGTTCCACCAGTGGTGCACCACCTCTTCAAGCTCCAGGGCGTACTGGCATTCGAAACCATTTTTGGGCTGCGCGCGGTGGCACTATTCATACCCTTTGCGTTGATTGCCACCGGCGCCATGGGCGCAATGGAAGGCTTGCAGGAGTTTCGCCGCGTCAGCACTCAGCGCGCCGCCTTGAGCATTGCGCAGTTTGGCCTGCCCGCATTGGTGGCGCTGTGGCGGCCAGACGTTGGCTGGGTGATTGCCGCGCTGGCGTCCAGTCGTGTGTTGAGCGCAGCGGTGTGGCTGCGCGGCCTGCATCACGTGTTACCCCGGCAGCAAGGTGATCGCCATCAACGCGAAGATCTAGATCATCTTTTACGCTTCGGTGGCTGGCTGTCGCTCAGCAACCTCATTGGTCCGTTGATGGTATACGCGGACCGCTTTTACCTCGCCAGCCTGTTTCCGCCATCGGCGCTGGCATATTACACCGTACCCTACGACAGCCTGTTTCGGGTCACCGCGCTTCCGGCAACGGCGCTCGGTGCGGTATTTCCAGCTTTGGCCGAATCGCAAAGTGAGTCCGCACGGGCTGCGACGTTGGTGCGTTTTTCCGTCCGCGCGGTAGTAATCATGATGCTGCCGCCATTACTGCTGGCCGGCATCTTTGCGTTGCCCTTGCTCACTTTGTGGTTGGGGGAGGCGTTTGCACAGCAGTCCACGCGTATTTTCCAGTGGCTGCTGCTTGGCATATTTCTTAACAGCACGGCACACGTTCCCTACGCACTGCTTCAGGCGCACGGTCGCTCCGATCTTACCGCCAAGCTGCATTTGCTGGAGCTACCGCTGTTCGCCATGCTTCTGGTAGGTGCGGTGGCGCGGTGGGGCGTCGAAGGCGCTGCACTGGCTTGGACGCTGCGTGTTGCTTTGGACACGGTTCTTTTGTATGCGGCGGCGTGGTGGCAGTCGCCGCCGCTGCGGCTCGTGCTGCGGCGTGCCGTCATTTTTGTACTGACAGCCACGACGATACTATGCACCCCCCTCCTGACCACAAACTTGTGCATGCTTGGACTGATGGCCTTCATCGCATGCACCACCTGCAGCGTTCTCGCATTGCGTCTGCTGCGGCAGAGACGCATGATCCAGCCCCTGAGCTTTCAATCATGACAACAACCCAAGACTGGCCTGCAGAAGATCTGGAATCTGTTCCAAACTGTCCCATCTGTAATGGCAGAGAAAGAACTCTCCTGCATGGTGATTTGACCGACCGGGTGTTTGCCGTGGCACCAGGGAAATGGACGCTCTATCGATGCGATGAATGCCATTCGGCGTGGCTTGACCCGAGGCCCAACCAGGCCAGCATCGGGAGAGCCTATGAGAGTTACTACACGCACGTCGCCGAGGATGACACTGCCGCACGGCCCAAAAGCATCTTGGTGCACCTACTTCATGCCTTGCAGAACGACTACAAAAACAAACGCTACGGCCTTGCTCGGCGTCCCGCGACGGTTGGCGGCCGTTGGTTGGTCAGGCTGGTGCCCTCGTTGCGTGCGAAAGCTGATGCGCAGTGCCGCCATTTGCCCCGCCCGCCTTCTGAGGGAGGGCGATTGCTTGACGTCGGTTTTGGCAATGGTGGATATCTAAAGATCGCCAGCGAAATGGGCTGGAATGCTGAAGGTATCGACTTTGATCCCAAGGCAGTCGAAGTCGCACGCGCGCGTGGACTCAACGTATCATGTGGATCGGCCGCTGAATTGTCCGGCCCGAGTGAGACTTATGACGTCATTACCTTGAGTCACGTCATAGAACATGTCCACGATCCCATCGCCTTATTGCGCGATTTGTACCGACTACTCAAGCCAGGCGGGTGTCTGTGGCTGGATACGCCCAATTTGGACAGCTTGGGGGCGCAGCGGTTTGGGCGTGATTGGAGAGCTTTAGAGCCACCTCGGCACTTGGTGCTGTTCAATCCAGCGTCACTGCTCATGAGTCTCGAAAAAGTGGGCTTCCGGCATATTGCGCAGCATTGGCACGGCATGGTCTTGTTTTCAATTTACGCCGAGAGCGCGGCCATTGCCCGTGGGCAATGTGCGCAGGATGCCGTTGGTCAGGTAATGCCTTCACTCGCCGCGATCGTCGACGAGTTGCGAGAAATGCTGCGTCCCAACCGGCGCGAGTTCCTCACCTTTATAGCCCACAAATGAGAGCGATGTCGGCAGCGCCTCGCGTCCAGGGAGTGGTGGTGACATATCTTCCTGATGTCCATTTATTGCGAGAATTGCTTCTAGTGCTCGAGCCCCAGCTCGCTGGTGTGCAGATTGTGGATAACACGCCGCAGGCGGACGCACGTGTGTCGAAATTGCTGCATGAACTGTCTTTTGACAACGTGCAGCTGCTACGTCTGGGTGAGAATCACGGTATTGCGCGTGCCCTCAATGAGGGTGTCGATGCAGCCATTGCGGCGGGAGCCACACATGTATTGCTAAGCGACCAGGACAGTCTGCCTGCGCCCGATATGGTAGTCGGGTTACTGAGCTCCGAGCACGAGCTGGACGAGCAAGGCATTCACGTGGGCGCTATTGGGCCGACCTTTACCGATGCGCATACGGGTATCACATTTCCCTTTCAAGTGGATATGCCTGGCAAGTTTTTCTATGGTCATGCACGCACCACCGTCGAGCGGCCCTTGATCGAGGCGCTAACGCTGATCACTTCGGGTTGTTTGATTCCCGCTGCGGCGTGGGCTGCCGTGGGACCGATGCGCGAGGACTTTTTTATCGATCACGTGGACATCGAATGGTGTCATCGAGCCCGGGCAGCGGGTTTCAAGCTTTATGGCACCGCCCGCGCTACGATGAATCATCGCATGGGTGAGGCGCAGCTACGAGTATGGTATTTCGGTTGGCATCGCGAAAGCGCTTATAGCCTGCCACGCGTGTATTACCGCATGCGAAACTTCGTGGCTCTGTGCAAGCTGGACAACATCCCGCTGATGTGGAAGATGCGTAATTCGATCTACTGGCTCAAGTTCGTATATGCCCATGTTGTATTCGGGAGCGCCAGGCTGCAGTCATTGCGCATGGCTATGCTAGGGGTTCGGGATGGCCTGCGCGGGCGCATGGGTCGATATCCCGACAATCAGCGTCCTGTGGACAAGTCATAGGACGAAAGCTCCGAACGTGTACTCCGCGCAAATAAGCCAACGACTTTCTCGCGCGGCATTAAGGAAAAATAAATGCGCCGAACCAGGGAATTCATGGGCTACGTTCGTCGGTTGCCCTTTCATCCACAATGGCTGCTGGAGCCTCGACGATCCCTTCCGATCGTGCATGGCCTTGCTGGAAAAATTCTTGACGTGGGCTGTGCTGATCGGTGGGTGGAGTCCCAATGTTCAGCGGGAGCTGAATATATCGGGCTGGATTTACCAGTTACAGGGCGGGGCCTGTATGGAGCGTATCCGGACATTTTCGCTGATGCGGCCCAGCTTCCCTTGATCGAGGAAAGCATTGATGTGGTTGTCTGTCTGGAAGTATTGGAGCATGTCCGCAGCCCGACAGCCGCGCTCGCCGAGTTTGCGCGTGTACTGAAACCAGGCGGGAGGATGCTCTTCAGCATGCCGTTCCTATATCCGATCCATGATGCCCCTCATGATTTCCAGCGTCTGACCCAATACGGATTGCGCCGCGACCTTGATCTGGCAGGTTTCGATATAGTCAGCATCAGGAAGACAGGCCATGCAATACGTGCTGCCGCTCTACTTTTCAGTCTTGCACTGGTGGGGGGAATGCATGCGCGTCGACGATGGTTTGATTATCTGCGGATACCACCGGCGCTGTTGGGTGTTCTGCTTGTCAACATTTCAGGAATGATGCTGGCGTGGGTTATTCCGGACTGGGAAGCCTTGGGATCGGGCTATGAGATCGAAGCAAAACGACGTGATGTCGCTCGTTCTGAATGACTTGCCGTTGCGAAGGTATTCATTTCGAAATTTTTGGCATCCCATATCTCAGAAGCAGCATCAATTTTCGCGGAAGCACGGAGAATGGCTTGAAATAGGCGAACAATGAGATGCTTCGTGTGTACCGAACCTGGCTACGCAGCGCAAAAATTCGCTTGTAGTCTTTTGCCAATGTTACGGGCACATTTGCATAAATGTTTCGAAATATATTGAAATCCCAATGAACGAGGCTGATCATCACGCCCTCGATCAACAGGATGAATAGATGGATGGCCAGCAGCAACCAGACGGCGGGTGTTGGTGTAAAGATAATTAGTGCATAAGTCTTGTTGCGCTCGCTCAGTCGGCGCCGCCGCATGGTGCTCCTGAGATTCTTTCCATCAATGCGTGCACCCCCAAAACTGGCGCCGAGTCGGTGCCGAAAGCCACTACTTTTGGCTGTGTCCACCGGAAATCCGCGCGAACGAACCATGCAGCTGATGTATAGATCTTCGGCGATCGATCCCATCCACTCAGGAAAACCTCCGAGCTCATTCCATAAGTCGCGTGGCATCCACAAGCATGCACCGATGGCCATGGCTACATGGGTGCATTCTGGATCGAGGTTGGGGATTGGGTTGTAAAAGAGATCGAGCATACAGCCGCGATCCACCAAGGCGCCGCTGGTCCAATCGTATTGCGGGAGTGTCAGAATGCCGGCAGGTGTTTGTCGGCGAGCAGCATCAAGCAAGGTTGACAGCGCATCGGGGAACAACGCGGCATCATTGTTCAACAGAAGGATGTATTCACCGCGAGCGTGCGCAACCATTCGGTTGTTGCTGATGCAGAAGCCTGCGTTCTTTGCGCTGGCCAGCAACTCGACCTGCGGGTAGTTTTCGCGCAACCAATCTACAGATTCGTCGGTTGAGGCATCGTCGTGCACGATTATCTCGATACTGAAGCTGCCTTGCTGGTCTAGCACAGATTCCAGGCAGTCAGCCAGCAGCGCCACACCGTTGTAGTTGGCGATGCATACCGAACAGACCGGCGCGACCGGGCGGTTCACGGCCGGATAGTGTTGAACCATGCCCATGTACTTTCGATTCCTTCGTGCAGCGATGTCGTGGCGCTCCAGCCGAATTGCTGTCTGGCAAGGCCCGCGTCCATCACCACCCGCGGCGCATCCACTGCGCGACTGGGGTCATAGCTGCGTTGCAGCGGACGACCGGTGACGGATTCCATGACGCCGAACAGTTCATTGAGGCTGACCCCGATGCCACTGGCCGCGTTGAACCAGCGCGCACCGCCCGGCATCGGGTGCGCCAGGATGGTGCTGCACAGCGCCACGAAATCGGCGATGTAGAGGTAGTCGCGAATGGTCGAGCCATTGCCCCATACGGGCAGTGTCTCGCCACGGCTGATTTTGCCCAGTCCGGTGGGGATGATGCCGAAGCCGGCGCGTTCGCGCTGGCCTGGCCCGTAGATATTTGACGGCCGCAGAGTGGTCGCGCCGCTGCCGTACTGGCTGCACCAGGCGCCGATGAAATGCTCCGCGGCGATCTTGCCGGCACCGTGGTACGAGCGGGGAAAAATCGGGGAGCTTTCCGTCGCGAGCTCGTCCTGCGTCGTGGCGTAGAGGCTGCCGCCGGAAGACAGGTAGAGCAGATTCGTCTGCGGGTGCTGCTGCAGCGCCTGCAGCAGCGCCAACGTCGGGCGCAGGTTGTGCTGCAGTTCCGCCACGGGGTGACCGGCCGAGCTGCCGGGCGTGGAACGAGACGCGGTATGAATCACGGCGCGGCTGCGTCTGATCAGTGGCAGAAAATGCTCTGGCTCATCCGGCTCGCCGATGACGACCTCGACGTTGGCCAGATGCAGGTTGATGGGGCGGCGACTGACCGCGATCACCTGCTCGCCGCGCTCGGCCAGCGCGCGAGCCAGGTGCTGCCCGACAAAGCCACCCGCGCCAAGAATCAGGATACCGTCACTCAATGCCTTCGTTCCCAAGCAGTTTTCGATAGATGCGAGTGTAGCGCTGCGCGCAGTCATCCCAGGTGCCGATCTGGCGAACAGCCCAGTTGCGCGCAGCAATGCCGAAACGCCGATTCGTGCCGACGTCCTCCAGTCGTGCCAGTGCAGCGCCGTACCCCTCGGGCGAGTCGCACAGCATGCCGGTCACGCCGTCCTCGACGATGCTGGCGTGCGCGGGCATGCGCGAGGCGATGATCGGCAAACCGGCAGCCATCGCCTCCAGCATTACTTGTGGTCGCCCCTCGGCATGACGGCTCAAGGTGATCAGGCCACAGGCACCAGGGAACCACTCGCCGGCCAGTTGCTCCGGGGATGCCGCGCCGTGGTAGTGAACCCACTCCGGTACGGCGACACCTTCCTGCATCGGGCCGAACAGGTGCAGTTCGCGACCGGCGTGGCGAAAGAAATCCTGCGACCACTCAAACAGTGGACCGAGCTTGTCGGCGGTCAGGCGGGTGACCACCAGCCAGCGCTTGGATGGCTGCTTGTCAGGGTTGCGATGAATGGCGTACCAGCGTGGATCGATACCAAAGGACACCGGAATGACTTCGGCGAGGTCACCAAAGGCTTCCAGCAGCGGGGCGCGCATCCACTCTGCATTGGGACATATCGCCACTTTGCGTCGGCGCATGATCCGGCGCAGCAGGTGGCGCATCAGCGGCAGGCGCAGCAACTTCAGGTCGTTGCCCAATACCGTGATCAGCGCCGGTTTGCCGTTACGCGGCAACGGCAGCGCGCACTGCAGCCAGTTGACATGGTAGACGTCGACCGCTTGATGGCGACGATAGGCGGCCGCGATCAGACGCAGCAGCTTCACGGGCGCGGGCAGGGCGCGCACGCCACCGCTTCGCATCAGATGCGAGATGCCGCCGGCAGCCATCAATCGCTTCAACCACGCTGTTTCTTCCGAGGTTGTGGTCGAAGTGGCAGTGGCGGGCAATTCGCCGGGGGGCGCCCAGACCGCGAGCTGGATGTCGGATCGGCGCGCCAGTGCTGTCACCAGATGCCGCATGAATACGCCGCGCCAGTCCGCGGCGTCGGCTGGATAAGACGTGCTGAGCAACAGCACGCGCGACACCTTGGGCGTTCTGCTGGAGGATGGCTCGGTGCTCATTGCAAGCCCGGGAGGTCGCTGAGTTCTGCCAGCGCCTGGTTGAGGCGGCCGCCGATGTTCAGCGCTTGCAGTCGCTTAAGGGCAGCGCGCGCGTCCACGAAACGATCCTGCGCTGCCAACATGCGAATCAGGGTGATCTGGTAGGCAGGCTCTGTGGGGGAGCTCGCGACGGCTTGCTCGATCATCCGCTCACCCAGCATGTGGTCGTCCAGCACATTCCATGCGTAGTCGCCGTAAGTGGCAAGCAAACGCGGGCTGGGGTCGGGATGGGAAAGCGCGGCGTGGAAGGCTTCAACCATCCGATCTTTTGGAAGGTTGCAATGACGTTCGCGTTCGCACTGGGTCAAGGCCGCCAGAGAACTTTCATCCTGCACGCCGGGTTTGTGCGCTGTGAGCTTGGCAATCATGGTGTCCCACCACGCGTCCTTCAATGGCAGTTGCATACGCGAATTCATGAAGATCAGTGCCTGCACAGCCAGGATCGATGCATCCGGTAGTGCGGCCGATCGCTCCAGCGGGGCGTAAGCCAGGCGGGTGAACGGCGAGGACGGATCGTAGTGCGAGTAGATGATGTACGTGCGGCCCAGTTCATACTGCGCGCGCGGCGACTGCGGCGCGCGGCTGGCCAGATCTTCGGCGAGCCGCAGAGGGTCACCCCAAGCGTGAGCGGTCAGCGCGGTAAGGGCTGTCCAGCACAGCATCAGACCGGCGAGTAGCGCGTGGCGCGGCAGCGCCATCGGCAAGGCGGCGGCGCCTTGTGTCGGCGCGGCGAGCAGCGGCACGAGGGCCAGCAGCAAACCAAAGCTCGCGAAGTAGTTGCGGTGTTCGTAGATCAGCTCCAGCGGCACGATCGTGCCGGTGAGCAGCTGGCAGCCGAGGAACAGGGCGATGCCGAGTGCGGCCAGCGGCAAGCGCCGACGCAGCCAGATCATCAGCGCGATCAGCGTGCCGAGAACAACGATGCTGGCCAGCGTGGTCCAGGGCGTCAGCAGCCCCGTCGAAATATGAAAATTGTCGTGATAGAACGACAGCGCACTCGGCGTTGGTAGCAGCGTCCACACGATGTAATCGACAATGATGCGGGCCTCGCTAAGCAGGCGCGTGCCCAGGGTGAAATCCCGGGTCGCCCAGGTCTCCGGGTTGAGAATACCGGGTAGCAGCCACGCCAGTCCCACAGTCAGGGGCAGCACCAGCACCAGCAGAAACAGCGCGATGATACGTCGGTCGCTGCGCCGGGTCTGCGGCCCCTCAGATACTTCCCCTGCGTTGGCGCCCGGGGTGCGCTGAAAGCCGAACAGGATCCACTCGGTCAGCAACGCGTACAGCGGTAGCATCACCGCGGTTTCCTTGGCCAGGATGCCTAGCGCTGTCGGGAGGGTGATACTGGCCAGACATAGGATGAAGCCTTGGCTGCTGGTTGAAGAACAATCCCACCGCAGCATGCGGCGGCGACCGGTGACGTAGCCGATCAGTCCCAGCAGCACGAACAGGTTGGCCATGCTCTCCATCCGCTGCACGACGTACAGCACGCCGGTGAGGTTGATCGGCAACAGCAACCAGCCGGCGGCGATCAAGGCGGCGATGACGCCGATGCGACTCAGCGTCTCAGGGGCGCTTCCTCCTGTTGGCGAAGCAGGCCAGCGTGGGGCCGGCGAAGAAAGCAGCAATCCCCGCGCCAGCAGGAACACCAGCAACCCGTTGAGCAGATGGATGACGAGATTCGTGAGCTTCATCCAGTACGGATCGAGGCCGCTGGCGAGGTAGTTGGCGGCGAAACTCAGCGATGCGAGCGGGCGCTTGAATTCGCTTGAAGGCGATGACAGAGCAGCGCGCACCAGCGAAGAGACGCTGGCGTCGGTTGGCTGCACGCCGTGGTTTTCGACAATATTCGGATAGTCATCAAACAGGTAGCCACCCGAGAGTCCAAGGCTGTAGACCGCCGTGGTCAGCACGATAGCGACCAGCAACAGCCACCAACCTGCACGGTGGCGGCCAGCCCTTGCTGGCGCGTTGGGTGATGCATTCATTGGTGACGGGGAACCTTGCTCTGGGCGTCTTCCTCCAGTGTATCGCGCAGCCGCCGGATCTCTTTCGGCCAATAGTCCTCACGCTGCAATACCCAGGCATGCAGCCATGGCATGCCGCTGCTCGGAGCCACTTGCGGTGCCTGCAACGCCTGATAGTGGTCAAGATGGGCCAACCCTTCTTTCGGGTAGCCTGCGGCCCCCAGCAAGGCAGCCTGGTTCAGCGCTGCGCCCGGGCGTACATCAAGGTCGAGCGCGGCATTGAAATCCCTCAGCGCCTCGGCAGGGTCATGCCGCGCCAGCGCAATATGCCCCTTGAGGTACAACAGATCCTGATGCCGGCCACCGACTTCAATCAGCTTCGGGTTGGTAAGTCCTGCATCCAGTAGCGACTCCAGCACAGCCAAGTCGAGCCCGCGGCAATGACCTTCGGTGGCGACGGCGATACTCGAGTCGAACCAGTGCGTCAGCAGGGTACCGGGATCGCGCGTATGAGAAATGGCCCGGCGTGCCAGTTCTATATCGCTGGCTGGCACGTTGCCAAGCATGCAGTGTGCGCCGATCAGGTTGAAACTGAGCTGCACCTGATCCGGATCGGTGGGCAACGCCGCGGTGAGGCGGGCGACCGCCAGTTGCGGTGTTCCGGCGGCCATCTCCAGCAAAGCCGCATTGGCTTGCGCCCGTGGTGAGCCGGGATTGAGGTGCGCCCACAGCAGGGCTTGGTCGTGGGTGTTGCCCCATAGTGCGGCACGCGCGTGGGTCATCAAGGCGAGGCCGCTCAGTAGGGTGATTGCCAGTGCGCCCTTGAGCAGGGTTGTCGCAGCGGGCCTGTCCGAGCCGGGCCTGATGGTGCCGGGTGCGGCCGGGCTCGGCGCGACCAGGGCAGGGTTGCGCAGGCTGACACCACAAAGCCACAAGGCCAGCGGCCAAAACATCAGCATCGCCGGCAGGTAGTTTCGATGCTCGAAATACAGTTCGAGCTGCAGGGTGGTCGATTCCATCGCCTGACCGACGAAATAAAACAGGATCGCCAGTGCCAATGCCGGGAATTTGCGGCGCCAGCACCAGGCACCCACGAGCAGCCCGAGCACGGCAAGCAGCGCAGGTAACGTAGTGGCTGGCGACCACAGCGAGACCGAAGCCTGCACATGGTCATTGAACAGGCCGGGCGTGAACGGGCGCGGCAGCCATAGCAGGTCCAGATAGTCCATCAGCACGCGGGGTTCGGTTAGCAATCGTTGACCCAAGGTCCACGATCGCAGTGCCGATGAGCCGTGAACGAAGCCGTTCCATCCCGCGCGCAACAGGTACCCACCGAGCATCAACGACGGCAGCCAGCCGAACAACAGCATGCTGCGGCGGTAGATGAGGTGAGCGTGTGCCGAGCCTTGATCCACGATGCCGGGAGAGGATGCGTTGTACTGCGAGGGGGCGCTGCGTCGTTGTAACCAGATGTACTCGATCACCAAGGCCAGTGCGGGCAGCAGCAGGCCGTTGGCCTTGCTCAGCACGCCAAGTACGGTGCAGCCACCGAGTCCGACGGCGATCCAGCAAAGTCCGCGGCTCGTCTGGCCGTGCAGTATCGCGTGACGCCCGTGCAGCCACAACAGAAGGCCGAGCAGAGTGAAGCTGGCGGGCAGCATGGCTTCGCGCTG
Source organism: Lysobacterales bacterium (assembly GCA_038215995.1). GTDB lineage: Bacteria > Pseudomonadota > Gammaproteobacteria > Xanthomonadales > Rhodanobacteraceae > Rhodanobacter. Next base: position 12,953 of record JBBQQL010000053.1, read on the forward strand.
CACGATATAGAGCGTGGTCGAGACAAGCAGTGGATGCAGTAGCCAGAACGCACCGCCAAGCACAGCGGCCAGGTCGCTGCGTTGATGCAGCGACCGTCGAAACAATTCGCGGCCCAACCGGCGCAGCAGGAGTGCCAGCAGTGCGCCGTTGAACAGATGAAGAAAAAGGTTGGTGCGCTTGAATGGATAAGGCGCGGCCGGCCAGTCGCGCGCGTCAATCAGAAAGCTCAGCAGCGCCAGCGGCCGGCCGGTGGGGTCGGCGGCGCCGGAGGTGATGTAGCGCCAGAATGTGGGCCAGTTGTCAATCGGGCCAGTCGCGCCGATGGCAGGAAGATTGCCGAAGTCGTCGAACAGGAAGCCACCATGCAGGCCCGGGGCATACGCCAATATCACAAGCGCTGCCGCGGCACTGGCCAGCAACAGGATAGGTAGTGGTGAAAAGCGGAATGTCATGGCAGCCTAACCCAAAAAAGAAGGGCCGCACTGGGCGGCCCTTCTGATTATTGCGAAAACGACGCGATTACTGACGGCAGGAGGTCGGCAGGTACTTCGGATCGACGGTCGTGGTGCTGTTCTTGCAGCTCCACTCGACCGAGCCGGCATGGGTGATGGCAGACAAGCCGAAGAACTTGCCGGTGAGCGCCTTGTTTGCGGCGCCACCGAAAGCTACCTTGATAACGCCGGGGATGGCGCTGACATCAACGCTGGTCACGTACTTGCCCTTGATGGTGTTCGCAAGAGCGAGACCAGCAGACGTATTGTTGCTCGGGAAGCTTCCGGTATTGGAATAGAACTCGGCGATTGCGGTCTTGGAGCCGTCGGCCAAGGTCGAAGCTTCCGATACCTGTGCGCGAACCAAGTAGTCCTGGTAGGCCGGGATGGCGATGGCGGCGAGGATGGCGATGATCGCAACCACGATCATCAGTTCGATCAGGGTGAAGCCTTTCTGCGTGTTCTTCATGGTGGTTCCTCTTTGGTAGTTAGCTAACCGTGTGATGCCCCCTGAGCCCCAGTCCCGTATCCCCCTAGGCGAGATAGGACCCCATACTCTTTGGTCGGAACGACCAGGAAGCTCGCGATAGACAAAGCAGGTTATGTGCCACATCTGCCGCGGGTGTATTCCCGCATACCGCAGGCCGTGGGATTGTGCCTTCCATCACGAAAGGCTGCAAGCCTTGACGAAACAACGTATTTGAACGAAAAAACCTGATCGTGAGGGACGCGGGTAAACTGCCGTGATGGGTCATTTAGTGACGTGATGGGTCGGTTTGTGTGCCGGTCGCGACGATGCCTGGTTTACTTTCGGCAAGAAGTTGGCAGGTACTTGCCATCGAGTGTGCTTGGTGTGCACGACCACAGAATGCTGCCGCCCACTGTAGTTGGCGAAAGCACCAGTACTTCATTGTGGATCGCCTGGTTGGCTTTGGCTCCCTGGAACGCCACAGTGATCGCCCCGCCCGCGATGTCCACACTCGAAACATAGTTGCCGGTGATGTTGGTTTTCGCGGCCAATCCTGCGGATTGATTGCTTGGTGGATATGTCCCGGTACTAGAGACGTAATCCCAGACGGCCGATTTCGCCCCTGAGGCCAGGCTGAAACCCTCGGTGACCTGGGCCCGGATCAGGTAGTCCTGATAAGCCGGAATGGCGATGGCGGCGAGGATAGCGATGATGGCCACCACGATCATCAATTCGATCAAGGTGAAGCCGGTGGCTGCGCGTTGGTGTTGCATGGAAGTTCCCCCTGGAGTTGGGAGATGGCAGGCATGTTTCGTACCAATCCGACTTGCACAATGTGCGCCATGTCGGATTTTTGCGACGTAGACCGGATCAGCTATCCGACGTGCCGCTAGCTTGTGCGAGATCGGCTACATACTTCTCGCGCTTACGTGTTTTCCACCATGCCACGCTTCCGCACAAACTAGTCATTGCCAGCAGTATCTCGAACGGGCGAAACGGGATGGAGTAGCGTGGCTCAGCTTGCAGCGTTGAGTAGACCAAGGTCACAAAGGCGGCAAGGCAGATCACTGCGACCAGTGCCGTTCGGCTCGTCGGCCATTCTTGCGACATCATGCGTAGCCTGGGCGACCACGCGAAGAACAGGCTGGCTAGCGCCAGTATCATCAGCACCGGATTGAATGCGTGGCAGATCGCCGCCAGCGCAATCCATACCGGCTGGATCTGGAAAGGTGCGTTTTTGGTGGGGTAGACGAAGATGTCGCCCTGCCCGATTTCGATGCTCCAGCCCCATAACAGCGCTGGTTTGTCCACCAGATACCATCGGGCGTACTGCAGCGGATGTCGCAAGAAACGCTGCGTGATCGATGCCACACCATGCAGCGGCGACGTTCTCATCATGCGGTAGTCTTCATTCACCGCCTGAAATGTAATCTTCGCGTTGGCTTGCGCGACATCGTCCCCCAGCACCGAGTCACGCCATGCGGACTGGAACTCCGGCCGGCTGCCTTGCGCGAAGTTCAGCAGCGCACGATCCGTCGACGAATTGCCCGCGACGGGTACCACCATGGCCGCGTTACGCACGGCCCATGCACCTGGCAAGGCCAGTGCACCGATGGCCAGCGCGACACACAGTTTGCGCGACGCCAGCTTGCGCCATGCGAGCACCGCCGCGAGAAGGATGCCGAATGGCAGCAGCATCGCGTTGGTCAGCGCCGCCGCGCCCAGCATCAGGCCAGCCACCGCAGCGCGCCAGGTACTATGGCGTTGCATGGCGCTGGCGCCGGCAAGCATGCCCACCGCGAGCAGGAAGCCAAAAAGGGTCTCGCTGAGCAGGTAGCCATTGATCGTGATGCTGTGTGGCCACAAGGCCATCAATACGCCGGCGGCAGCCGCCCAGCGCAACGGTAGCCAGTGCCGGCCCAATTGGGTTGCTAGCGTGACCGTCAGCGCGCCTAGCAAGGCCTGGCTCATTAATACAGCTGCATACCAGGCCTCGCCCGCACCGAGCCACTTCATCCATAGCGCCAGGAAAACCGGATAACCGGGGTCGCGATAGTTGTCGGGGTGGACGATGCCGGCGTCGGGAAGGTCTTTCGAGAAGACGCCATGATTGACCAGGTTCAACGCGTAGGCGTAGTACTGGGTAGCGTCGCCGCGTACCGGATTGAGGACTATCGCGTTGTCGACGTAGTACCAGCGCAGTCCGAAGGCGAGGACGGTGAGGGCCAGCAGGATAAACCAGCCTTGCATGCGGTCGTGCGCTTTCCGTTCGATCGTCTTCATTGGTTACCGGCAAGGGTCAGTGGGACGCTGGCAGTGGGCTTCATGGTGTGCAATACGTTTACCGCGGTACGCGGTACGTCCAGAGGCTGTGGAGTGTGAAGTTGATTGGCGTAACGATCACTATGACCAGCAGTATGCCGAAGCGGTAGCCTAGATGTGCAGCGTCGGCCGCGGCCGCAATGGCTGCGGTGGCAAGGCAGCCGAATGCGGAGACGCTGGCGTAGCGCCAGAGAGTTCGGTGGTTCATTCGGCTGGCGAAACTCCATGCCGTGTTGGTGGCGTAAGAAAACCCTGTTGCCACCAGGAATGCGAGCGAATTGGCGACATAAGGTAACGCGCCCACCTTGGTGATAAGCAAGGTGGCGACACCAACGTGCAGCGCTGTCGCCAGTGCGCCGGTAACAGCAAAGCGGAAAAGCCGTTGCAGCCGTGGGGGTTTCGGCCAGCGCTTAGATGGCACGGGCGATCCCCAGCAGCGATACGCCCGCAGGCAGGTCAAAATGGCGAAGTAGGTGGCGCTCGGTGGCGAAAATGGCTTGCATCGACGCGTTGATACCAGGCGCTGGAACCGACACGCCCGAAGCCCTGTTGCTGGATGCGATCCGATCCTTCAGCCGAGCCGCGGCCGCCAGCGGCAGCAGCAGTGTGTTGAAGTAGGAGATCCTGTCGACACGCAGGCCGCTCGCGCCAAACAGCTGCCGGAGTTGCCGGGAGGTATAGCGTCGCTTGTGATGCAGAAACGCATCATGCGCACTCCACAGCCACTGATAGGCAGGGACCGTGATCAGCAAGCGGCCGCCGGGTGCGAGGTGCTTGCCGAGTGCAGCCACAGTCGCTACGTCATGGTCAATGTGTTCGAGCACGTCGAACATGCAGATCAGATCGAATGTCTCGTTCGGGAAAGGGATGTTATCGGGGCAGCTGCCGGCAAGGACTTCAAACGCGCCCCTGGTTTTTTGTGTGGCAAGCGCACGTGCCTGCGCGTCCATCTCCATGGCGCGTACCTGGCCGTGCCGCGAAAGCATGACCAGGTTGCCGCCGGTACCGGCGCCGACTTCCAGAATGCGCGCCTCTCGCGGTAACGCCATGGTGACGATGGTGCTTTCAATGATCTTTCGGCGCGCCCGGAACCACCAGTGATGGTCCTCCGTGGCCGCCATTTCTAGATAGGCATCAGGATTCACTGGGCTTTCCGTAAACTTCGCGAACGACATAGACCGGTCGCTGCTTCGACTCGGTATAGATCCGGCCGATGTATTCGCCAAGGATGCCGACGCTGAGCAACTGCAGGCTCCCGAAGAAGAGAATCGTGGCCAGCAGCGATGCATAGCCGGGTACGTCGATGCCGAAAATCAGCGTACGGGTGATGATAAAAAACAGGTAGACAAGCGTCAGCAGGGTGCTGATGCCTCCGACGTAAGTCCAGATGCGAAGCGGCACGCTGCTGAAGCTGGTGAGCCCTTCAAGCGCGAAGTTCCATAGTTTCCAGCCGGTGAATTTGGTCTCGCCGGTAGCCCTGGCAGGGCGAACGTAGTCGATTATCTCGGTGCGAAATCCGACCCAGGCGAACATGCCTTTCATGAAGCGCTGTCGTTCGGGCAGTCGCTTCAGCGCATCAACTGAGGTCCTATTCATCAGCCGGAAGTCGCCCACGTTGCTGGGTATTTCCACGTGGGAAACGCGGTTGTGGATTTTGTAGAACAGGTTGGCCGTGCTTCGTTTGGTGATGGAGTCGTTGCGACGATCCATACGTCGGGCAAGCACGACATCCGCTCCTTGCCGCCACTTTTCGATCATCGGGCCGATCAGCTCGGGCGGGTCCTGCAGGTCGGCATCCATCGGGATTACTGCGTCGCCGGTCGCTGCATCCAGGCCGGCGGTGAGTGCCGCCTCCTTGCCGAAGTTTCGCGACAACTCGATGACCTTTACTCGTGCATCGGAGCGCGCGGCAGCGACCAGTCGCGCCAGCGTGTCGTCCTTGCTGCCATCGTCGATGCACACGATTTCGAATGCCATGGCGCTGAGGCTGGCGATGGTGCTGCGAATGGCATTGAAGAAGATTTCAACTGCCGGCCCCTCGTTGTAGAACGGGACCACCAGCGACACAACGGGTTTGTCTGGCATGTGAGGTGCTCGTCCCGGCGACTGGGCGTAATTTGCGGCTGCGGGGGGCGATGGTAGCGCACTGCCTCTCCCGGGCGGCGGCGAGCGGGTTGGTGCGGGAGGATGAATGGTGTGTTGGGCGCTGGCGGGATGCATCGCATGGCCCCGGGGAGTAGGCATCGCGACTGAAGTCGCTCCCACAGGTGGGTGGCGAGGCTTTGTAGGAGCGACTTCAGTCGCGGTGCGCTTGGTAGGCTGGCTCCAACTCATGGCTGCTACTTGCCGTGAACCGGTTTGGCGCTTACCGTCGTTGCTTTCGCCTGTCAAGGAACCCCCATGAAACCTCTGATTGCCGCGCTGCTCCTCGCGCTGGTGGCATCGCCCGCGCTGGCCAGCACCACCGTCGACACGACCTTCGTCAAAACCCAGGGCCCGCATCCGTTCAACGTGCGCGACATGGTGATGATGGATCGGGTCAGCGACCCGCAGTTGTCGCCGGATGGTCGCTATGCCGCGTTTGGCGTGCGCAGCACCGACTACGCGGCGAACAAGGGTATCAATGCGATCTATGTGCTGGATCTTCAGGGCAAGGACACCGCGCCGGTGAAGGTGCTGGACAAGGGCAGTTCGGCGCGCTGGTCGCATGACGGGCGCAGCCTCTATTTCGTGGCGGCGGCCAAGGGCGTGGCGCAGTTGTGGCGGGTTGATCTGGGTGCCAAGGGCGGATTGAACCTTGCCCGGCACATGGCTCCGCTGCAGGTCAGCCACGGGCCGCTCGATATCAACGACTACAAGCTGTCGCCTGACGGCAAGCAGGTGCTGTTGTCGTACGAAGTGTTCACCGATTGCGGCACCCTGGCCTGCACCGAGCAGCGCATCAAGGCGCGCGACAGCGACAAGGCTAGCGGCACGTTGTATACCAAGTTGTTCGTGCGGCACTGGGATACCTGGGCCAATGGCCGGCGCAATCAGCTGTTTGTCGGAAGCTTCGACGCCAAGGGGCAGCTGCCGCTGGAGCCGACCCTGTTGAGTCGCGGCATTGATGGTGACGTGCCCAGCAAACCGTTTGGGGATGAGAGCGAATTTGCCTTCGCGCCGGATGGCAAGAGCGTGTATTTCGATGCGCGCATCGCCGGCACCACCGAGCCGTGGTCGACCAATTTCGACGTTTACAGCGTGCCGGTGGATGGCTCCGCCGCACCGAAGAATCTCACCGCCGGGAACAAGGCCTGGGACGCGTACCCGGTCACGTCGCCGGACGGCAAGACGTTGTACTACCTGGCGATGAAGACGCCGGGTTTCGAGGCGGACCGCTTTGCGATCATGGCGCTGGACCTGGCCACCGGAGCGAAGCATGAGGTCGATCCGCAGTGGGATCAGTCGCCCGGCGGCCTGTCGATTTCCGCGGACGGCAACACGCTCTACACCACCACCGACGACAACGGCCAGCATCCGTTGTTCGCGATCGATGCCGCTAGCGGCAAGGTGTCTGAGCTGGTCAGTGACGGCACCGTGCATGGCTACTCGTTTGCGGCGGGCAAGTTGCTGCTGAGCCGTGATGACCTGAAGCGGCCGGCGGATGTGTATCTGGCCAAGGCCGACGGTAGTGATCTGAAGCAGGTGACTCATTTCAATTCGGCCGATCTGAAAGAGGCCAGGGTGGGTGATTTTGAGTTCTTCAACTTCAACGGCTGGAACAACGAAAAGGTGCAGGGCTACGTGGTCAAGCCCATCGGCTACCAGCCGGGCAAGACCTACCCGGTCGCCTTCATCATCCATGGCGGCCCGCAGGGCGCAATGACCAATGGCTGGAGCTATCGCTGGAATCCGCAGACCTATGCCGGGCAGGGTTTCGCCGTGGTCACCATCAACTTCCACGGTTCCACCGGTTACGGCCAGGCCTTTACCGATGCCATTTCCGGCGACTGGGGCGGCAAGCCGCTGCAGGATCTGAAGCTGGGCTGGAAAGCCGCGCTGGACAAGTACAGCTTCCTTGATGGCGATCGCGCTTGTGCGCTCGGCGCCAGCTACGGGGGCTACATGACGTACTGGATCGCTGGCGTGTGGAATCAGCCGTGGAAGTGCCTGGTCGATCACGATGGCGTGTTCGATACCCGTGCGATGTACTACGACACCGAGGAGCTCTGGTTCGAGGAGCATGAGAACGGCGGCACGCCGTGGCAGAATCCCGACAATTACGAGAAGTTCAACCCGGTCAACCACGTCAAGGATTGGCGTGTGCCGATGATGGTGATTCACAGCGGCGATGATTTCCGCATCCCGATCACCCAGGGCCTGGGCGCTTTCACCACCTTGCAGCGTCGCGGCATTCCCAGCGAATTCCTCACCTTTCCGGACGAGAATCACTGGGTGCTGAAGCCGCACAACAGCGTGCAGTGGCACGATGCGGTGAATGCGTGGCTGAAGACATGGACGGCCAAGGGCGCAGCGGGGACCCCGACCCCATAGTCCGTCTCGCATGACAGGTGCCGCCCCTCTGGTTTTGTAGGAGCGCACCCTGTGCGCGATGCCTTTCGGTCACGTGACGAAGAGCATCGCGCACAGGGTGCGCTCCTACATGGCTTTGTTCACAGCCATTTGGAGCGCTTGAGCAGCAGGAAGATGCCGCCGACGACGGCCAGCATCAGCACGATCATGGCCGGATAAGCCCACGGCTGGTTGAGCTCGGGCATGTGGGTGAAGTTCATGCCATACCAGCTGGTGAGCAGGGTGGGTGCGGCGAGCATGGCGGCCCAGCCGGCGAGTTTTTTCATCACTTCGTTCTGGCCGAAGCTGACCAGCGCCAGATTGACGTTGATCGCGGCGGCGAGCATTTCACGCATGGCGCCGATGGACTCGTTGACGCGGAACACATGGTCGTAGACGTCGCGGAAATAAGCGCGCAGCTGGTCCGGGATCAGGTTCGGGTGCAGCCGCACCAGTTGGCTGATGATGTCCTGCAGTGGCGCGACGGCCAGCCGCAGGCGCATCAACTCGTGTTGCATGTCGTACAGGCGGCGGATGGTGTCGCGATTGAAGGTTTCCGCAAAGATCGCCTGCTCCAGTTCCTGCAGCTCTTCGCGGAAATCCTGAATGATCGGTGACAGGTTGTCGACGATGAAGTCGAGCACGCTGTACAGGCCGTAGCTGGGCCCCATGGCAAGCAACTCGGGCGCATTCTCGCAGCTGCGACGAGCTGGCGCGTAGGACAGCGAGGCGCCGTGGCGAATGGTGACGAGATAGCGCGGGCCGAAGAAGATATGGGTTTCACCGAAAGCCAGGTGGCCTGTGATCAGCTGGGCGGTCTGCACCACCAGGAACAGCGAGTCGCCATAGGTTTCGATCTTGGTGCGCTGGTGGGCGTTGTGCGCGTCTTCGATCGCCAGGTCATGCAGGCCGAACTCGTCTTGCAGCTTTTCCAGCAGGGTTTCGTCCGGTTCGTGCAGGCCGACCCAGACAAAGGTATCGGGCTCGGTCAGTACATCGCTGATGGCGTCGATCGTGATGTCGCCGATGCGACAGCCATCTTTCCGGTAGGCGATGCAATTGACCACCATCGGTGACTCTGCAGATGATGGCGTGGCAGCGGGTGGCGTGATCAGATTCATCGCCGCATGATGCCGTGCATGGCCGGGCGGGGCAATTGCACGGTGCGGTCAGCGCCTAGCTGTTCTTGCGCAGGCTCCACGCCAATGCCAGCCAGCAGGGCAGGGCAAACAGCAGCCAAGGCTGGTTTTGCTGCACGGTACCGGGCAGCAGGTGCAGAGCCACGGCGATCACGACCGCGATCAACTGCAGGGCGATCACGCCATTGATGAAGCGCGAGGCGGCGAAACCGCGACGCGATCGCCACAGGGTCGGCAACAGCAGCAGCGCGAGCGGGTTGAACAGCAGCAGGTTGGCATTGGCCCAGGCGGCGTGATGGGTGCTCAGTGTCCACAGCGCCAGAAGTACCAGGCCGACGAAAGCGGCGGCGACCAGATAGAGCGTGCCCAACAGCGCGTAACCAGTCGGCCACCAGCGTCGGCTCAGCACGAGCAGCACGCCGAGCATCGCGCCGGCCAGTGCCAGCGGCAGGCGCAGGTCGGGGGCTGTTGGTGGTGGAACGTCCAGTCGGTTGGGGGAGACCTGTCGTTCGTCGAGCACCAGTGGTTGCAGGCCGTTGCCATGATCCACCTGTGCCACGCGCAATTGCATCTGCAGTACCTCGGGCAGAAAGCTTTCCCGCCACGCGTTGAGTGGCTGGTCGGCGTACGGGCCCAGGCCCAGATCCAGCACCAGCATCAGCCATGGCTGCGCACTCATCAGCCGCACGGTCTGCTGGCGATACGTCATGCCGCCGGGGCGTGCCGTGAGCTGGGCTTTCAGCACGCCGCCCAGGGCATTGTCCAGTGCATCGCGCACGCGGGTGGTGCAGTTGTCGGCGTAGTAGTCGTAGTTGTAGCCAGCATTTTCCGGACGCAGGTTCCATAGCAGGAAGTCGCGCAGCGAGGCCGCCTGGGCGGCGCTGAGCGCCAGCCGCTGGTGAGTCACCGAGCGGCCACTGTCGATGTAGAAGCTCTCGTCGTAGCTGCTTGGCTCCGCGTCCATCAGGTAATGCATGCGGCCGCGGGCGAAGTTGAGGAAGAAATTCGTCTCGTTGAAGTCGAACACGCCGTAGTTGAAGTCGACCGACTCGCCGGACACGCTGTCGCGCAGCTCGATCGCGTCATGGCCGAAACGCTCCCAGTAGGTTTCGCCAGGGCCGTAGGTGATCAGCGACACTTCGAGATTGGCGCCAGGCGCGTTGGCGACGCTGGCGTGGGCCGGTGTGAGCGTGGCCAGCGCAAGCAGGAAAAAAAGCAGGAGGTTGCGGCTGATCGGGTTCATGCGGCTCATCGGCAGAATGTTGCAGGAGCGCACCCTGTGCGCGATGGCTTTTGCCCTGACGCTGGAATTGCTCCGCGCCCCCTGGGCCCGCTTCTACATGGGGTTTCGCACCACGCGGAATTGCTGTACGCGGCGGTCGTCGGCTTCGGTGACGTGGAACAGATAGTCGCCGATGCTCACTTCTTCGCCGACTTCAGGCAGATGGCCGAACTCGGAGGTGACCATGCCGCCGACGGTGTCGTATTCCTCGTCGGAGTATTCGGCACCGGTGTGTTCATTGAAGTCTTCGATCGGGGTCAGTGCGCTGACCAGCCAGTCGCCACCGGGCTGCTCATGCATCAACTGCGGCACTTCCTCGTCGTCGTGTTCGTCGTCGATCTCGCCGACGATTTGTTCGAGCACGTCCTCGATGGTGATCAGGCCGGCCACGCCACCATATTCGTTGACCACCAGCGCCATGTGGTTGCGCGACAGGCGGAACTCCTCCAGCAGCACGTTCAGTCGCATCGACTCGGGGATGAGTACGGCCGGTCGCAGGATGCTGCGGATGTCGAAGTGCTCGGCGGCGCCGAAGAATTTCAGCAGATCCTTGGCCAGCAACACGCCGAGGATCTCGTCCTTGTCTTCACCGTGTACCGGGAATCGGGAATGGCCGGACTCGACCACGACCGCGAGCAGGTCCGGCAGGGTCGACTCGACCGGAAGCATGACGATCTGTGCGCGCGGCACCATGACATCGTCGACGCTCAGCTCGTTGACCTTGATCGCACCCTCGACCATTTTGAGGGTGTAGGCCGACAACAGTCCGTTGGACTGGGCGGAGCGCAATTCCTCGAGCAGCTCGCTGCGG
>JBBQQL010000054.1:0-23862 GCA_038215995.1 Lysobacterales bacterium
ATGCGGTTCGACAACGCCTGGAGCTGCCCTACCTGCCGCTCTCGATCATCGTCAAATCGCATATCGGCAAAGCGTTGGCGTATATCCGGGCCTACGAGGAGCGCGTCGCCCGCGCGGCGCGCGAGCAGAGTTTCGACGGCCATATCTGTGGTCATATCCACTTCGGGCAGGTGCGCCAGATCGGCGGCGTGCTCTACCTCAACGACGGCGACTGGGTGGAGCACTGCACGGCGCTGGTCGAGGACCACACCGGCGCGATGGAACTGCTGCACTGGACCGAACAGGCCACCGCACTGGGCCGCGCCAGCCGCGAGCTGGTGCTGCCTTCGCCCGCCTGCGCCCTGGCGCTGGCACCCCTGGCCATGGCGCAACGCAATCTGGGCGAACTGCACCTGGCCGCCTGAACGCGGCCTTGAAGGCTGGCGGGAGCACCGCATATCGAGCGGCGTATCATGTCGTTCTTTGCCGGAGTTTTCCCATGTCCCTGGACAACGCTACACGCGAACGCATCGAGACCCTGCTCACGAACCACCGCGTGGTGTTGTTCATGAAAGGGAATCGTCAGCAACCCATGTGCGGCTTCTCCGCCGCCGCCACCAATACGCTGAACGAGTTGCTGCCCGAGTACCACACCGTCAACGTGTTGGAAGACCAGGAAATCCGCGAGGGCATCAAGCTCTACGGCGAGTGGCCGACGATTCCCCAGCTGTATGTCGGCGGCGAGCTGATTGGCGGCTCCGACATCATCAGCCAGATGTACGGCAGCGGCGAGCTGCACACGCTGTTCGGCGCGGCAGCGCCGGACCGCACCCCACCGGAAATCACCATCACCGACGCCGCCGCCGAAGCGATTCGCCAGGGCACGGCCAACGCCCAGGGCGTGGCCCTGCATCTGGAAATCGGCCCCGACCACAGCGCGGGGTTCCAGCTCGCCCCCGCCGGCAAGCACGATATCGTGGCCCATTCCAACGGACTCGAGGTACATTTCGACCCGGCCAGTGCCCAGCGTGCCAAGGGCATCGTGATCGATTGGGTCTCCACCGTGCAGGGCGAAGGACTGAGCCTGAAGTTTCCTGGCGCGCAGGAGATCAAGTCACTCAGCGTGCAGCAGTTGCAGACCCGCCTGGCTGCCGGCGACATCACCCTGATCGACGTTCGCCCTGCGGCTGGCCGCGCGCAGGCCGCACCGCTGGCACAGGCACGGGTGCTGGAAGACGAGGGCTACGAAAGTCTCGCCAGCCTGCCCAAAGACAGCGCACTCGCCTTCATCTGCCACCACGGCATCTCCAGCCGTGCCATGGCCGAACGCTTCGCCGCGCACGGTTTCAGCAACGTGCACAACGTCGAAGGCGGCATGGATGCTTGGGCACTTGAGGTTGATGCAGGCGTGCCGCGTTACTGATCGTGCCTGCGGATTCTTCCTTAACCTATAATCAAAGTCATGAGCTGACTTACTTCCAGTTATCGGCAAGTCAGCGTACTTCGAACGGCGTCAAGCTGACGCCGTTCGAAGTGGCGTGTAGCAAGGTCATCGAGCGCTGGTTTGGTATTGGGCGGGGCGAACAGTGATAGAGCGCGTCCAAGGCAACTGCTCGGCCTTGAAGGAGCAGACAATACACGTTCATATGGCTCACGTTGGCACCAGACCAGTCACTAGCGACGATATATTCGCATGCGAGTCCAGCGACCTTAGGTTATGAGCGACAACAGCGAAGCCCCCAAAACGGAATGCTTCTCGAGCAACTCGGCCAGGCGCGCCAGAGACCTCGCGACATATGCACTTGCTCTGGCATCCCAGGGTCGAATTAGCGAGGCGGAAGGCCATCTGCTGGAAGCTCGGCAATTGCTACCATGCGACCCAGCTATAGCATTCGACCTTGCCCGAGTGATTTTGAGCAGCGGCCGTTCCGTTGACGCACTGGCGTTAGTCGACTTTTCGCTCGCAACGACCCCGAACGCTGCACGTTTGCTGCTATTGCGCGCACAAATTCTCCTCAGCACGGAACAGCCCGTGCTTGCTGCACACGCATTTCAGCAGGCTATCGATGCTGATCCAGAAAATGGGCAAGCAGAACTCGGATTGGCGATTGCTCTGGGTCAATCGGGAAAGCCGCTCAGCACTAAGGACGCTGCACATCGAGCCATTGAGAAGGGCGCTGACAGCGCTGGCGCGCGTTACGTACTGGGCCGAGCATTGCTGGAGTGCAGCCGGCTCGAAGAAGCTGAGGCCGAATTTCGGCATGCTTTGCAGATGCGTCAGGACGATGTGCAATCACATAGCGCACTGGCGGAACTGCTATGGATGCGCACCGGCAACGTGGGTTTGGCCACCAGCGAGCTGGATCTCGCGCTGGCCAAGAATCGCTCCCTGAGCGCCCTAAGGGTGATCAGGGCGAAGCTTCTCAATGCAGCCGGTAACACTACCGGTGCGCTGGCTGAACTGGAGCGCGGATTGGCACATGCTTCTGGTGATGTGCACTTGCGCCTGGCAGCGGCGCAGGTCGCCCTTGGCATTGATGCACCGCAAGCGCTAGATCACGCTGAACGAGCCTTTCATGCTGCACCAAGAAACCCCGCCGTCGTGGCAATCTTTGGCGACGCCCTGTTTTGTGCAGGCCGCTTTTTTGACGCAGAAAAAGTGGCCCGCCACGGTCTACAAATCAACTCCCAAGACAATCATTCCATCGCACTGCTGCATAGCATCTGGCGAGCACAGGCCGATCCCAGAATGATTGAATTCTCCGATTACACTTCGCTGGTCCGAGCCTGCCAACTCGATACACCACCCGGCTGGCCCAACCTTCCTGACTATCTGCGAGACCTGACTGCTGATCTGACCCGACTGCATGGACTGACCGCGCACCCGCTGGATCAGACCTTGCGACTTGGCACCCAGATTGAAATCCTGGCCGAGCCGTCGCAACGCCCCGCGATTGCAGCTTTCGCAGCGGCCATTGATGGACCGATCAGACGCTACATGGAGCTGCTCGGGCACGGCGCGGATGTGATGCGCCGAAGAAATACCATGCGCTACCGGCTCAACGGCTTGTGGTCGGTAAGCCTGAAGCCAAACGGCCATCACGTGAACCATTTCCATGGAAAGGGCTGGATTTCTTCAGCGTGCTACATAGCACTACCCCCGACGCTCGGATCGCACGAAGGCGAAGGTTGGTTGAAGTTCGGTGAACCATCATTTGCCAGCACCGTCGGGCTGGGGCCCGAATACTTCATCAAACCCGAGCCTGGCTTGCTTGCTCTTTTCCCGTCATGGATGTGGCATGGCACAGTCCCATTCCAGGCCAATCCAGCGGACCGGCGGCTGACCATGGCTTTTGACGTACTCCCTGACTGATGGCCGGCTGGCCGTATCCGCGAAAGGGCGAGGGTGGATTCAATAGTGAAGTGCGGCATCACCTCCGCCAGATAGTCAACAAGGAAACCCCTTGGAGCCTTGGCGGCCCGCGCAGGATCCGAGTCATATGGAATGTCTCTTGTCGCCTTTGCTGCCGTATCTCTTTTCCCCGAAATGACCATCCTGAAAAGCATTCAATTCCTACTCAAGGACTATCGGGTAGTGCTCATGAACGGCAAGAGTCAGAAGCCCATGTGCGTTTTTCCGGCATCCGCCACCACGCCCTGAAGGAACTGCTGCCCTGATGCCACACCGTCGACTTGCTGGCTGACACATGCGAGTTCCGCTGCATAGCGGTTGGCAGCCCATCCCGCAGTTGGACGTACGGGGTGAGCTGATGTGCGCAGCCGACATCTTCAGCCGGATTTCAAAAGCGGCTAACTGCCGACAGAATGCACGGCTTCCGAGCGTCCGACACAGAGAATCTGCATCATTGACACCAAAGCTGAGGCGATCCGACAAAGCGACTCGAACGTGTATGGCGTAACGTTGTACTTGTGAATCACTTCCAATCAACACACCAGCCCCCTCCCCGGTTTGAACCGATACGTGGTGGTGTGCGCCAACGCCCTCAACGTGCTTTACGGTCCGGTCAGCTATCGGCGTACCTGCAGCATGATGATCGAATGGATCTCAGCGGCGCGGGCTGAAGGTCTGAGCGTGACGTTCTCAGTTGCCCACCGGTCAGGCTTGCGGTGCGGGCAGTTCGCAGGAATCGTTGAAATCACTGATTGCCTCGACCAGATCGGTCACGGCTGCTCGCTCGGCCTCGCTCAAATCGGGGTTCCAACTGTCAAAAATAAGCACGGCGCGGGTTTCGCTGCTTCGATTCCACGCCTCATGTAGGAAGGTATCGTCGAATGTCACACAGTGTCCAGAGCGCCAGACATGGGTTTCCCCCCCCACGTTCAAGGCGCAGTTATCCGGAACGATCAGAGGCAGGTGCGTGACCAGACGGGTATTGGTGACGCCTCGGTGAGGCAAGATATGCGTACCTGGCTTCAACACCGAGAACAGGGTCTCGGGCGCATGGTCGCGAATACGAACCAGCGGAAGCTTGTCGAGTGTGCCTGCTGTCACCGGGCACGCGGCGCAGTGGCTGCCGTAGCGCTCACCGTGGCGATAGAAAAAATACGCGTCCCATGCGGCGTTGTTCCCCCCGAATGACTGGAGCATCTCGCCGGCCGCCTCCCCCGTCGCGCTACCCAAGAACGACTCCAGCACCCGATCGTCCCGCAGCAATAGGTCAAGTTCGCTGCGTACATCATTGGTTGCATCCTCCAGCTCATCCAGCCAAGGAAAGCGCGAGCGCGGATAGTAGGGCTGGCTGGGAATACCGGCAAAGTAGAGAAATTTCGGTTGCTGGCGAGCGTCAGGAATATTGGCCGGCTGCAGGCCAAGGTGGATCGTCAGGCTTTGTTCGACGCGGGACAGCTCAGATGCACCGTAGCGCTGACGCAGCGGCTCGATCACGCCACTGAACAATTGGTGGCGCTCGCGATTGACGTAGCCCATCGCATACTTCACCAACTCACGCAGCGCTGGCGCAGTGGTCTCGTCACTCAACCAGCGCCCCTGATTCTGGGCGGTGCGGATGGCCGTGTACCAAGCCACCAGCGCGTCATAAGGGCAACCGAGCTGCTCCAGCGCAATACCCATCTGTAAACGAGCTACGAATGCCGTCGGCTCCAATTTCAGACTGTGCTTCAGCGTGCGCGCCGCCGCACCGAAATCACCATTGGCCAGCTGCACGGCGCCGAGCAACTGCAGCAACTCCGGTTGCTCCGGATCCCGAACAAGCGCCGCTGTCAACAACGCATACGCCGGAGTCAACTCGCCTCGCGCGTAGTGTCGATTGGCGAGGAAACGCAGTGCCTCGCCATCCTGTGGCACCACCGCCAGCAAATGGCGGAAAAACTGCTCAGCAGTGTCCGGATCTCGGGCACGCAGTCGCTCGTGGGCTGCTCGACGACAGGCTTCGGGGGTCAACTGGTGGGTTGTATCCATAGAGGGGCGTTTCATCCTGTTGCTCTTACGCAAGCCACGGCGCAGCAGCGAAAGGGGCATAATACGCGCTCGAGACGAATCGATGGCATGCGACCGATGGTCAGCCCTCAGCACCACTGGGGAGGCTGAGGCCTGCGGCCCCGGAATCCGGATCTTGGAGAAAGAACATGGCATCGCGGTTGGATGGACTGACCTCTACCGCCGCGCGCAGCGTGGCATCTGCGGGTGCATCACTTGATGCAGGTCGTGTAGACGAAGCGATCCGGCAGCTCGCGGGCATTGCTGGCCAAGACGCGACACATCCAGAAATATTGCGCATGCGGGCGGGCATCCTGGGGATGCGTGGCCAGCACCTCGACGCCATTCAGGTCATGCGCCAAGTGATTGCAGTGCGTCCCGCCGACCCAGTCTATCTCAACACTCTTGGCACCCTCCTGGGGCAGTCCGGCGACTACGATGGTGCTATCTCAGTGCTTGCTCGGGCCTGCGAACTGCAACCGAAAATGGCGATGGGCTGGTACAACCTTGGCGTCATGCTAACCCGTTCTGTGCGCAACGATGAGGCGGTGAGTGCCTTAGAAAAAGCGGTGGCGCTCGATCCGCGGCACGTGCAGGCGCGGGCATTGCTCGCAGACATGTTGCGCACGCAGGGCGATGTGCAGGCGGCATTTGACGAATATCGGCGCGTATTGGCTGTGCAGCCCACGGCTGGCATGGCGTGGTGGGGATTGGCCGATCTGAGGCACTCACCGTTCGACCAAGCCGATATCAACACCATGCAGGCGTCATTGAGACACCCGGCTGCAAGCGACGATGACCTGATTGCCATCGGCTTCGCTCTCGGCCGAGCTTTCGCCGACACACGGCGGTTTGCCGAATCCCTGCATTCCCTTGCGCAAGCCAACGCGCTGGCGCGGCGCCGCAACCGCTGGAATCGCGAAGGATTCTCCGCGGCCGTGAACATGCTGAACAAGGCGTTCGATCCGATGCCCTCCGGCGCTGCCGGAGAAATCGGTCACGAAGCGATTTTCATCGTCGGTTTACCTCGCTCAGGATCGACCCTGGTGGAGCAGATCCTGGCCAGCCATTCACAAGTCGAAGGCGCCGGCGAGCTCGCCGACCTTCCGCAAGTACTGGCTGAGGAGTCGCGCCAGCGCAATCAGCCGTTTCCGAAATGGGTCGAAGCCGCCACACCGGCAGACTGGGAGCGGCTAGGGCGTCGCTACCTTGAGCGCACCGCGCGTTGGCGTCACCAACGTTCGCGCTTTACCGACAAACTGCCGGGCAACTGGATCTACATCGGCGCCATTCGCGCCATGTTGCCTGGAGCGCATATCATTGGTTGCTGCCGCGATGCTCTGGAGACCTGCTTTTCCTGCTATCGGCAGCGGCTGGACAACAACGAGTACACCCGCGACTTCGATGATCTAGCCGGCTATTGGCAAGACTGCACCCAAAGCTTGCGACAGTGGCATGCGCAATTTCCTGATAAGGTTTTTCTGCATGACCATGAGGCACTCTTGCACACCCCCGAAGAGCGCATAAGAAGGTTGCTCGCGTTTTGCGCACTACCATTTGAGAAAGATTGTCTAAGCCCCCATGAAAACCGTCGCGCAGTGCGATCTCCCAGTGCCACGCAAGTACGCCAGCCATTGAGTCGTGATACGCGCCACGTCGAGGCTTACGGCGCTTTGCTCGATCCACTGCGGCACGCGCTTGGCCTGCCACTCTGGCATGGATGACGCAAAGATGGTTACCCCGAGCAACCAACCATTGCTCGATCCGTTCGTGCTGGGAGCAGTGAATGAATATCTGCAGCAAAGCGCTACGCACTCGCTGAACGCCCTGCTGCAATTGCTCGCTGGAGCAAGCGAGGAGGTGTGGTTGAATGCGGCGAGGCGTTTGCTGTTCGATCGACATGCTGCTGGTTCCGCAGCGATTCTTGAGCAGGCACTGCGCGAACACCCTCATAGCAACGATCTTCGTCTCGCGCTGGCTGGTCTTCGCGTTGAAGGTGGCGATGCGCACGACGCGGAGGGATTGTTAGTCGTCCTGCTCGCACAATCTCCCGGACACCTTGGCGCTAGCTTCCTGCTAGCGCGGCTGCTGAAAGACCAGGGCCGCATGCACGCCGCGGCGCAAGTTGTGATGGCAGTTTTTGAGCACCAAGAACTCTCGCCTGAAGTTGCCATTCAGGCCATCGAGTTGCTCGACGACTGCGGACGGAAACAGGCTGCTGCCGAGCTTAGCGAAGCATCCATACACAACGGATCGAAAGATCCAAGGCTATATGCCTATTCGGCCATGCTGCTGGCGCAACTCGGCCAGTTTGATCGCTCGCGCCAACGCTACGAATTTGTCGTGCGCAACAGTATTCGGGCGCCCGACTGGCACGTACCGCAGGGCTTAGCTGGCCTACAGAAATACTCAAGCATCGAGCACCCGGACTTCGACCTGTTTCGAAAATATCTGGGTGAAGAACTGACCGATCAGGCAAGAATGTCACTGCTCTACGCTTTAGGAAAGGCGCACGACGATATTGGCGACGCGGAGAAAGCGACACGCTATTTTCGCGAAGCTAACGCACTGGATCACGCGCTTAACCGCTGGTCGCGCAAGCGATGGCGTCGCGGTATCGATGCGCGTAAGAGGCGACAGAGGCCAGCCGTCACTCTCGACGAGGTGACGGATTGGACGCCCGTATTTGTAGTGGGGGTGCCGCGTTCCGGATCAACCTTGCTTGCGCAGCAGTTGGGCCGACACCCGCAGGTATGTCATCGAGGGGAACTGCCGTGGCTGCCGCACTTGGCCGCGACGTTTGATCCGGCGCGCTCCGGCTACCGGCAGCAATTGCAGCACGCGGCAATCGAATACGCCGCGCAGCTGCGTCAAGACGATTCCGATGCCCGCTGGTTCATCGACAAGCAGCCACACAATTTCATGCACGTCGACATCATCCTCGCCATGTTTCCGCAGGCGCGGATACTTCATTGCCAGCGCAATGCGCGCGACTGCGGCCTGTCGATGTGGATGCAATCGTTTCAGGCCGGACAACAGGATTTCGCCAACAACTTCCTCGACATCGCAGCGATGATTCAGGGCGAACGGCAGCTTATGCTTCACTGGAAGGCCCGCTATCCGGAAGCCATCCGGACCGTGAACTATGCAGAGCTGACCCGTGATCCGGATGGCGTCATCCAGAGCATCTGCAACTGGCTGTGCCTGCCCGATGCCGAATTTAAGGGCAGCGCCGTCAACGGTGATGCGATCGCTACCGCCAGTCTATGGCAGGCGCGGCAACCTGTGCATACGCGCTCAATCGCTCGCTGGAAGAGGTATGCGCAGTATCTTCCCGAGCTGTTGCAGCTACCAGACGACTGACATCAACCCAGCATTTCGGTCGAATAGCCCCAGCGCTCCATCATCGGCGCGAGGATCGGGAGCGCCGGCGCGAGTGCATGGCGATAGCGGAGCCAGCGATTCAGCCCCTTGCGATTTACCGGCTGAATGACCTGGGTGTAGCTCGGCGTCGCAATGAAGCCCTTGTCACGCGCGTGCTGATCAAAGCTGAGCAGTGGCGACGCATCCTGCAAACCAAGAAAGTCTGCAATACGACGAGTTTGCGCCGTCGGGTCCTCGACCAAATCCTCGTATCGTGAAATGAGCAAATCCGGCTTGAAAACTTCCACATGGTGCAGCCATGCTTCCATCGCGGTGACATACGCTTGAGCTAAACGTTCCATCGATACCGAGGCGGCGACCAGTACGCTGGCCCGGAAATTCTGCATGTAGTTGCTGAGGATCACATCGCAAGGATGCCGCAGCGCAAGAATGAATTGCGCCTCCGGGAAAAGTCGATACATCATCGGCAACCAAAGCATGTTCATGGGATTTTTGTCCACCAGCCGCGCGCCCCAATCCCTGTTTATCTTGGAACAAGCCATGATCAGATAACCTTTACGCAACTCGTCGCATCCATGCTGATCAATCCTACCCAGATCTGCCGGCACATCAATTCCATGATCCGCCAGCTGATCCGCCAGCAGATTGAAGAATGGGCGCTCATCCATCGACTGCAAGGCTGGATGCGCATCCAGCATCTGCTCCAGCAAGGTCGTACCGGAACGGGGAAAGCCGACAATAAAAACAGGAGAATTCGCCTTGTCTGGAGCAAGCCTTCTCGGCCACTGGAGGAAATCCTTGGCCGACACCCGTGCCACGGCGGCGGGCAGGATAGGCGCATCAGGCTCAAGACGGGCCGGAACAGCTTCCGTGAGTTCGATTACTTGCAGAGCGTGTGCCTTGGACAGTGCGTCCAAAGTCGGCTCGATGGCACCACGCTTGTCATGAACCTCAGCAAGAGAAAAATAGTGGGCATAGTCATGTTCGTGACGAGCACCGGCCTTCTCCAACAGAACGCCAGCCTCATCGAGGCGTCCATTGCGCACCAGCAAAGCGGCGCTTAGATGATCCATATCGCATTGGGTCACGGCCGATGTCTCCTGTGGGCCGTGCATGATGCTATCGAGCAGTCGACGCGCATCATCGACGCGGTTGACTCGCTCGTATACCGCCGCGAGCAATAGTTGCGCTGCGTCGCTCAGCGCCGAACGGTCTCGCAACTCCTCAAGCAATATTAACGAGGCATTTGCATCCCCCATCGTCAACTTGAGCTCTGCCAATTCAAGTTGGAGATCTTCGCTTAGCGGAAGCCACTCACTCCAGCGATCGGTCAACACATCGGCACGGTAGTCACGGCAAATGGCACATGCGCGCGCTGCATGTATGCGTGCCTCGGGCGAATCTGGCGCAAGCTCAACCGCCTTGAGCAGAGTGCTGCGGCCCAGGATGAACTCCCTCGACTGAAGATGCAGCAAGCCGCGATTGATCAGGTAGTCAACGTTATCAGGAGCTAGTTCTAGAGCAGTAGTAGCCGCCGCCGACGCCTCTTCAAGTTTGTCCATTTCCCGCAGGATCGTGGCGTAATTTGACCAATGCAAGGCATCACGAGGGAACATCCCGACAAGCTTACGGTAGACCGCCGAGGCCTCATCCAGCTTTTTGCCTTGCTGTAAAGCAATGGCCCCCAAAAGCAGCAGCTCCGGGTTCTCCGGATGCGTCTGCAGCATCTGCCGGCTCAACCGCTCCGCCTCGGCCGGAGCGCCTGAACGCAAGGCCAATAAAATGTCGTCGAAATTCATAACTGAGTCATACCAAAAAGAAGAGCCGCGCGGGTTTCCCCGCACGGCTCTCGATTACACACCAGTAACGCGAACTGAAACGATCAGAACTTCACCGTCACGCGGCCCCAGAAGTAGCGACCCTGCAGGTCGAAATCGCTGGGATCGGTGTTGGCGTTGAGCGTATTGTTGGCGTACAGGAACGGCGGCTTCTTGTCGAGCAGGTTGTTCACGCCGAACGACACGGTGGTGTTGTAGGGCTCGATGTTGTAGCCGATCGACACATCGTGATACAGCGTGGCGCCGTACTTGAACACGTAGTTGGGATAGCTGGGAACCGGCGAAGCCGTGTAACCCGGAACCGCCGAGCCCATCTGGAACGCGCCGATGTAGCGAACGCGCCAGGAAGCGTTCCAGTTTCCTGCGTCCCAGTTCAGGAAGCCCGTGCCACGCCAACGCGGGAACAGGCAGACACCGCCGCCGCTGGGGCAAGAAGCCGCTTCAGGCGAGCCATAGAACTCAAAGTGCCCGGCATCGTGGTAGATCGCGTTGCCCGCGGTGCCCGGCGCCGTTTGCTGGTCGTAGCGGGTCAGGTACGTGGCATCGAGACCAACGGTGAAGTTACCTACCGCCAACTGCGGCAAACGATAACGCAGCGACATGTCTACGCCCGATGCATCAGTGCGCCCCAAGTTGCCGGTAGGCTCGATGATCTGAATGATCTGACCGGGCTGGCTGGTGTTCGCGCCTGCACGCGTGATCAGCGGGCAATACTTAGTCTGACCGGCGTAGCACTGGTCGAGCACGGTCTGCGCGCCGATCGACGTGATCGTGTCCTTCAGGTACAGGCGCCAGTAATCCGCACTGGCGGAGAAGCCGGGCAACCAGCTAGGCGAATAGACCGCGCCGAAGTCGAACGACTTGCCAGACTCCGGCCCCAACGGGAAGTTGGCATAATTCGACCCGGTCAGAATGCCCTTGCTCTGCTGGCCCAGGGCGACATCGGTGTTGACGAAGCTGCCATCGGTAGCCACGTTCACGCAAGCCGGATTGCCGGCGCCGGCGGTGGTGAGACCGTTGCAGGGATCGTTGCTGAGCTTGGGTGCATCGCTCACCGGCGCGCCGTATACATCGTTCACACCGGGCGCGCGGAATATGTCTGACACTGTACCTCGAAGCAACAGGTCGCCGATCGGCTTGTACTCAATCGCGAACTTCTTGTTGTTGGTGCTACCGAAGGTGCTGTACTTGGAATAGCGGTCACCGATGCTGACGTTCAGCGCCTCGATACCCGGAATACCGCTAAGAATCGGCACAAAGACTTCGGCGTAGCCTTCTTTCACGTTGTACCCGCCCTGCAGCGGCGAGCTGCACTGGCTGCCCAGGGTGCAGTTGCCGGTAGCCGGATCGATGAGCAGCACTGGATCGACCGTGCTGTGGGTGTACTCCGTACGATAAGACCCACCGACGGCAAGCTGTACGGTACCGGCAGGCAGATCGAACAAGCCACCGTTGGCATCAACGGAGTAGACCTTCTCGATGGAAAGCGCACTGTTGATGGCCGGCGAAGCTACGCCCTGCAACACCTTCACCGTGTTGGGATCGGTCGGGTCGAATGGGTTGAACGGGGTGCAGCCAATGGTGATCGGTGCAGCCGCCGTACCGCAGGTCACCACGCCAGTGGTGGGGTCAAGGAAGGACGGACCCAGATCCTTGTTGAGCTGATCCACGTTCGGCAGACCGCGGGTAATCGTGGTGACTGAGTTGTGGCCGTAATTGACGCCTGCGTTCCAGTTCCAAGACTGGTCAAACACGGTGAAGTCACCCTGCAGACCAGTCTGGATCTGGGCTGTGGTCTGGCCAAAATTTGCCGAACGATTGCCGGCAGCGACCAGCCGCTGGCGGAAGTCCAGCCCATTGGCGGCACCGGCGTCGAACGGCTGACCGAACGGGTTGTAATAGGAATCCGCGGAGATATTTCCACCGTAGATCGGGCCGAACAGCGAAGGCGCAAGCTGGAACCCAGAGGACGTCTTGTTGACGTAGGCGGTCAGGTAGGCCTGAACATGATCGGCCAAATTGTAAGTCCCCTTTACAAAGCCGCTGGTACGCTCCTGCGGGGTCTGAATCAGGTTGACCGTGGCGTAGTTGTACTTGTCGGCGTTGGTAAAGCAGTGGTAGTCGGTATTGACATTCTGCCCACTGGCGCCGGGGTTGACCGCCACGCGGGCGCAGCCATATTGTCCAGCCAGTCCGCTGCCAAGGATACTCTTTGCAGGATTGGCTACCGTGCCCGGCAACTGAATATTCAGGCCAGCCGGAAAGCTCGAACCGCCAACATAGGAGTACGGCTTGCTGTTGGGGCTACCCGTGATCGACACGGAGTTCTTTGAGAAATCGCGATTTCTGGCCTCGACTGCTTCGGTCTTGTTGTAGTCAATGCCACCCATGATGCTGCCTTTCTCGCCGGTCTGACCGAACGTGAAGGAGTATCCGGTGGACTGACCATCACCGCGATCGGACTCGCCGAACGTGGTGGAGATCTGCGCGCCTTGGTAGTCCTTCTTGAGGACGAAGTTGACCACGCCGCCGATCGCATCGGAGCCGTAGGTGGCGCCCGCGCCGTCGGTCAACACTTCTACCCGTTCGATCATGTCGATCGGAATGGTGTTCGGATCGGAATTGATGACGCGCCGGCCATCGACCAAGACCAAGGTGCGCTGAGCTCCGAGGCCGCGCAAACCGATCGAGGTACCACCCGTACCGCCAGCGTTGTTGACCTGCGGATTGACAACGCCACCGGTAACGGCGGGCAGTTGTTGAACCAGATCACCCACGGTGAGCGCACCGGTCGCCTTGATCTGCGCGGCATCCAGCGTAACAACCGGGTTGGAGGTTTCCAGATCGACGCGACGAATGTTGGAGCCGGTGACCACAACAGTCTGCAACGTCTGAGCCTTCTTCTGGCCCGCCTGAGTGGTGGTGGTGGTGGCGTCCTGGCTACCAGCGTCCTGCGCAAAGGCCGTGCTCGAAGCACCGACCGCGATGACAGCACCCAGCGAAAGCGCCAGACGAACTGCCGAAGAAAGTTTTGTGACCCCAAGTTTCATTACAGACACCCTCCGATTAATTATTGCCATGGGCCAGAAACGCTCTGCCCGATTCTGCCCAAAGTGCGATCTGGTCCGTTTCCGGACCAAAGTGTTGCTGCCCCACAAACTCGTGTTCCGGACCGATACTAACAGGCAAATAACACTATGTGAACATCCCTCGCACACCTGCCTGTTGCCGCCGACCCGGTCGAACAATCCCGCGAATGGAGGCCCGATGCCGCGCAGGTTGACTCCCCGCGTGCCCCGAGAGGCTTGTCCGCGATGGATTTGCCTCGCGGCCAGTCAACACACGCAAATTTTCAGCGCGGCACCCGAGGGGCGGGCGGCAAGGGCCGTTCCCTGTGCTTCTCGGGGCATCCAGGGGCACGCAACCCCGGCTCGGATGAGCCCGATCAAGCCGTGAACGGGCGTGCGAGGCGCTTGCTTCCCTGCCGCCTTGCCAGGAAAGCAGACCGCCCCGCCCGCGGCCTGCCGACAGAGGTGTCGGAAGCGACTATTCGATCTCCGCATCGGGCTCGAAGCGCAGATGCTTGACGCTGCGACCGTTGCGACGCACCAATTTGAGTGCCTCGATGCCAATACGAATGTGTGCCTCGACGAATTGCGAGGTGATCTGGCGATCGCTGTTTTCGGTCTTCACACCTTCGGGAATCATCGGCTGGTCGGAGACCAGCAACAGGGCGCCGCAGGGAATCCGGTTGGCGAAGCCGGCAGCGAAGATGGTGGCGGTCTCCATGTCCACCGCCATGCAACGAGTGCGGCGCAAATAGTCCTTGAAGGCCTCGTCATGCTCCCACACACGGCGGTTTGTGGTGTACACCGTGCCGGTCCAATAATCGTGGCCGAGGTCGCGGATCATGGTGGAAACCGCGCGCTGCAGCTGAAAGGCCGGCAGAGCGGGCACTTCCGGTGGCAGATAATCGTTGCTGGTGCCTTCGCCCCGGATCGCCGCAATCGGAAGTACCAGATCACCCAGTTTGTTCTTTCTCTTCACCCCGCCGCATTTACCCAGGAACAGTGCCGCCTGCGGCTGGATGGCGCCGAGAAGATCCATCACTGTGGCCGCGTTGGGGCTGCCCATGCCGAAATTGATCAAGGTGATCCCGTCGGCGCTGGCATTGGGCATGGGACGGTCACGTCCTTGCACCTCCACCCCATGCCACTGGGCAAACATCTCTACATAGTTGCCGAAGTTGGTCAGCAGGATGTGCTCGCCGAATGCTTCGAGCGGCGTGCCGGTATACCTCGGCAACCAGTTGGAAACGATCTCCTGTTTGCTTTTCATCTTTCTGTTCTCGATTCGGGGATCTGTGGCGCGCAGGCGGCGCTGGCAAGCGTGCGCCGTGCACACGCTGATCTTAGTTTTCGAACAAGCGGGCGACCATACCCAGGCGGCGCGATGAACCGTCGATCTTCGAAAACCTGATGGACTCCCACTTTGCGAAGCGCATGCTATGTTTCACCGGCCATTCAAGAGGAACGAACGATGCGGATCGGCCTGGCTATCGATGCGGCTTGCGACCTTTCGCAGGCATTCCTTCAGAAGCACCATATTGCGGTGATGCCGATCGCGGTAAAGATCGACAACGAAACCTTCATGGACGACCGCGAACCGGCCGAACTCAATCGCTTCATCGAGCGTCAGCTGGGCAGTCGCAGTCACTCCGCAGAGACCGAACCGTGCCCGGTGGACGAGGTTCAGAAGCTGTTCCTCGAACGGCTGGTACTTGAGCAGGATTGCGTGTTCTGCCTGACCATCACCGCCACGCGCAGCCCGATATTCGAACATGTGAACCGGGCCAGCTTCGGCATCCTCAAGAATTATCGCCAGGCACGCGAACAGGCAGGCATCGCCGGTCCCTTCATGATGCGGGTGATCGATACGCGCAGCCTGTTTGCTGGCGCCGCTCCCGCCGTATACGAGGCGACCCGGATGATTGCTGCGGGAGAGTCACCGGCGGCGATGCGCGAGCGCCTGCTGTATATCGCCAACCAGAGCTACGCCTACATGCTGCCGCGCGATCTGTACTACATCCGCGCCCGTGCCAAGAAGAAAAACGACCACAGCGTCAGCCTGGTCAGCGCGATGCTGGGTTCGGCACTGGACATCAAGCCGCTGCTGCGTTGCTTCCGCGGTGAAACCGGCCCGGTGGGCAAGGTGCGCGGCTTCGAGCACGGCGCCGAGGTGCTTTTCGCCTATGCCGCCAAGCGCGTGCGCAAGGGCCTGCTGGTACCGATGGTTTCGGTGAGCTACGGCGGCGATCTCGAGGTGCTGGGCAAGTTGCCTGGCTACGCGGGATTGAAGGCGGCCTGCGAGGAATGTGGGGTCGAGTTGATGGAGGCGCCGATGAGCATCACCGGCATGGTCAACGTCGGCGAAGGCGCAGTAACGCTCGGGCTGGCGACCGAAGATCACGAAGCGGAGTTCTGAGGCCGCCGCCAGGACGGCCACACATACATATGTATGTTGTAACGCAGCATGTCCCAACAACCCTGCGACCCGCAGGATCTGGGGCCAGCGTGCTCAGAAGCCGTAGTTCAGGAATCCGCCGTCTACTGCCAGCACCTGGCCAGTGACATAGCTGGCGGCCGGCAGGCACAGGAAGGCGATCGCCGCGGCCACCTCCTCCGGCTCGCCAATCCGCCGCAGAGGCGTGCGCTCCAGCACCTCGTCCAGATAGTCGGCATCGGCCAGCGCCGGCTCCGATCGCTGGGTGCGGATGTACCAGGGCGCCACCGCATTGACCCGGATGCCATCCACCGCCCACTCGGCCGCCAGGTTGCGGGTCAGCTGGTGCAGGGCGGCCTTGCTCATGCCGTACGGCGCGCCGGTACGGACATGGGTTACCCCCGATACCGACCCCACGTTGACGATCGCCGCATTCGCATGCTGCACCAGATGGGGATGGGCCAGCCGGCACATCTCGAAGGCCGACAGGAGGTTTTGCCCGAAGATCGCCTCCACCTCGTCCACCCGGTAGTCGAGTGTCGCCATGGGCTGGTTACCGCCGGCGTTGTTGATCAGCAGGGACACCGGCGCGCCCAGATCGGCGATCCAGTCGAATATGGCCAGGCGATCCTCGGCCTCGGTCACGTCCGCGCCGAACGCCAGCACTTCGACGTCCGGAAAGTCCTCGCTCAGTTCCAGCCGCACCTGCTCGAGATAGTCTTCGTCCCGCGCCACCAGCAACAGGTCGCAGCCCAGCGCTGCCAACTCACTGGCAGCCGCGTGTCCGATGCCCTTGCTGGCGCCGGTAATGAGGGCGGTATGACCTTGCAGTTGCCAAGCGTCGAGTCGACTATTCATGGGTGGAGCTTAAAACGTCGACTCCCGCGCGCCTAGCGCCGACGACATGAAGGGCGCTTGCCCGTGCGGAGGTCCAGGGCGACACTCAGCAAAGGCTTCGTCACTTTGCGAGTATCACCATGAACAAGCTTCCCGTCCTGCTCGGCCTGATGGCACTCACTGCCTGCTCGGGCAAACCGCCGGAGCCGCAGGCCAAGCCGGCCGACGTGGCGACGCCGTTCGATACCCTGAAAGCCACCGAGCAGCGCGCGCGCGACGTACAGAAAGTGGTCGACAAGCAGGCGGCCGAACAAAAGAAACAGATTGAGGCACAGCAGCAGTAAGACCCCGCCGGGATGTCAGCGGGGTCTTCGCCGGCGACGCGGCCTCAGCGCGGAGCGCAGAGACAATCCGCATAGATATTGGGTGTTCCCGCCTTGGCGTTGCGCAGCAGTTGCAGTTCCGGCGCCATCGCCGGCAACTGCACGACCCAGCTCGGCAGGCGCACACCGAAGGACCGCAGCACCCGCACGCTGGCGTTCTGGTTGAGTCCGATCAGGAAGCGCTCAAACCCGCCCAGCGGCGTCTCCTGGTAACGCACCGGGTACCCCTCGCCCAGCTTGGCCAGCTTCGCGGCGGCGGCGACGGCGGCGTCCACACCGCCGATCTGATCGACCAGACCGCGATCAAGCGCCTGCTTGCCGGTCCAGACGCGACCTTGCGCCAGGGCGTCGATCGCCTGGTAACTCTTGCCGCGTGCCTTGGCCACGTTGCCGACAAAATCGCGATAGCCCTTGTTGATGATGGCCTGGATCACGGCACCGACCTTCGGATCCAGCGGACGGGTGATATCGAAGGCGCCAGCCATCGGCCCGGTGCCGACACCGTCGCTCTGCACACCGAGCTTGGCCAGCGTGTTGGGTACCGAGTAGTACATGCCGAAGATGCCGATCGAGCCGGTAATGGTGTTCGCCTCGGCGAAGATCCGGTTGGCGTTCATCGAGATCCAGTAGCCACCGCTGGCTGCCACGTTGCCCATCGACACCACCACCGGAATGCCGGAGGCGCGGGTCAATTCGACCTCGCGGCGAATCTGCTCGGCCGCAAACACTTCGCCGCCGGGCGAGTCGACCCGCAACACCAGCGCCTTGGTGCGACGATCCTCGCGCGCGGCGCGAATCAGCGCCGCGGTGGACTCGCCACCAATCGAACCGGGGCCACGCCTACCGCCAGCGATCTCGCCTTCGGCCACCACGATCGTCACGCCATCCTTGAACGCTGACTTGCTGGCCGCCGGCACGCGTGCGGCATAGTCGTCCAGATCGATCTGACGGAAACCATGCCCCTTGCGATCGGCCGGCACGCCCTCCTTGCGCATCATCTCGATCAGCCCGGCGCGAGTCGCCATGCCGTCGATCAAGTGCTCGTTCAATGCGAGCTGGGCCAGATCACCCTGAGTGCTGGCGATGTGCTGCGGCAGCTGATCAATGTCGTCGCGCAATGTCGCCGGGTCGAGCTTGCGCAGCGCCGCCACCTCGGCCAGGTAGCTGTCCCACAGGCCGTTCATCCAGTAGCTGTCGGCCTGCTTGGCCTCGACCGAGGCATGCTCGAGGATGTACGGCTCGGCCGCACTCTTGAACTCACCCACGCGGAACAGGTGCACGTCGACACCCAGCTTGTCGAGCAGGTCCTTGTAGAACAGGCGGTAGTTGGCCAGCCCGGTCAGCATCACGCCGCCCTGGGGATCCACCAGCAGCCGGTCGGCGTGTGCGGCAAGGTAATACTGGCCCTGGTCCAGGTTCACCGCCCACGCCAGCACCGGCTTGCCGGCGGCGCGAAAGCGATCCAGCGCAGCACCCACTTCATGCAGGGCGGCGAACCCGCCTCCCTGCAAGTCGCCGGGCAGCAGCAGGATGCGGCTGATGTGCTTGTCCTTGGCCGCCGCATCGATCGCCCCGACCAGGTCGCGCAACTGCACCTGTTTGGGATCGTCACCGGACAACCGGGCCAGCGTTCGCTGCACCGGGTCGATGCTGTACTGCTCGACCAGCTCGCCCTGCGGCTTGATCACCAGCACGGTGTCGCTCTGCAGCGTGCGGTCCACCTTGCTCGCAGCCAGCCCACCCACGATCAACAGCAGGACGATCGACAGCACCGCGAAAAACACCAGGTTGATGATTACCAGCCGGATCAGGTTGAGACCGCGCCCAAAACGGCGCAGAAAGGCGACGAAACCGGAGCGGCGACGTGGCAGCGGTGGTGGCATGGGCAATTTTCCGAAAGGGTTGTTGCTGGTCTGGTGTTGCACGTTAGCCTAGCCGCTCAGGCCGGCGCGGTCATGCGCTGATCGACAGGGCGCCAGCGTTGCTTCCAGGCGCTGCGCCAGAAGCGGACAAACAGCATCACCGCGGCCACGGACAGACCCGCAATCAGGCCGATCCACATGCCGCGCGCGCCCATCCGCTGGTGGAAGGTGAGCCACCAGCCGAGCGGCATGCCGATGACCCAGTAGGCGAACAGGGTGATCGCCATCGGCACGCGGGTATCCTTCAGGCCGCGCAGGGCACCGTTCGCAGCTACCTGGACGCCATCGGAAAACTGGAACAACCCGGCCAGCATGATCAGTTGCGCAGCCAGCGCGATCACCTTGGGGTCATGCGTGTAGATCCGAGCAATGGAGAAAGGGAGGGTCAACATCAAGCTGGCCGAAACCAGCTGGGTGACCAGGGTCAGACCGATACCGCAAAAGCCGGCATAACGGACGCCGCGCTCGTCGCCGCGCCCCACCGCATTGCCCACGCGCACGGTGATCGCCATCGCCAGACCCAGCGGAATCATGAAGAACAGCGAGGCTATATTTACTGCGACCTGGTGGCTGGCAATCACGTCCTCACCAAGCGTCGCCACGATCAAGGCGGTGGCAACAAACAACCCGGCCTCGGCCAGCAGGGTCACCGCCATCGGCAAGCCCACGTGCACCAGCTCCCTGATCCGGCGCAGGTGAGGCCATTCGAAATGTTCGAACAATCCCAGCCCGTGGTAGTTGCGCCTGAGCGCCACATAAAGGCCGAATGAAAGCATCTCCAGCCACAACACGATCGCCGTGGCCACGCCGCAGCCGTGTGCTCCCTGCGGCGGGATGCCGAGCTTGCCAAACATCAGCACGTAGCCCAACGGCAGCAACAACAGCAGGCCAGCCAGGCTGAAATACATCGAGGGCCGGGTCAGCGACAGCCCCTCTGACAGCCCGCGCAAGGCGAAGTAGCAGGTCAGCGCCGGCGCGCCCCAACTGATCGCCCGCAGAAAGCGCTGCACCTCGTGACGCAGGCCCGGAGCCACCCCGATCCAGTCGATCAGGGGCTCGGCATGACGCACCGCGAACCACAGCAGCACCCCCATGCCCAGTGCCAGCCACAGCGCCTGATGGAAAACGCCACCGACCTCGTGACGCCGGCCCGCGCCGTCCAGCTGAGCCACTGACGGTGGCACTGCCATCATCATGCCGATGCCGCTGACGATCGCCAGCGACCAGATGCTTGCACCCACGGCAACCGCGCCAAGGACATGCGCACTCACGTGACCGGCCAGCACCGCATCGATGACATTGCTGCCGATCGCAGCCAGCTGGGCAAGGATCAGCGGCAATGCAAGACGCACGGTCGCGCGCATCTCATGCAGCAGACGGGCACGCTCGGGGCGGAAGGAATTCATCGACACAGCAGACTCCAGGGCCGCGCATTCTACCTGAGCCATGAGTCACGCCCGGCGTGCGTGCCGGACTGTGCGAAGATCGCCCGCTGAACGGGACGGGGCCGCGATGAAACAACTGACCAATTATGAAGGCCTGCATTGCGCCAACTGTGGCGCGGCGATGCAGGGTGAGTTCTGCCATGAATGCGGCCAATCGATACACAGCGTGATCAGGCCCGTGCACAGCATGCTGGAAGACACGCTGGACATCGTCTTCCACGTGGATGGCCGGGTGGTGCACACCGTCCCGCCACTGCTGGTTCGCCCGGGTTTTCTCACTCTCGAATATTTTTCCGGTCGGCGCACGCGCTATGTGGCGCCATTCCGGTTGATGTTCGTGCTGTGCCTGCTCGCCTTTTTTGTCAGCCATTTTGCGTTTGAAGACATCGAGTTGCAGCTCGAAACCGACACCACGGTCACGGTGGAGGCTTTCCGGCAGGCGCAAACCCCAGCCGAGGTGCAGCAGGCCCTGCAAAATCAGCTGGAGGCGATGAATGCATCGGAGCAGACGGCCGCTATGCCGTCCATTGCGACGAAGGCACTGGACGCCTCCAAGCAGGCGCTTCGTCAACAGGCGGATTTGCGGTTGCATGAACTGGGTGCCGCGGCATCCACCGGGCAGCTCGCCCCACCCGTGACCATGAACGTGGCGGGCAAGCCGCTGGACGAGCGCTGGGACCCGCAGAAAGACCCGGTCGCACTGAGCTGGCTGCCTGATTTTGCCAACCGCCGCCTGCAACAGATGGCTCTGCACATGCGTGCCAACCTCGATGCCTTGAGCGACCGCAACCCGACGGGCAAGGCGGAAGCCATCGAGCGGATAAAGGCCGGCGTCTTCGGCGCACTGCCTCAAACCATGTTCGTGCTGATACCGGTTTTTGCCGTGCTGCTGAAACTGGTCTACCTGTCCCGCCGCCGGCTTTACATGGAGCACCTGATCGTCGCCCTGCACAGCCACGCCTTTCTCTTCCTCACCCTCCTGCTGGCCATGTCTATCCACCTGCTGGCGCGTTGGCTGACGCCCCACACCGCCTGGTTCGGCTCGGCCATGGGTTGGGTAGAGACGGGCCTGTGCCTCTGGGTGCCAGTCTATTTGCTGATCATGCAGAAGCGGATCTACCGGCAGGGTTGGCCGATGACCACGGTGAAGTACCTGGTGGTCGGCTGGTGCTACGTCAATCTGCTGGCGCTCGCGCTTGCAGCGGCGACCTTGCTGGGCATGGCGCACTGAACCGAAAGGCCTGTTCAGGGCGGTAGCGAGCGCCCTTCGCCAGAAGGTTTTGCACAGCGTCATGCGCCTGTCAAGGGACGTTAAGGGTATTTGTCAATTGTGTGAACACCGGCTTACCGACATTTTCAAGTGCCTGAATATGATGATGTTTTTTGCGTGACCAAAACATGGCCAAGCCGTCGTGAAGGGCGCCACAACGGGCTTTGGAGGCCCCCTTCCCCGCCACATCCACAGACTTATCCACAGCTATTGTGGATAAGCGTAAAAACGTCCGCCTGATAGCCACTTACCCCAAACTCCTCAACTTGGCGAAGAGCTGTCGCTCGCAAACCCAGAGACATCGGTCTCGCGTCGGGATGCCGACGGGCATGGCCGGGAGCCGGGCTGCGGTTACACTCAGCAGCCATTGAGGTCACCATGCCCGCCGTACTTCGCGTCGCACTGCCACTACCCTTGCCGACCTTGTTCGACTACCTGCCTCCGCTGGCGGGTGAGCCGCGCGTGGGCTGCCGCGTGCTGGTGCCTTTCGGCCGCGGCAAGCAGGTCGGCGTGGTGGTGTCGATCGAGGTCGAGGCGAGCGTGGGCAGCAACCGGCTCAAGCAAGTGCTGCAGCTGCTCGACGACGTCCCGCTGCTGGATGCGGAACTGATGCAGACCCTTGCCTGGGCGGCCGACTACTGGCTGGGTGCGCCAGGCGAGGCGTACGCGAACGCGCTGCCGCTGGCCCTGCGCGAAGCCAAGCCGCTGCCTGCCATCAACGACGAATACTGGTCATTGGCCGAACCCGGACGGGAGGCACTGAGCATGGGTCAGCGCCGGGGCGGCAGCCAACTGTTGCTGGCGGCACTGGCCACCGGCGCACTGAGCGCACAGGAGTTGAATGAACGCCTGCCCGGCTGGCGCGCGGCAGCTCGTCGCCTGTCAGCCACCGGCCTGCTCGAACGCAGCGAGCGGCCGCCGCTGAACCAGTCACTGCCGCCTTCGCTGGCACCGCAACTGAGTGACGAACAGGCGCTGGCGGTGGCCACGGTGGGTGCCAGCCTCGGGCAATACCAGCCCTTCCTGCTCGATGGCGTTACCGGCAGTGGCAAGACCGAGGTGTATCTGGCCTTGATCGAGCAGGTACTGGCGCAGGGCAAGCAGGCCCTGCTGCTGGTTCCGGAAATCGGACTGGCGCCGCAGACCGTGCGCCGTTTGCGCGAACGGCTTGGGGTGATTGTCGAGGTATTGCACTCCAATCTGTCTGAAGGTGACCGCGCCCGCGCCTGGTTGCGCGCCCGCGCAGGGAATGCCCGGGTGATCCTGGGTACCCGCTCGGCGGTGTTCACGCCGCTGCCGCAGGCCGGTCTGATCATCGTCGATGAAGAGCACGACGGCGCCTACAAGCAGCAGGAAGGTTTCCGTTATCACGCCCGCGATCTGGCCCTGGTTCGTGGTCGCGCGCTCGGCGTACCGGTGCTGCTGGGCTCGGGCACGCCTTCGCTGGAAACGCTGGCCAATGCAGAAAGCGGCCGCTATGGCAGCCTGCGCCTGCGCGCCCGCCCCGGCGCGAGGCAGCCGCCGCAGGTACAGATCATCGACATGCGCGCGCAGCGGCTCGAGCACGGCCTGTCACCCGCCCTGCTCGGCGCCGTAGCCGATACGGTGGCGCGTGGCGAGTAGGCGCTGGTATTCCGCAATCGCCGTGGCTACGCACCGGTGCTGTTATGCCATGGCTGCGGCTGGCACGCGGAGTGTTCGCGCTGCGAGCGACCGCTGACCCTGCACGCCGGCCGGCGGCGGCTGATCTGCCATCACTGCGACTATCAGCAACGGCTGCCGGCGGCCTGTCCGACCTGCGGCGGCCTTGAACTGAAGGCACAAGGCCAGGGTACCGAGCGGCT
>JBBQQL010000055.1:0-23698 GCA_038215995.1 Lysobacterales bacterium
GATCGTGCGCGGCAACCACCACGACGGCTGGATGTTCGGCGCCTGGGATCCGCTCGCCGGCAACGTCGCCCTGCTGGCCGAGGCCAAGGCGATCGGCGGCCTGCTCAAGCAGGGCTGGCGGCCACAGCGCACCCTCGTCTACGCGAGCTGGGATGGTGAGGAACCCGGCCTGCTCGGTTCCACCGAATGGGCCGAGACGCATGCGAAGGAGCTGCGGGCGAAGGCGGTGCTGTACGTCAATTCGGATACCAACGGTCGCGGCTTCCTCGAGGCCGAGGGCAGCCATTCGATGCAGCATCTGGTCAACCAGGTGGCTGACGGCGTGACCGATCCGGAAACCCAGGTCAGTGTGCGCGAACGTCTGCGTGCGCACATGCTGGTCGAAGGTAGCCACATGGACGCCAAACCGGAGACCAAGGCGATCGCCGAAATCGCTGCCACCGGAGGCGATGTACCGATCGGCGCTCTGGGCTCCGGCTCGGACTACAGCGCCTTCCTGCAACATCTGGGCATCGCCTCGCTCAACCTGGGCTTCAGCGGCGAAGACGATAATGGCGGTATCTATCACTCGCGCTACGACTCGTTTGATCACTACGTGCGCTTCGGCGACCCCGGCTTCGCCTACGGGGTGGCGCTTTCCAAGGTTGCCGGCCATATCGTGCTGCGCAGTGCCGACGCCAACGTGCTGCCGATGCGGTTCGGTGATTTCAGCAGCACGCTTGATCGCTATGTCGACGAACTGCACAAACTGCTGGACTCCAGCCGCAAGGAAACCACCCTGCAGCACCAGTTGCTGGACGCGCACGCCTTCACGCTGGATGCCGACCCCACTCGCCCGTTGCTGCCGCCCCAGCGCGAATCGGACGTACCGTCGATCGAGCTGGCCCCGCTGGATCAGGCCGCCAAACAGCTCGCCC
Source organism: Lysobacterales bacterium (assembly GCA_038215995.1). Lineage (GTDB taxonomy): Bacteria > Pseudomonadota > Gammaproteobacteria > Xanthomonadales > Rhodanobacteraceae > Rhodanobacter. Next base: position 918 of record JBBQQL010000055.1, read on the forward strand.
TGAGCGCCCAGGCGTTCCAGGCCGCTTATGCCCAACGCGCCAGCAGCGGCTTCGATCTGGCAGCGGGCCAGCAGCGCCAGCTCAACCACCTGATGGGCCAGATGGAGCAAGCACTCACCAAGCCCGACGGCCTGCCCGGTCGGCCGTGGTTCAAGCACTTCATCTACGCCCCCGGCATGCTCACCGGCTACGGCGTCAAGACCATCCCCGGCGTGCGCGAGGCGATCGAGGCGCGGCGCTGGGACGAGGCCAATCGCTATGCGGTGATCACCGCCACGGTGCTCGACGGCTACCGCGCGCAGCTCGACCGGCTGACCACGCTGCTGAACAAGTGATCCTGGAAATCATCCGGTCCGAATGAAAGGGGCGGCCGCTGGGCCGCCTTTTTCATTTTCATCCCGGTCGCGCAACGACTGCCCGGCACACCATCGCCGGCATCGGCACGGTCACGCCTGCCGCTGACCTGCGGCTCCAACGCTTGTAGTTGCGCCGCACGCGGGCGCACCATCGGCATCTGCTGCGCGCAGCCACACAACCCCATCACCGCGGCTGCCGCAGCGCATGTTCCACCCCTCGATTCACGCTGCTCCCCTGCCGATGTTTGCGGTGTGGCCGCATGAATTTGCGAAAGTTCGACGGTCGCCACATGGGGAAAAGCCGATCCTCCACATGAACTGCCGGCACACTCGCCGATCTGATCGAAACGACCTTCAGACCGCTGGCAAATATCTCGGGCTGCGATACAGTAAAGCGGGAGGCAGCCGCGCATGATGCGCCGCTGAACAATCAGGACAGGGGAATGCGATGACGGGGATGCGACGCTGGATCGTTGCGGGACTGCTTGCGCTTCTTGGTACCGTGCTGCATGCGCAGCCGGTGTCGTTCGCGGACCTCGCGCGGCATGATCAGTACAAGGATGTGAAGATTTCGCCGGACGGCAAGTATCTGGCCGCCACCGCCGTGGTGAAGGGGCAGACCGTGCTGGCGCTGATTCGCCTTGCCGACAAGAAAGGCAATCTGCTACGCCCGCGCGGGGAGGACGATGTCATCAGCTTTCGGTGGGTTTCGCCTACCCGCGTCATCTACGCTGTAGGCACCCGCCTCGGCGGCTACGATTCGCCATTGGCCACCGGCGAGCTTTTTGCCGTCAATGCCGACGGCACTGGTGCCGATACTCTGTACGGCTATCGCGTGGGTGGTATGACCACCGGCTCGCATATCCAGCACGCGGTATCCGAACGCGGCAGCGCGGACTTCATTGCAACCATTCCCGACGACCCCAATCACATGCTGGTGTCCATCAGTGCCTGGGATGCTTCCGGATTCGAGCGGGACCTGCCGGTGGCCTATCGCATGGACATGCGCGACGGTGTGAAAAACAAGATCGTCACAGCGCCCATGCGCGGCGTGACATTCGTCGCCGATCATCAGGGGCGGATTCGCTTCGCCTATGCCCAGGCGAATGACGGCAGCACAAAGATCTATCAGTACCCGATCAATGGGGGCGACTGGCAATTGATGCGCAAACGCAGCGACGAACATTCGTTTCCCCTGATGTTCAGCCGCGACGACAGCGTGGTTTACTTCACCTGCCCGGCGTCCACGGGCGGCTTCGGCGTGTGCACATGGAACCCGGCGAACGACGCCTGGAACACCGTCTGGAACAATCTCGAGGTTGAACCGAGCGGCCTCATGCAGGGCATGGCCGATGACGACATCATCGGTGTGGCCTTTCTGGATGGCCGTCCGGGTGTCGGACTGTTCGAACGCCACCAGGCCGACGCGAAGACGCTGATTGCTCTGATGAAGCAGTTTCCGGGTGAGAGCGTGCGATTCAACTCCGGCACCCGCGACGGTCACCTCAGCGTGGTGCTGGTGCAGGCCGACGCTGATCCGGGTACGTTCTATCTGTACGATCGCTCGACCCAAAAGGTCACCCCGCTGCTATCGCGTGCATCATGGATCGATCCGGAACAGATGGCCTCCAAGCAGCCGTTCGCGTTCGCCGCGCGCGACGGCTTGAAGCTGCATGGTTATATGAGTTATCCGCCGGGCGAAGAGACTGCCAGACACCTCCCGCTGGTGGTCTTCGTCCATGGCGGCCCATACGGCATACAGGACAACTGGGACTTCGACCCCTATGTGCAGGCGATGGCCACCCGCGGTTACGCCGTGCTGCAAGTCAACTATCGCGGTTCCGGTGGAAGGGGTTACGACTTCATGCGCGCCGGCTGGGGCGAGTGGGGCGGCAAGATGCAGGACGACGTCACCGACGCCACCCGCTGGGCGATCGCCCAGGGTATCGCCGATCCGAAGCGCATCTGCATTTTCGGCGGCAGCTACGGCGGCTACGCGGCGCTTGAAGGCGCGGTGAAGGAGCCGGACCTGTACAAGTGCGCCATCGGCTATGTCGGTGTCTATGACCTGGCCTTGATGTACCACCGTGGCGACATCCCGCAATCGAGCTTCGGCGAGAGCTACCTCAAGCAGATGCTGGGCGAGGACATGACCGCGCTGGCCCAGCGCTCGCCGATCAACCAGCTCGACCGACTCAAGGCCCACGTCATGCTCGTGGTGGGCGGCAAGGATACGCGGGTACCGCCGATCCAGGGCAGCAACCTCCACGTGGCCCTGAGCAACCGGCATGTACCCCATGTCTGGATCGACAAGCCGAACGAGATGCATGGCTTCTACGACGAGGGCAACCTGACCGAGCTGTACACCCGGATCGTTGAGTTCCTCGGCGCCAATATCGGTCCGGGCATCACTGCCGGTGCTGCGCCCGCGCACTGAGCGCGCCAAGCGAGTGCGCGCTGCTGCAGAGGGGTAGCGGCACCTTGTTGCGCGAGTCAACGGGTGCCGCCCTCAGCGGCGCCCGTCCTGCCCCGGAATCTTTCTGCTACCCAACGGATGGGCTACGCGACCGGCCGCCCGATCTGGCACAGTGGGGGAATTCGTTGCCATGCCATCCAGGGGAATTGTCGCCATGCATGCCTACCACCGATTTTCACTGGCCGCCGCGCTGGCGATCGGCAGCTTCAGCGCGGTTTCCGCCACCGACCCGAACGGTTCAATGCTCTACGCGCGCGACCCGGCGCAGCCGATCGATCAGGCGTATACCGCGCAGATCCTGAAGGACACGACCGACTCCTCGTTCAATTCGCCGCTGACCGACTACCTGCCCGCTTCGTCGAGCGTGCCGACGCCGGAGAAGGTACTGGGTCACATCGCCGGCGCGCCGAACTACCTGCCCTATTCCGCCGACGTCTATCGCTACTTCCGTGCACTGGCGGCAGCCAGTCCGCGGGTCAAGGTGTTCACCATCGGCAAGACCGAGGAAGGCCGTGAGATGATCGCGGTGGCGATTGCAGACGAGAGCCTGCTGGCCGATCTCGATGCGAACAAGGCGCGGCTGGCCAAGCTGGCCGACCCGCGCAGCATCCACATGGACGACGCCACCGCCGACCAGCTGATCGCACAGTCCACCCCGGTCTACTACATCACCGGCACCATCCACTCGGTCGAGACCGGCGCGCCGACCGCGCTGATGGAACTGGCCTACCGCCTGGCGGTAGACGACGCGCCGTACATCAAGCACATCCGCTCGCACGTGATCACCCTGATCACGCCGGTGGTCGAGGTCGATGGCCGCGACCGCATGGTCGACCTGTACAACTGGCATCTGGCGCACCCGGGCGAAAACTATTCGCCGCTGATGTACTGGGGTCACTACGTCGCGCACGACAACAACCGTGATGCGATGGCGATGACGCTGGACCTCACCCGCAACGTGGCCAACACCTATATCGGCTGGCATGCGCAGGTGCTGCACGACCTGCACGAGTCGGTGCCGTTCTTCTACGACAACACGGTCGGTGACGGCCCGTACAACGCCTGGATCGACCCGATCCTCACCGGCGAATGGCAGCAACTGGGCTGGAACAACGTGCAGGCGATGACCAAATTCGGTATGCCCGGCGTGTTCACCCATGGTGACTTCGACACCTGGAGCCCGGGCTACCTGATGTTCATCGCCGCCATGCACAACGGCGTGAGCCGGCTCTACGAAACCTTCGGCAACGGTGGCGCCGACACGGTCAAGCGCATGCTCGATCCCAGTGAATACCAGCGTACCTGGTACAAGCCAAACCCGCCGCTGCCCGTGGTCACGTGGTCGCAGCGCAACAACAACAATTACGAGCAGACCGGCCTGCTCACCGCGCTGAGTTATTTCTCCGACAACAGCCAGTTGTTCCTGAAAAACTTCTATCTGAAGAGCAAACGCTCGATCGAGAAGCCGCAGGAGGCGGGCCCGGCGGCCTATGTGCTTCCTGCCAACGACCCACGCAGCGGTTCGCAGGCGCAACTAATGCAGATCATGCAACGCCAGCATGTGGAGATCAGCCGCAGCAGCGCACCGATCACGGTGAGTATGCCCAAGCCGAAGGATGACGACGGCCATCCCACTGGTACGACCTCGCGCACCTTCCCCGCCGGCAGCTACATCGTGCGCATGGACCAACCCTATTCACGCATTGCTGACACCCTGCTCGACCGTCAGTACTGGTCGCCGACGGACCCGCAGCAGCATCCCTACGATGACACGGCGTGGTCAATGGGCGACCTGTTCGACGTGCAGGTGGCACGGGTCACCGACACCAGCATCCTTAAGGCCACGATGAGCCAACTCAGTGGCGCCGTCACGGTGCCGCAGGGGCTGGCTGCGGTGGATCTGCCGGACGCCAAACTTCCGCGCATCGCGCTGATGCACACCTGGCTGGATACCCAGACCGAAGGCTGGTGGCGCATGGCGCTGGACCAACTGCATGTGAAGTACGACTACATCAGCACCCAGGACGTGGCGAAGATCGCCAACCTGCGCTCGAAATACGACGTGATCCTGTTTGGCCCGATCGGCGGCGTCAGCTCGCAGCAGATCGTGGATGGCATGCCGATGTGGGGCAATCCCATGCCGTGGAAAACCAGCAAGCTCACGCCGAACATCGGCCGTATCGACAGCACCGATGACATCCGCCCCGGCCTGGGCAGCACCGGACTGGCCAACCTCAAGCGCTTCGTCAGCGAGGGTGGCCTGCTGGTGACCGCCGAGGACACCGCCAAGTTCGCCATCGACGAGGGCATGGCGCCGGGTGTGTTCGTCACGCCCACCGACAAACTGAAGGTCGTCGGCAGTGTGCTGCAAACCGAGTTCGTCGATCGCCAGAGCCCGATTGCCGCCAGCTACAGCCGCGATGACCTGGCGATCTACAGCGCGGCCGGCCAGTCATTCACCGTGTCCAACCTGACCATCGGCGACAAGGGGCTGCCCATCGCGAAAGACTTCCAGCGCCCGACCGGCCGTGGCGGCCCGAATGACACCGATACGCCCGAGGCACGCGCCTCGGTCGAGCCGCCCGCCCTGCCCAACCCCAAGCCGTGGCAGGCGACGGCGCTGAATGCCGAGCAGATGCGCAACAATCCCTGGCTGATTCCGGTCAACCAGCGGCCGCAGGTCATCCTGCGCTTTGCCGAGGCTGACAAGCTGCTCATCGCCGGCCTGCTCGATGGCGGCGATGAGATGGCCGAGCGCGCCGCCGTGGTCGACGCCCACTACGGCAAGGGCCACGTGCTGCTGTTTGCCAGCAACCCGATGTGGCGCGGCGAAACCATCGGCAGTTATCCACTGCTTCTGAACGCCATTACCCACTTCGACAGGCTCGATACACCGGCCAAACCCTGAGGGAAATCCGTAAAAATCAACGACAGCCTCAATCCATAGGAGCCCACTTGTGGGCTCCTATGGGGGCATTGCCGGCTCCCTGGCTGAGACGGATTACTTCAACGGATCCATCGCCGACTTGACCACCGGCGCCATCATCTTCTCGCGCTTGGCACGGAATGCGCTGTCGCCGTACCACTGCGGCCACACGCCCGGTTGGCTCAGCTGCTGACCAAGCTCGTACAGCGTCTGAGTATCTTCGAGGATGCCCGAGTAATCCCATTTCGGATTAAACACGTCGTTGGGCGTGTGATAACGATGGGCGGTGTAATCCCTGGCTGCCTTGTCACCCGCCGCCTTGCCGCCGTCGAGCAAATCCAGCCCGGAGCTGGCCAGCATCGCGGGTACACCGACCCGGGCGAAGTTGAAGTGGTCGGAGCGGAAGTAGAAGCCGTTCTCCGGCGTGGTCTCCGATGAGATGACCCGGCCCTGCTTCTTCAAGACGTCGGCCAGCATGTCCTCCAGTTGTGACTGGCCCCTGCCGATCACCGTCATGTCGTGGGCGCGCCCGATGATGGGCAACGCATCCACTGCGATATCCGCCACGGTCCTGTCCAGCGGAAACACCGGCTGGGCTGCGTAGTATTGCGAGCCCAGCAAGCCGGATTCCTCCAGTGTGGGCATGAAGAACAGCACGCTGCGCTGCGGCGGGGTCTTCTGATGCGCAAACGCATCTGCGATCTCCAGCAGCATGCTCAGGCCGGTACCGTTGTCGATCGCACCGCTGTAAACCTTGTGACCCTTCAGCGACGGGTCGGTACCCAGGTGATCCCAGTGCGCGGTGTAGACCACCGCCTCGTCGGGCTTGCTGCTGCCCGGCACCATCGCCAGTACGTTCTTCGACTCGAAATGGCTGATCTTGTTGTGCAGGCTGATCGACGCCGTCGCCTCCAGCGGCACCGGCTTGAACCCCGGCTTGGCTGCCGATGCGGCGAGCTGGTCAAAATCCAGTCCCGCGGCGGCAAACAGCTTCGTCGCCGCTGCATGAGTGAGCCAGCCCGCAACCGGCAGACGCGGGGCGGGGTCGACCCGTGACGGCAGACTCAGCTGCGGACCACTGCCACTGTTCTGCAACACGGTGAAGGGATACCCCGCCGCCGCATCGCTGGTGTGCACGATGAAACAGGCCGCCGCCCCCTGCAACGCCGCCTCGGCGTACTTGTAGGTCCAGCGTCCGTAATACGTCATCGCCCGGCCATTGAACAACTTGGGGTCGGAGGTCGCGAAGCCGGGATCGTTGACCAGCACGATCACCGTCTTGCCCTTCACATCGACGCCCTGGTAGTCATTCCAGTGCCAGTTCGGCGCATCCACGCCATAGCCGAGAAACACGACCGGCGACTCCTTCAGGTCGACTTCCGGCTTGCCCTGCAGGGTCTGCGCAATCATGTCGGTGTGATAGGCGAGGCTGGTGTGCTTGCCACGCGCGTCGATATCCAGCGCGACATGGGTGTTCAACAGCAAGGTGCTTTCGGCTGGCACGGTCTGGAAGAACGAACCATGGTTGCCGGGCTTCAGCCCCATCCGCTTGAACTCGGCCACCAGGAAAGCCGTGGTGCGCTCGGCCCCCACCGTGCCGGGTTTGCGTCCCCCGAAAGCATCGGAGCTGAGGGTCTTGTCGAAACGCGCAAAATCAGTGGCATTGATCTGCGGCGCCAGAGCGACCGGCGCCAACGTCGAACCATCAGCAGCCGCCATCGGCGTGGCTGCCAGCAGCGGAGTGCCGAACATGCCCAGGGCAAGCAAGGCGGAGAGGGAGGTTTTTTGCATCGGGAGGCTCCAGCAGGTGCGGACAATCCACCTTTCTAACGCTAGCAACCGCCGCTGTCCACGCCCCGAGGAGAAGCATCAAGGGAAAGTTCGTTGAAAACCGATGAAATGCGATGCTGCTCGCCCCCACACTTACAGCCGTAACTCAGGCGTGATCGTGCAGTTCGATCACGGCTTCGCCCGAGCGGGACCTTCTCTGCCTTGATTTCGTCTCGGGTGTCGACGCATCGAAAACCACGGCGCGATTGCGGCCATCGTGCTTGGCCTGGTAAAGCGCATCATCCGCGTCGATCAGAAGCTCGCGCAATTCGTAGCCCGAGCCTTCAGTCGCTGCGATACCGAAGCTGCCGGAAACCTGCACATCGAGCACGTCTTCCATGGCGACGGAGGCGACCGCGAGGCGAAGCACCTCGACGCGCGCCGAGACCTGCTCCAGCGAGCACTCCGGCAACAGGATGCCGAATTCTTCGCCACCCAGGCGGCCGAACACGTCGGTGGAGCGCAGATATTTCTGACATGCCTCCACCGCTCGCTTCAACACCCGGTCACCGGTCGCATGCCCGAAGGTGTCGTTGACGACCTTGAAGTGGTCCAGGTCGATCAGCACCAGACAGGCGTCGCGTGACGACTTCTTGCAGTACTCCAACTGCCGCTCGGCCTCCGCCACGAAATGCTGGCGGTTGTAGATGCCGGTCAGGCCATCACGACGCGCCAGGCGCATGAAGCGCAACTGGGAACGCTTGATGCGGTAGGTCAGGAATGCAATGAAGGCCAGCAGGGAGAGCAACAGGATGATCCACAGCCGGCTGGTTTCCACCGCCTTCTGACTGAGCTCATGCTGAAGCTGGAGGATCCTGTTTTCCTTGTTCAGCGCATCGACCTGCAGCTTCTTGGCCAGCACCTGCTGCTTCACTGTCTGGTAAGCGAGCGCCTTGGCACTGACGTCGTTCAGATAGCCCTTGTCGGCAGCCATGTATTTTTCGTGCCACGAAAGCGCCGCCACCAAGTCGCCTTGCTGCTTGGCGATCATGTACAACACCCGATAGGCGCCGGACAGTGGCTCGGTGTATTCGTTCTTGACGGAGTTCTTGACGGCATCCTCTGCATAGCCCTGCGCCTGCGTGAGCTGGCCCTGTTTCCAGTACGCCAGCGCCAGCAAGGCATCAAACTTCGAAACAAGACGCACATAGCCAATGTGTTTGACGTCCGGGTAGCTTTTTTCCAACGACGCAATGGCTGCGCGAACCTGGCCATGCTGGATGTCAAAGCTCGCCATGTGGGCAAGCATTCCATTGGAAAAAATGGGCTCATGGGCCGCGGTACATAGAGCGATCACGTTCTCGAACTGTTCGATGCCGACCTGAGGCTTGCCGGCCTGATAAAGCGCCTCGGTCTTCAGATATCTGCCTTTGCAGGCATCGTCATCTCCAACGCTTTCGCTGATCAGCTGATCCGCATAGGCAGTCGCGAGGTCGAATTGCCCGGCCTCAATGTAAAGTTGCGAGGCAGTTCCGAGTGCCTGCACACGCGCATCCAGCGCTGTCACCTGTGGCAGTTGTTCAAGCAGTTGATTGAGATAAGAAAAGGCATCCTCGTAGCGAGCGGCAATGCCGAGCAAATTGACAGCGGTCAGACCCGCGCGAAAACGCAATGTAGGGTCCGTGGATTGGCCGATCACCGCGTTCAATTCGGGAATCGCGGCCGCGTAGTCGCCGAAATAGGCGACTTGCCACGCTTTGAGATAGCGCAGATGCAGTTTTTGCTCGGAATCCAGCTCCATCGTCCCGTTATCCAACTGCTTCAGGAGCGCCGCGAATTCCGAATGCTCTGATGTCTTGATCCGGTCGGCCTTGATCAGCACCGCTTCCGCCCCATCAGGCGTACTGACGGGCGCCGCTCTGGTGGCCACGCCCGTCAGCATCCATACGAACAACAGACACCAGACGCGAAGCGCCGTGGGTCGATTGCTCAGCGAAAACATCGACTAGCCTGCACAGCGAATATTGCGAACGGCGAAATTCGAATGTGCTTCTTCCTCATGCCTCGAGGGAGTCTCTTCGCTCTCTTCGTCCTCATCTTCCTTGGCCGGAAACTGCATGGAACACACAACTGCCTGCCCGAGCAACCCCTCCAACCTGAGCTGGTCGCCCTCAAGGATCGCCTCCATGATTTCAGGATCGAGTCTCGCTGCAATCAAATTTATTGACATGTCACTCAGCGACGCATGCCGCAGCTCCGCGTTTCCACCCAGCCTTTCAAGAAAATCAATCACGTTTGACATTGGCATTCCCCTGACGATTGTTGCTTCCGGTTGCACATGGACGGTCAACAAGCCCTTTGACCGCAACTTTTCATGCTCAAGAGTCTCGGTCGTCCTGCATCCCTCATACCCCCTCCCGTCCGCTTCCCAGGGCGTCGATCACCCAGGAGAGATACCCACCCCTTGAAGCCTCTATCGCTGCAGTTCAACCCTCATGATTGTGCCATATCACAAGCGTGCAGTCCCCTCAGTGCGCTTGGCAACTGAATTCACACCTGCCAGGTCCTGATGGATGGCAGGCCCTGCGCAATTTCGACATCAGAGATACCTCAAATCACTTGCCCAAAGCCTCATGCGGGGCTGCCAGAACCTCAGCTCATGCTTCCAGGCACAAGCCCCCCCAAGAACATCGTTGCACTGACCACAGGCAATCTCCCAAGGCCACCCTGCCCGCCTCCCCACTGCTGCAGGGAGTAAAGCCCACCCTGATATTGAGGCGCCTCACCAGATCATTTTCTGCTGAGAATCGGACACGAATCTCATCCACAAGCAACGCGGCAAAGGCAGTCTTGAGCAGAGCGGTCAAAGCCTCATAGCCCAGGCCGATTGATTGCATCTCGGGGCGAAGGAGGATACCCGCCTCGATTCTGGCCTTTTCCGGTTCGAAGCGAGACATGCCGCAGATACCCACGGGCCGCGCAGCAAGCCTGTCCAGCATCACCAGGGAGATGCCCTTCATGGGGCGGCGACGCGCATGAGCGATCGCCCTGACGAAGCTGATCTCTGCCTGTTCGGCTGATAGCGGCGGGGAAATGAATCGCATGGTTGCCGCATCGGTATAGAGATCGCGGTAGATGCCGAGATCTCCCTCGATCAGAGGACGCACTCGCAATCGTTCAGTCTCGAACTCGAACGATGACGGCACAATCTCTGGCATCTTCGTCACACCCTCAATGCCGGGACCTGGTCCAGTTCATGCAGCCGCGCACATATCTCCGGGTTTGGCAGCAACGGGCGCGCCGGCGGAATCACCAACGTGTCAGCCATGCCCACATCCGCCTGCGGCAGATCGCCCAGCGCCACCCGCTCGATCCGCGCCGTCTGAATCGGCAGCGTGGGCGCCCGGTAAATGATCACCTCGTGGTCAAGCGGATAGTCGTGCGCCAGCACGTCGACCAACACCTGCTTGTAAGCCGGGCCGGTTGAGAAGCGCGCCAGCGACTGATCGCCGACCAAGCCGACCTGCCACAGCACCAGATAGGCCGTGGGATCGAGCCGACGCTGGTAGAACAGCAACTGGCTGGCCTCGTAGTGCTGGCAGCCACAGGTACCCGGGTCGATACCCAGATCGGCGTACAGGCAGTCTTCGGCGGAGATGCCTGGCTCCATGTGCGCGGTGTAGCCCTCGCTGCGGGCGACCGCAATCGACTTGTGCGGCGCCCAGGCGAACACGCCCGGGTGGCCGTAGAACACGCCGCATACCTTTTTCCCCGCGCGCACCTCGGTGAGGATAGCCTCGACCATCTGCCGATAGGTCTGCATGCGCGACTTGCCCTCGCGGTAATACGGCTGCAGGCTGCGTACATCGGCATGCATCTTCGCCACCCACAGCTCGACGATACCGTCGGAGACCCCGGCAAATACCACGTCCGCGTGCTCGATGTAACTGCGCGCCAGCGGGCCAAGGTGCGAGCCCAGGGTCATGCCTACGCCGACGCAGACCAGGCTGCCGGGAGAACGGCTTTCATTCATTCGGGTCATTCGTGTCGTCGAGGAAGCCGCGACCTTATCGCGACTGCTGGCCATGACTCCAGCCCGGCGTGACGCAGCCTCTACGACTTCGACGGAAACGCCTCCATCAAGGGCCGGATCAGGTCCAGCGGCAGCGGAAACACGATGGTGGAGGACTTGCCGTTGTTGGACATGTCGGCCAACGTTTGCAGATAACGCAGCTGCAAGGCCTGCGGTTGCTGCGACAGCATCGCCGCGGCGTCGCGCAGCTTTTCGGCAGCCTGCATTTCACCCTCGGCATGAATCACCTTGGCGCGACGTTCGCGTTCGGCCTCGGCCTGACGGGCGATGGCGCGGACCATGGTGTCGTTGAGGTCGACGTCCTTGATCTCGACATTGGCCACCTTGATGCCCCATGGGTCAGTCGCTTCATCGAGGATGGTCTGCAGGGTGCGGTTGATCGACTCGCGCTGGGACAGGATCTCGTCCAGCTCGTGCTGACCCAGCACCGAACGCAGCCGCGTCTGCGCCAGCTGGCTGGTCGCCTGCAGGAAGTTTTCCACCTGCAGCACGGACTTGTCCGGCTCCACCACGCGGAAATACACCACGGCGTTGACCCGTACCGAGACGTTGTCGCGCGAGATCACGTCCTGTGGCGGCACGTCCATCACGGTAATGCGCAGGTCGACGCGCATCATCCGCTGCACCACCGGAATCAGCAGCACCAGGCCCGGCCCCTTGGTCCCGGTATAGCGACCCAGGGTCAGCACCACCCCGCGCTCGTACTCCGGCAATACCTTGACCGCAGCGAACACGAACATCACCGCCAGTATTAGCAGCACACCCGCAAATCCAAACATGATCATCTCCAGTGAATCAAAGGTTGTTGAAGCCCGCCCGCGCCACGCCTTGCCGCCGCGTGGATCACACCGGCTCCACCGATAAAAGCAGCCCTTCCCTGCGCACGACCCGTACCGCCGCACCGGCGGGAAGAGCGGCCGTGCATTGCACGCGCCAGCGCTCGCCATGCAGCATCACCCAGCTTTCGCCATCGGCAGCGACCGGCTCCAGCAGCTCACCGGTATCGCTGAGCAGAGCCGCGTCACCGGAAAACGCCCTGGTTCGCCGCGTACGAAAAATCAGCCATACGAGCAGCCCCAGCAGTGCCGCCGCGGTGACGGCGAGGCCACCGATCACGCCGAGATTGACGCTGTAGCCGGGCACATCGGCCTTCATCAGCATGGTCGATCCCAGCACAAAAGCCGCGATGCCACCCAGGCCCAACGCACCCATCGTCGGCTGCACCGCTTCGGCCACCAGCAAGCCGATGCCCAGGGCCATCAGCGCGAGCCCGGCATAGTTCACCGGCAGCAGTTGCAGGGCGTACAAGCCGATGAGCAGGCTGATCGCCCCGACGATACCGGGCAACATCACGCCGGGGTGGGTCGCCTCCAGCACCAGGCCGAAGATGCCGCCCAGCAGCAGCAGATAGGCAATCGTGGGATTGGTGATGATGGCCAGAAACCGGGTGCGCGCGCCGGGTGCATAGTCGCGCACGGAGGCGCCCCTGAGCCGCAGGGTGACGCTGTCATCACCCACCTGTACCTTGCGCCCATCCGCCTGCGCCAGCAGATCGGCCACATCGGTAGCGACAAAGTCGATGACGTGTTGCTGCGCCGCTTCATCGGCAGTCAGCGTGGCGGCACCGCGCACCGCCTGTTCGGCCCAGGCCGCATTGCGCCCGCGCAACTGCGCCAGCGATCGGATGTAGGCAATGGCATCGTTCGATACTTTTTCGGATTCGGCATCGCCACGGGTCGGACTCGCCTGATCCGCGGCAGTTGAACTGGCCGGAGCAGGCTTGCTGCTGGCCCTGGGCAGCGGCATCGGCGTGCCGCCCCCCAGCGAGACCGGAGTCGCTGCACCCAGATGCGTGGCCGGTGCCATCGCGGCAATCTGCCCGGCGTACAGAATGTAGGTTCCAGCCGAGGCTGCGCGCGCGCCGGCCGGCGCTACATACACCAGCACCGGCAACTTGCTCGCCAGCATGCTGCTGATGATCTGCCGCATCGAGTCCGACAGACCGCCCGGCGTATCCAGTCGCAACACAATCGCCCGCGCCCCGTCGGCCGTCGCCCGTTGCGACGCATCGTCGAAGTACTCGGCAGCCGCCGGCCCGATCGGCCCATCCAGCGAAATCTGCGCCACCATGCCGGCGGGCGCAGCAGGATCGGCAGCCGGTAACGCTGCCGCCATGGCGGCCTGCAAAAACAGCAACCCGACAACCAACCAGAAAAACCGTGAGACCCAGCGTGTGATCACGTCGACCTCCGCACTTGATTGCGCTCTTGGGCACTGTAGCGCGTGAAGCATTCAAAACCGATGAAAGCCGACCCACAACATTCGGCAGCGTCCGTGCAACTATTTGTCCACGCCCATTTTGCCCGCCCCGTTCCGTCAACGCCCCGCTTGTGCCCAGATCTTCGCCGAGGATGACTGATGTTCAAGGAATACCCGCGCTACGACGCCACCGGCCTGACCGATCTGATTGCCGCTGGCAGTGTCTCCCCCGGCGAAGTGCTGGAAGCGGCGCTGGCTCGCGCCGCCGAGGTCAATCCGCGACTGGCGGCGATCTGCATTCCGATGGAAGACAGCGCGCGACGCCGGGCACGGACGCCGCTATGGGGGCCGTTTGCCGGGGTGCCGTTTCTGCTCAAGGACATCGCGCAGGACCATGCCGGCGTGCCGACCACCTCCGGCAGCCGGGCACTGCGCCACTGGGTGCCGACGCAGCACGCGGAGATCGTGCAGCGGTTTCTCGATATCGGGCTGGTGGTATTCGGCAAGACCGCCACGCCGGAATTCGCCCTGAAAGCGGAGACCGCGCCGCTCGTGTGGGAGCACCCCACCCGCAACCCCTGGGACCTCACGCGCTCGCCGGGAGGCTCCTCCGGCGGTGCCGCCGCGGCGGTGGCGGCAGGCATCGTGCCGATGGCGGGCGCCTCCGATGGTGGCGGCTCGATCCGCATCCCTGCCGCCTACTGCGGCCTGTTCGGCTTGCGCCCCTCACGCGGCCGCATACCAGGCGGCCCCGATCATGGCGAGTTCTGGGAGGGCGCATCAAGCCAGCACGTATTGACCCGCAGCGTGCGTGATTCGGCACGTATGCTCGATGCCATCGAAGGCCCCGATGTTGGCGCGCCGTTTGCCATCGTCGCGCCGGAACGCCCTTACGCCGAAGAAATCCTGCGCCCCGGTGGCCGACTGCGCATCGGCTTCAGCACCGAATCGCCACTGGGCACGCCGGTGCATGCGGAATGCGTGCAGGCGGTGCTGCAGGCTGCCAAATTGCTCACCAACCTTGGCCACGAAGTCGAACCGGCACAGCCACAAATCGACGGCCACGCGCTGGCGCGCAGCTACATCAGCATGTATTTCGGACAGACCGCGGCGAGCATGGCGCGCGCGATGCAGCTTACCGGCGCCAACGAGCGCACGTTCGAACTGGAGACGCGCATCCTCGGCCTGCTCGGGCGCACCCTGAGCGCCGGCGATTATGTGGAACAGCACCTGCGCTGGAACGACTATGCGCGTGCGCTCGGTCGCTTTTACCAGAGCTACGACCTGTATCTGACACCGACCACGGCGCAGCCGCCCCACCGCATCGGCGAGATCGCCACGCCGCCGCTGCAACAGCTGGCGGCCAGGCTGGTGCTGTCCGTGGGAGCCGGGCGCCTGTTGCTGAAGAGCGGCATGGTCGATCAGCTCGTCACCACCAGCCTGCAACGCGTGCCGTTCACCCAGCTATCCAACCTCACCGGCACGCCCAGCATGTCGGTGCCGCTGCACTGGGCACCGGCCGAGGCTGGCGGCGCGGAGCTGCCCTATGGCGTGCAGTTCGTGGCGCGCTTTGGTGACGAGGCAACCTTGCTGCGACTCGCTGCACAACTGGAGCAGGCGCAGCCGTGGGAGGCGCGTCGCGCAGCGCTTTGAGCGACCGGGATTTCGTGCAGCAAAGGCGGTGAAATCACCTGCTCAGACCAGCACATCCTCCGCCGCGACAAAGCCGCCGGTTTGCCGTTGCCACAAGCGTGCGTACAGACCTTCGTGAGCAATCAGCTCGGCATGCGTGCCGCTCTCCACGATGCGGCCCTTGTCCAGCACCACCAGCCGATCCATCCGCGCGATGGTGGACAGTCGGTGCGCAATGGCGATCACCGTCTTGCCCTGCATCAGCAGATCGAGGCTGTCCTGGATCGCCGCCTCGGCTTCGGAATCCAGCGCCGAAGTGGCTTCGTCCAGCACCAGGATCGGCGCATCCTTGAGCAGCACGCGGGCGATCGCGATGCGCTGACGCTGACCGCCCGACAGTTTCACACCGCGCTCGCCGACCAGAGCGTCGTAGCCAAGACGACCTTCGCCATCCACCAGTTGCGGAATGAACTCGTCGGCGCGTGCCTTGCGCACCGCCTCGGCGATCTGCGCGTCGCTGGCGTCGGGGCGACCGTAGAGAACGTTGTCGCGAATCGAGCGATGCAGCAGCGAGGTGTCCTGGGTGACCACGCCGATCTGCGAGCGCAGGCTTTCCTGGCCGACCTGCGCGATGTCCTGGCCATCGATCAGGATGCGTCCATTCTCCAGGTCATAGAGCCGCAGCAACACATTGACCAGGGTCGACTTGCCGGCACCGGAAGGGCCGACCACACCGATTTTTTCACCCGCGCGCACGGCCAGATCCAGCCCGGCGATCACGCCGCCCTGCTTGCCGTAGTGGAAATGGATCTGCTCGAAGTGCACCGCGCCCTGAGTGACTTCGAGCGGCATCGCGCCCTCGCGATCCTGCACCGCGCGCGGTTGCGAGATCGTGGTGATGCCATCCTGCACCGTGCCGACGTTCTCGAAGATGCCGTTGACCACCCACATGATCCAGCCGGACATGTTGTTGATGCGGATCACCAGGCCGGTCGACAGCGCGATCGCGCCGACCGTCACCTCGCCCCGGCTCCACAACCAGATCGCCAGCGCCGTGGTGCCTGTGATGAGGAAACCATTCAGCGTGGTGATGCTGGCATCCATCGCGGTGGTGAGTCGGGTCATCCGGCGCAACTTGCCGGTCTGCTCGGCCATCGCATCGGCCACATAAGCCTCCTCGCGGCGCGTATGCGCAAACAGCTTGAGCGTCAGCACATTGCTGTAACCGTCGACGATGCGCCCCATCAGCTTCGACTTAGCCTCCGACGCCTTCCATGAGCGCTGCTTGATGCGCGGGATGAACCAGCTCAGCAGGCCTACGTAGCCGAACACCCAGACCACCAGCGGCAATGCCAGCCACGCATCCGCATGAGCAAACAACACGATCGCGCTGCCGGTGTAGACGATCACGTACCACAGCGCATCGACGATCTGCACCGCCGATTCGCGCAGGCTGGCACCGGTCTGCATGATGCGGTTGGCGATGCGCCCGGCGTAGTCGTTCTGGAAAAAACCCAGGCTCTGCCGGATCACGTAGCGATGGTTCTGCCAGCGGATGCGGTTGGTCAGGCTGGGCACGATCGCCTGGTTCACCAACAGATCGTGCAGGCTGTTGAAGATCGGCCTTGCCACGAGCGCCACCACCGCCATCCAGACCAGCTCGCGGCCATGCTGCTGGAAAAATGCCGGGCCCGGTACGCCCTTGGCCATATCCACGATGCTGCCGATGAAACCGAACAACGAGACCTCAATGATCGCCACGCCAAAGCCGACCACAATCGCCGCCACGAACACCGGCCATACCTGGCGCAGATAAAAAGCGTAGAAGTGCCATACCGACGCCGGCGGCATCGTGTCGACCGGCTCCTTGAACGCATCGATGAGTGACTCGAACCAGCGGAAGATCATGTGTTGTTCCAGACTTGCCCAAGTGGGCATTGTGATTGAAGCTTGGTCGCGATGGGTTGTTCGACCTGATCGGCACGGCGACCTCGCAAACCGGCATCGGCCAGCTGATCGCCCGCTGCCCGCGCTGCCACGCAGCGCTGTGGAGTCACTACGCTGGCGCGGGGGATGCCATCGCCTTCGTCCGCATAGGCACCCTGGTCGAGCCCGCCCGCCTCCCGCCCGATATCCATATCTTTACCTCGACCCGACAGCCCTGGCTGCAGCTCGGCTGCGATATCCCCGTCGTACCGGAATACTACGACCGCGCCGACTACTGGCCGGCACAAAGCCTGACCCGCCGGGAAGCCCTGCCGGCCTCGCGACGCACCTGACCTGCCGCACACACCATCAATGCAACCAGGCTGTCGCTCGATGCCTCGAATCTGAACGCCGCCCTTCGCCACGGCTACCCTGCGGGCCTGATGCGATTGACCGACCGTGACATCGCTCCGATCATGCCCGGATGTCCAGACTGCTTCGATACACCTTGCCCCTGCTGCTGGCCCTTGGCAGCATCACCCTGCACGCGCAGAGCGACACGCCCGCACCAGCTTCGACCGCCTCGACGATGACCCCGGCGCAAGCGCTGGATCAATTGGGTGACCGGCTCGATACGGTCAAGAACAAGCTCAACGACAGAACCACCGAACCGCCTGTGGCGGACCTGCGCCAGAGCGCGCTGAGCGTGCAGGATCAGGCCAGTCAACTGGTCAGCAGCCTGACCCCGCAGATGACCGCACTGCAGGCGCAGCTCAATGTGCTGGGGCCAGCGCCGGCCAAGGGCGCACCTGCCGAGGCTGCCGAGGTGACCGCCCAGCGTCGCCAGCTCGACAAATCCAAGGCGGCGCTCGATGCGCAGATCAAGCAGGCGCAGTTGCTGGGCCAGAACGCCCTGCAACTGGCCGAGCGACTCACCGGCCTGCGCAACGACATGTTTCAGGCGCGCATCAGCTCACGCACAGCCACGCCGTTCAGCCAGACCTTCTGGGCGGACCCGGCGCGCAGCTTCCCGGACGACTGGGCTCGACTGCAGCGGCTCGCCTCGCGCTGCAACGCTGCCTGGAGCGAAGCCTGGCAACCACCCAACCGTCAGCCCCTGCTGATCTGCCTGATCGCGGCGGCGCTGCTCCTGCTGGTGGGTCGCTGGCTGCTGGAGTGGTTGCTGTTCCATCTGGCGACACGACGCGTGCCCGACGGCCACCTGCGCCGCAGCGCGATGGCCACCGCGGTCGCCCTGAGCGCTGTGCTCACCACCGGCCTCGCCGCGCAACTGGTGTATCTGGGACTGAACTGGAACGACATCCTCGACCCTGATCTGGATGCACTGGCGCGATCCTCGGTACGGCTGGTGTTCTTCGCCGCCTATGTCACCGGCCTGGGTCGCGCCTTGCTGTCCGTACGCCGCCCGTCCTGGCGCCTGCCCGCCTTATCAGATCTGTCCGCGCGGAGGCTGCGCCGCTTCCCCTGGCTGCTGGGTGCCTCGGCCCTGCTGTTTGGCCTGATCGAAAAAACCAGCCGCACGATCGGCACCAGCCTGCCGGCCACGGTCTCCACCCGCGGCCTGATGGCGCTGGTGATCAGCGGCCTGATCGGCGTGGCCTTGCTGCGGCTGCGGCGGGCGCGCAGCGAACTGGTCGCCAACGGTGCCGAGGTTCCCGCGTGGCCAGTGTGGATCGGCCTGATGAGCGGTGGTGCCACGATCGGCGTGGCGATCAGCTGGCTCGGCGTGGCGACCGGCTTTATCGCGCTGGCGTTTTTCATCGCCGTGCAGATGCTGTGGATCAGCGTGATCGTGGTCAGCATCTATCTGCTGATTCACCTGACCAGCGACCTGATAAATACCTTGCTGCTACCGCACGGACGCGGCGGAAAGCGACTGCAAGCTGCTTTCGAACTCGCCCCGCATACGCTGGAACAGGCGGCCGTGCTTCTGGTGGGAGTGAGCCGGGTAATCCTGGTGCTGCTGGCGATGGCTACCGTGTTGACGCCATTCGGCGCCGGCCCCGCCGACCTGCTGGCCAGTGCACAACAGACATTCACCATCACGCTGGGCCAACTGGCGATCGAACCGGGCAGCATCCTCACCGCCACTGTGGTGCTGCTGATTGGCGTGATCCTGCTGCGCATGCTCAAGCGCTGGCTGCGCGAGCAATTGCTGCCCAAGTCCACGATGGAAGCAGGCATGCAGGATTCCATCACCACCCTGCTCGGCTACCTCGGTGGCCTGCTGGTGCTGGTGCTTACCCTGGCCGCGCTGCATGTCGACCTGAAGAGCATCACCTGGATCGTCAGCGCCTTGTCGGTCGGTATCGGCTTTGGCCTGCAGGCGATCGTGCAGAATTTCATCTCCGGCCTGATCCTGCTGGTCGAGCGACCGGTCAAAGTGGGCGACTGGATAAGCCTGGGCACGCTTGAGGGCGACATTCGCCGGATCAACGTGCGTGCCACCGAGATTCAACTGTGGGATCGATCCACGGTGATCGTGCCCAACTCGCAGCTGATCACCGAAAACGTACGCAACGTGACCCAGTCCAATGCGCTGGGGCGAGCGAAGATCGCCTTGCCGATGCCGCTGGATACCGATGCCACCAGGGTGCGCGAACTGGTGCTGGAGGTGTTGGGCGGCCACCCCGGCACCCTCGCCACGCCGGCACCCTATGTGTTGCTGGAGAATCTCGACGCCGGCTCGATGACCTTCAACTGCGTGGCCTATGTCGCCAGCCCACGCGATGTTGCCGGAGTGAAGAGCGAGTTGCTGTTCGAGATCCTCGAGCGCCTGCGTGTCGCGCGCCTGCCACTGATCCGCGCGCAGTTGATCCGTACCCTGCCCCCTCTGGCCGAGCATCAGGACGAACGGGACTGAGACGGCAGACAGAGCTAGTCTGGGCACTCCCTTCGCAGCGGAGCAACCGGCATGACCACCGCACCTTCCCCGGGCAGCACCATCATTCCCTGCCTGCGCTACCGCGATGCGCACGCGGCGATCAGCTGGCTATGCAAGGCATTCGGCTTTGCCAGACACGCGGTCCACGAAAATGAACAAGGCCGGGTGGAACACGCCCAGCTGACCTGGGGCAGCGGCATGATCATGCTGGGCGAAGTCAGCGACAACGCGTTCGGCCAGCACATTGTCCAGCCGGATGAAATCGCTGGCCGCGAAACCCAGTGCGCCTGCGTCACGGTCAGGGACGTCAAGGCGCACTACCTGCAGGCCCGCGCGGCCGGCGCCGTCATCGTCGATGACTACGCCGAAAAGGATTACGGCGGCGCCGGCTACAGTTGCCACGACCCCGAGGGGCATCTGTGGTACTTCGGCAGTTACGATCCGTGGCAGACCGGCTAGTTGCCCTTGCCTGACATGGCGGCTGGTGCGTGCAGCGGCGAATGCGGTCGCGCCACCGCGTAGATCTCCCAACTGATCTGCTTGAGCAGGGCCTGGTGGTCCTTGCCCACGGTGTACAGATCCATATGCGTCTTGTTGGGCAGGAAGCGGAAATCGGTCTTCGCGTGCAGGCCGTCGAGGACCGCCTTCAGCTTGTGCGCAGCGCCGTCCAGATAGAACGTGTCAGCGGTGCCCACATAAAGATGGATCTTGCCGTCCAGGTCGGGCTTCAGCTCGGGCCAGTGTTGCTGCAGCCGATAGGCGATGTCGTAGTGAGCGCGCCAGTAGGCGACCACGGCCGGGTCGACTGCACCGGTAGCACGATCGAACATCGGCTCAGGCGTGCCGTCCTTGCCGCGTGGCGAAAACACCCAGTCGAACGAGGCCAGTTGGCCGCCATACGAACCCAGCACCTGCTCCAGTTTCGCGAACTGCTCGAACGTGCCCAGCACCTTGGCGTGGTCACGCACCAGCGGGTAAGCCGAGCCATCCGCACGGTGATAGACATTGGCATGCGGCGCGTACAGGTCGATGCCGGTGAAATCATGGAAGTCGCTGGGATCGGGCGAGGTCGACCAGGTGCCGCCGAACATCTTCGGGTAGCGCGTCTGCAACCACAGCGTGGCCCAGCCGCCGGAGGAATGCCCGTTGAGGAAGCGACCGTTGACGTCGCCATCCATGCGGTAGCTGGCTTCAAGGTGCGGAATCAACTCGGTAGTGAGCGCCTGCCCCCACGGACCGTTGTTGACCGAGTCGGCAAATTCGTGGGTGCCGGTGGGGCTGGACTCATCCAGGAACACCCAGATCATCGGCGGCATCTCGCCCTTGCTCATCGCCGCATAGACATTGACCAGGGTGCCCTGCACGCGCTCGTTATTGCCGCCGAAACCCTGCGTGTAATACACCGTGGGATAGTGCTTCGCCGCGGTCGCGTCGTAGCCGGGCGGGGTCAGCACCCAGCCTTTCATGCTGATCGGCCGGCCCCAGAAGACACTGAGCGAAGGGCTGACGAAATTCACCAGCGTCGCGTGCTCGCGCGCGGCGGGCAGCGCCTTGCGGATCGCCTCCGGTGTGGACGCCCTCGTCGCCCAGGGGTTCTCGGCGGGCAAGGCCTTGACCAGGCTCAACGCAGGCATGCTCGCGCTGGGCAGGTGGATTTCCACCACCTTGCTGACCAGGTCGCCGGCTTCGCGCCCACCATAGGCATAGCTGTGGTCGACATCGAGCACCGCCTGCAGCAGATAGTCGCCGGGCGGCAGTTGCGAAAAGCCCGCCGGATCAGCCAGCGCATCGGTGTCGATATCGACCACCTGGCCTGGCGCCCAGCGCCCCACCTCACGGGCGGACACCGCCGTCTGCGTGGCGCTGAACGGGTTGGCATCGACCTCGTCCACCGCGCTGCTCTTGCCTTCGGACTGCTTCAGCGCATCTGCCCTGGCGGCCTTGGCATCCACCGCAAACAGCAGCAGCCGGCCCGACGTCGGCTGGCTCGACGCCGCGCCCATCTGCACGTGAAAAAACAGGTGGGCCGGTGCGGGCGCGCCATCGGCATGCGCACCAACCGAGACCAGCAAGCAGCCCAGGCACAGCGCAGCGGAAACAATCTTTCGAACAGAACGCATGGTGAATCTCCCCTTGCTCAGCGATGGAATAGCCTGCTGACACCGCCCCATGGCGTCAGCAGGCAAGGTCGGTCATTCGTCCTGATTGGCCGCAGCGGTGACCGGCACCAGCCGCAGGTCCTGGAAATCAAAACTGAAGTCGGTCAATGGCGACACCGGCTTCATGCGCATCTCGCGAATCACGCCGTCCTGATCCAGCGTAAACGTGACGAAAGCATCGGCGTTCAACGCGCGATCGTCCCAATGCACGATAAAGCTGTCGTGCTGCCAAGGCGTCAGCGTGCCAACCAGTTGCGCGGTCTTCGAGAAGCGCAGGCG
>JBBQQL010000056.1:0-23605 GCA_038215995.1 Lysobacterales bacterium
GGTCGAGCGGCCGAAGGTGCCGCGCAGCCTGCCCAAGGCGCTGGCCGAGCGGGAAATCGAAAGCCTGCTGCAGGCGCCGGACACGGATACGTCGCTGGGCCTGCGTGACAGCGCCATGCTGGAGTTGATGTACGCCTCCGGCCTGCGTGTGTCCGAACTGGTCGAGCTTCCGCTGGCCTCGCTCAATACCCGTCAGGGCGTGTTGCGGGTGACCGGCAAGGGCGGCAAGGACCGTTTGGTGCCGGTGGGCGAGGTGGCGCTGGAGCGGATAGGTGCCTACCTCGTTGCGACACGGCCCGTGCTGGCCAGGGGTCGGCAACCCGCGGCGCTTTTCCTCAGCAAGCGCGGTGAGGGCATGAGCCGGCAGATGTTCTGGACGCTGGTGAAGCGCTATGCGGCGAAGGTAGGCATCAATCCGAAGCGCATTTCACCGCATGTGCTCAGGCATTCGTTCGCCACCCATCTGCTCAACCACGGTGCCGACCTGCGCGTCTTGCAGATGCTGCTTGGCCACAGCTCGCTGAGCACCACCCAGATCTACACCCTGGTGGCCAAGGAAGGGTTGAAGCGGCTGCATGCGCAGCATCATCCGCGCGGTTGAGGATTACCCCCGATGCCTGCTTGCGGGCCTGCAGGCACAAGGCCGCGCGAGGGAGACCTCACGGCGATTCGGTGTCGAGGCTTTCCACGTAGATCAGTTCGCAGGCACCCGCGCCGGTATCGTTGCGCGTCATCGAGGAGTTCCAGCGCCAGCCGTCGGTGCGGGTGGCATCGACCAGGAAACCCTCGATACGGATGACCTGCCCGACGCGCACCTGTTCGAGCTGGTGCCTGACTCCGGCATCGGCGGGAATCATGTGCATATTGGCGCTGGAGGTCTCGATCTCGCGGCGCGGAATCGGGAACTCGTTGACGTGCCAGTAGTAGAAACGATCGGACTGGCTGATATCGATTTTCGCCAGTACGTCGCTGTCGGACATCCGTCCCCAGCCGAGCGCGAGATCCTCGGGAATCAGTTTGGCGTCGTCACCCCAGCTGTAATCCTTGCGCGAGAGCACGCGCGCGGTAATGTCGAAGTGGGCGCGCGTTTTGAGGGTGACGTTACCTCGCTGCAGTTGCGCGCCATGGTCGAGATCGACCTGCACGGGTACCTCGGCGGCGAGTACTCCCGGCGCGGGGTGCAGAGGGCGATGCCGGCCGTGCACCATGATGCCCAGCAGCACCAGCATCACGGCGGCGGCGAGGAGAAGCTTGCGCATGCGAGGAACGGTTGGCCTGAAGTACCGCCAGTGTACGGTGCTTTGAAGTGGCCTCGTCAGCTCAATATGTGTCGATGCAAAAAATGGTGGGCAGCTAGCAGAGGCTAGCCTTTGCGCTTGCTGGTGGCTGCCGGCGCGATGATCGGTGAGGCCGCGGTGTGCGGGTCCAGCAGGTCGGCGGGCAGTTGGCGGAATACCTCGGCCAGTCGGCGCAGGAACGCGTCCATGGCCGAGCTCTTGCGCCACACCATCGCCACGCGGCGGCTTGGCGGGTGGCCCTTGAATTCGATCAGGTGCAGGTGTTCTACCGGTGCCACCGGCGGCTTCACGGCGGTGACCGGCAGCAAGGTGATGCCCACGTTGGCCGCTACCATCTGCCGCAGCGTCTCCAGGCTGGTGGCACGGAAACCGCCGCGTTCGCCGGCACCGGCCATGTGGCACACCTCCAGCGCCTGATCGCGCAGACAGTGGCCGTCTTCCAGCAGCAGCAGGTTCTGGTTGGACAGGTCGCTCAGCTTCAGCTGTCCCTGCTTGTGCGCCAGTGGATGCTCTTCGGAGACCGCCAGCAGGAACGGCTCCTCGAACAGGAATTCGCTGTGCAGGCTGTCCTCGTGCAGGGGCAGTGCAAGGATGCCAGCGTCCAGCCGGCCTTCGCGCAGCAGGCGCAGCAGGTTTTCCGACTTCTCCTCGACCAGCAGCAGTTCCAGCCTGGGGAATGCCGCGCGTACCAGGGGCAGGGCGTGGGGTAGCAGATACGGTCCCAGGGTGGGGAAAATGCCCAGCCGCACGGTGCCTGATTCGGGGTCGAGCGTACGTCGTGCGACGGCCCGAATCTGCTCGACACCGCCGAGCACGTCACGCGCGCGGATGGCGATGTCGCGACCAACTTCGGTCAGCAGCACCTTGCGCGGGGTGCGCTCGACCAGCGGCACGCCGAGCTCATCCTCCAGTTTCTTGATCTGGGTGGACAAGGTCGGCTGGCTGACGAAACAGGCCTCGGCGGCGCGGCCAAAATGCCTGTATTCGGCGAGGGCCACCAGGTACTGGAGATCGCGCAGGTTCATCGGCTGGATTCCGCTTGATAGTCAAAGGCTATGATTTTGATCGTAACAATCAATTTGAGCAATGCATTAGCCTCGCTTAACCTGATCGCGTTTCTCCTGCGATACCCCATGGGCTGGCGCATTCCCCGCATTCTTCCGCATCGGTCCACGGATTTTCCCCACGGCGACGAACCCTGTTCGTCGCTTTTTTTGCCGGCGGCACAGGCTCGCCAGCGGATTCGATGGAGCCGGCGGTGGCATGGTGCCGGGCCCGCGAACTTACCGTGCCTTCCGGCACTGTGCCGCAAGTCACCCCTGCCTCTAGCGTGGCGATTCCCTATTGCCCACGGATTTGCCCATGCGTCGTCTTGTTCGCCCACTCCTGCTTACCGCGCTCGCTGCCTGCTGCGGCAGCGCGTTGGCCACCCACGCCGAACAGGCACCCAAGGGCCGCTTGCCGGGTTGGGTGGTGCCACAGTCCTACCAGATCGCGTTCAAGGTCGATCCGGCAGAGCAGGATTTCTCGGGCACCACCACGATCAAGGTGAAGTTGAGCAAGGCGTCCGATCACCTGTGGCTGGATGGCAAGGAGCTGAAGGTGTCCCGCGTGGAAATCACCGACGCCGATGGCAAGACGCACCCCGGCACCTATACCGAGGTGGATACCGATGCGGGCGTGGCGCGTGTCGATTTCGGCAGCACGCTGAAGCCGCAGCAACTGACCCTCCGCTTTGAATACACCGCGCCGCTGAATGCGCAGTTGCAGGGCTTGTACAAGGTCAGCGCCAAGGGACAGCCCTATGCGATGACCCAGATGGAGCCGATCAGCGCGCGCTACGCGTTTCCGAGCTTCGACGAACCCGGTTTCAAGACGCCGTTCGATATCAGCCTGACCATTCCGGATGCCGATACCGGGGTCGCCAACACGCAGCAGATCAGGCAAGTGCCCGCCGATGATGGCTGGAAAACATTGACCTTCGCGCCGACCCTGCCGCTGCCGACGTATCTGGTGGCGTTCGGCGTCGGCCCATGGAGCATCGCGACGGCGCCGGATATTTCGCCCGATACCTACCGCACCAAGCCGCTGCCGTTGCGCGGCATCGCCGCCGCTGGCGAAGCTCACCGCATGCAGCACGTGCTCGGCGAGACGCCCAGCATTATTCACGCACTCGAGAACTACTACGGGTTTGGCTATCCGTGGGACAAGCTTGACGTGCTGGCCGCGCCCGATTTTTCCGCCGGGGCGATGGAGAACGCGGGGCTGGTCACGTTCCGCGACTGGCTGCTGCTGCTCGACAAGGATTCACCGGCGCGCAACGTGCAGGGCTCCTTCAACGTCACGGCGCATGAGCTGGCGCACCAGTGGACCGGCGACACGGTGACGATGGAGTGGTGGAACGACATCTGGTTGAACGAGGCATTCGCCACCTGGATGCAGCAGAAAGTGACCATGCAGGTGCATCCGGAATACCGCGCCGATCTCGATCGCGTGCGCGGCGCGGAAGGCGCCATGGATAGCGACGCGCTGGTCAGCGCACGCAGCATTCGCCAGCCGATCACCGGTAACGGCGACATTCTCACCGCGTTCGACGGCATCACCTATCAGAAGGGTGCGGGCGTGATCGCGATGTTCGAGAACTATGTCGGTGAAAAGACCTTCCAGAAAGGCATGCAGGCCTATATTCGCAAGCATGCGTTCAGCAATGCGGTAGCCGGCGACCTGGTTGGCTCGATCGCCACGGCGGCGGGCAAGGGCGATGCCTTCAAGAAGGCATTCAACAGTTTCCTCGACCAGTCCGGCGTGCCTTACGTGCAGACCCGGCTGGAGCAGAAAGACGGCAAGACCGTGCTGCATCTGAGCCAGAGCCGCTACCTGCCGCTGGGCAGCACGGGCGATTCCAAGCGCGTCTGGGGTGTGCCGGTATGCGTGCGCTATGGCACGGCCGCTGGCAGCAAGGTCAGTTGCGAGATGCTGGACAAGGCCAGTGGCTCGATGGCGCTGGCCGGGGCCAGCACACCGACCTGGGTGATGCCGAACGCGAATGCCAAGGGCTATTACCGCTTCAGCCTGGGCAAGCAGGCGCTGACCAACCTCACCGCGCAAGTGGGCAAGCTCAGCGATGCCGAGCAGTTGGCCTATGCCGACGCGATCAATGCCAGCTTCCGTCGCGGCGACCTCGATGCCGGCGACGTGCTGGCCGCGTTCAAGCCCCTGACTGCCTCGAAGATCCGCGAAGTCGCCACCACACCGCTGGCGCAGATCGAATGGATCTATCACAACGAAGCCACCAGCGAGTCCCAGCGCGCGCGTCTTGCGGCTTGGGTGAAGGATGCCTACCTGCCGCGACTGCAGCAGTTGGGCTATCAGCGCAAGGCGGGTGAGTCGGAGGATGCCTCGCTGTTGCGCAGCACGCTGGCCGGCGCGCTGGCATTTGATTTCAAGTTGCCCGAAGTACGCGCCGCCCTGCTGCAGCAGGGTGAGGCGGCGCTCAAGCGCAAGCCGGATGGGCGCCTGGATCTGGCCGCTGCCGATCCCGACCTGCTTGGTGATGCTCTTGGCATGGCGGTGCAGGTGCAGGGCAAGCCCGCCGTGGATGCCTTGATTGCCGAGCTGCCGAAAACCAGCGACGCGGCTTTGCGCAACGGGATTCTGGGTGGCCTGGCCAAGTCCAGCGATCCTGTCCTGGTCGAGCAGGTGCGTGACTTCGCGCTGGACAAGCAGGTCAAGGTCGGCGAGATGCTGTCGCTGCTGCTCGGTGGGCGTGACAGCCTGGCCGAACGCGATGCGCTGTGGCAGTGGTTCACTGCCCACTACCCGCAGGTGCTGGCGCGCACCGGCAGCTTCGCTGGCGGCTACCTGCCCAGGGTCGCGGCCGGCGGCGGCTGCTCCGCGCCGGAGGTCGAGCGCCTGCAGGGGTTCTTCAAGTCGCGCATGAATGACGCCGCTGGTATCAAGCGTGGGCTGGCGCAGACCAGTGAATCGATCCAGTTGTGCAGTGCGCTGGTGGCCAAGCAGGCCCCGAGCGCGATTACTCGTTGATTTCGTTGTTTGACCCACGATGACTGTGTTGAGAAGCGCCGGGTGGAAACGCCCGGCGCTTTTCATTTTTCATGGCACGGCAACCTGCCTGTCCCGGTTCGCGCGCCGCGCCAGCTGTCGGCGGATGAAGACGGTCGCATCATCAAGTACCTGTGCCTTGCCGCGGAAGGGCCGCGACATGGACAGCAGGATCGCGGCATGGCCGATGTCCGGGTAAAGCTTCAGCTCTGCCGGCTCGCCTTCGCGGCGCAGTGCCGCGGCCAGCGAGCTGGCGTTGCGCGGCCACACAACCTTGTCGGCGGTACCCTGCATCAGCAGCATCGGCGGCTCGTCGCCATCGACAAAGTGCACTGGTTGCGAGCGCAACTGGGCCGCATGCGTGGGGCCGAACATGTCGACGAAGTCCGGATCCTTCAGGGGCAGAAAATCATACGGCCCGGCCAGCCCGATGAAGCCGGCGAGCTGGCGCGGCTGCATGCCGACGCCGGCAAGCCAGTGCGCATCGGTGGACAGCAAGGCGCCGATGTGCGCGCCGGCGGAGTGGCCCATCACGAACAGTTGCTCGGGATTGCCGCCGTAGTCGGCGGCATGGGCATGGGTCCATGCCACGGCGCGCGCGGCATCCTGCATGAAGCCGTCAAGGCGTACCTGCGGCCACAGGCGGTAGTCCGGAATGACCACCACCAAG
Organism: Lysobacterales bacterium; assembly: GCA_038215995.1. GTDB lineage: Bacteria > Pseudomonadota > Gammaproteobacteria > Xanthomonadales > Rhodanobacteraceae > Rhodanobacter. Next base: position 6,031 of record JBBQQL010000056.1, read on the forward strand.
CCGCGTCGCGCCAATGCCTCGCCGGCCCAGCGATACCACTGCCGCTTGCCGGATTTCCAGCTTCCGCCGTAGAAAAAAACGACCACCGGCGCGTGGCGCGCGTCGCGGGGCCGGTAAACATCCAGTGCCAGCTTGTGCACGGGATCGAATACCACGTCGCGCTGTACCACCAGATCAGTCTTGCTGGCGGTGGCGTTCAGGCCACGGAACAGCACCGCCTGGCATCCGCTGAGCAGGCTGCTGCCGACCAGCAACAGCAAGGTGGCAAACAAGGTGCGTCGAGCGGGCGGGCTCGATGAACGGGGTTTCTCAGGTGGCATGCGGATTCCTGCAGGAGCGGGTGTGGGCTTGCGGGCGGAGTGTGGAGCCATGCTTGACCCTTTTGTCCGCCGTGCAACGTTGAATGGGATCAGACGGGATCATCACAGGGACATACGTGTGGTGGCCCCCGCAGGATGCAGGCAAGTCGGTATGTCTGCCGTGTACCACTACACTGTGCCCGCCTCACGGGCCTACAGGGAGAAGAGCATGCGTCGTCGATCGCCAGGGTTGCTGGGTCTCGGGTTGCTTGGCCTGTGGTTGCTGCTCGCCGCGCCGGTGCCGGCGCAGGACGTCCCGCCTCCCTTGCGCGAGTGGCAGGGCTGGGTCTTGCACGACGTGCCCCGGCACGACTGTCCGTTTCTTTCTACCCAGATGCCGAACGCCGGCAGCTACCAGTGCGCGTGGCCGGGTCGGCTGGTGCTCGATGCCGGTAAGGACGGTGCCCGTTTCGACATGGACGTACGCGTGGATGCACCCGACTGGGTCGCGCTGCCCGGCGACAGCCGCAATTGGCCGCAACAGGTCAGTGCCAACCGGCAACAGGCCACCGTGCTGGAGCGCGGCGGCGTGCCGATGCTGTGGCTGACTCCTGGCGACTACAAACTGGCTGGCGAGTTGCCATGGACGCTGCGTCCAGCGCGGCTGCGGGTGCCGGCGGCGATCGGACTGGTCAGCCTCAGCGTCGATGGCGCCGCGGTGGCGCGGGTCGAACGCCATGGTGACCAGTTGACCCTGGGCGAAGCCGCTGCGGCCCAGCGCGCCAGCGACAGCGTGGCGCTGCGCGTCTACCGTCGCCTGCAGGATGGCCTGCCCGCCGTGCTGGAGACGCGCTTGCAGCTCAACGTCACCGGCACGGCGCGCGAGCAACTGCTCGGTCCCGCGTTGCCGACGGGCTTCGTGGCAACGGCGCTGGCAGGCGAGCTGCCGGCGCGGCTGGAAAGCGATGGCCACCTGCGTATACAACTGCGGCCGGGAAACTGGACCGTGACGCTGCTGGCGCGCAGCACCGACGCCTTGAGCAAGGTGGCGCTGCGGCTGCCGCCAGCGCCGTGGCCACGGCAGGAAATCTGGAGTTATGCCGACGACACCACCTTGCGCAGTACGCGCGTCGAGGGCAATCCGATCGATACGGCGCAGGTCGGCGTCCCGGGTGAATGGAGTGATCTGCCCGCGTTTGCGCTCGACGACAGCGCGGGACTGAAGATCGAGACCGGCAGCCGTGGCGACGAAGGCGGGCGCGGCGATCACTTGCGTCTGCGGCGCCAGTTGTGGCTGGATTTCGACGGTGGCGGCGTGATCGTGGCCGATCATCTGAGCGGCCAGCTGCGTCATCACCAGCGGCTGGACGTGACTGCGCCGTGGCTGCTGCAGCGCGCCGCGCAAAACGGCGATCCGCTGCTGATTACACGTGGCGAGCATGGCGACAGCGGCGTCGAATTGCGGGACCAGCAGATCCAGCTCGATGCCGGCCTGCGCCTGCCAACCCATGCGGGCGCGCTGCCGAGTTCTGGCTGGCAGGTGCCGCTGGAAGGCATCGATGCGACCTTGCATCTGCCGTACGGCTATCGCCTGCTTGGCGCGATCGGTGCGGATCATTCGCCCGATTCGTGGGTCGGCCAATGGAATCTGCTTGACCTGTTCGTGGTGGCCCTGATCGCCCTGCTGGCCGGGCGCCTGCTCGGCTGGTCGTGGGCATTGCTGGCGGCCGGCTACCTTGTGCTGGCCCAGCATGAGGGTGCTGCGCCACTGTGGACGCTGGCCGTCGCCCTGGCGCTGGCGCTGCTGTTGCGGGCGCTGCCGGAAGGTCGCCTGCGCGTGTTCGCACGCATCGGCGCGATCGCGGTGTTCGCGCTTGCGGTGTTGTGGACCCTGCCGTTCGCGGCACGGCAACTGCAATACGCTTTGCACCCGCAACTCGAAGGCAGCCTTTCGGGTCGGTTCGTCTCGGCGGGTTTCGCCGCCCCGCCGCCGGTCGACGAGGTTTCGCAGGATGTGATGCCACCGCCTCCACCGGCCCCGCCAGCCCCGCCGTCACCCTCGATGGCGCCGGCGGTTGCGATGCAAAAGGCATCGAATTCGTCGGCGCAGGATGGGTCGGCTGTCGAGACCGATCAGCTTGGTAGCCTGACTGTTACCGCTCGGCAGCCGGCATCCTTGCCGCTGCGTCGTGGAGGATCGTCGGCGCAGGTTGTGGATACGCGCAACGTGATTCAGGCCGGGCCCGGCATGCCGCACTGGAATGTGGGCAACAACTATCGACTGGGCTGGTCCGGCCCGGTGACCAGCGAACAGAGCACACGCCTGGTGATTGCACCGGCGTGGCTGGTGCGGCTGCTCCGGGTGGCGATGGTGGGTCTGCTGATCGCCGTGCTGGCCAGGCTGGCGATGACGTGGTGGTTGCCACTGCGGGGCCGCTGGCGAGACTGGCGCGCAGGACATGTGGCCGGCGCGCTGCTGCTGGGCCTGGCCCTTCTGCCGCATGGCGCGCACGCGCAGGCATTTCCGAGCCAGCCCCTGCTCGATCAGTTGCGCAATCGGCTCATCGAGGCACCGACATGCGCGCCGAACTGCGCCGAGCTGGCGCAGGCGCAACTGCAGGTCAGCGGCAATACGCTCGACCTGGAGCTGGAGGCGCATGTCGGAGCGTCGGTGGCGCTGCCGTTGCCGAGCGCGGATGACACGCTTCAATTGCTCGATGTCGCCGTGGACGGCCATGCCGGGGTGCCGCTGAGCCGGCGCGGTGAGCAACTGCTGCTGCGGCTGGACCGCGGCGTGCATCGGGTAAGTCTGCGCTACCGCATCGGTGCGACCGACACGGCCAGCCTGCGTTTCGCCCTGCGACCGCAGCGCGTCAGCTTCGCTGGCACGGGCTGGACGCTGGACGGTGTCGACGATGGTCGCGCGCTGGGCGACAGCATCGCGCTGCACCGCACGCAAGCGGCCGGGAATGGCACGAGCCGGCCCACCGCGCAGAGCTTCCCTCCCTATGTGCGATTGACGCGCACGCTGCAGCTGGGCGTCGACTGGACCGTGCTCAATACGGTCGAACGCGTCGCCCCGCGCGAGGGTGGCTTCAGCACGACGCTGCCACTGTTGCCCGGTGAGCATCCGCTGGGCGACGGGCTGCCGGTCAAGGATGGCCACATCAGCATCACCTTCAACGCCAACGGCAACGCGGTGAGCTGGACCAGTCGCCTCGATCATGTTGCGAAACTGTCGCTTACGGCGCCGGCCCTGGGCGAGCGTGCCGAGGTGTGGCAGGTCGATGCTGCACCGATGTGGCATGTTGACGCCACGGGTGTGCCTGCCAGCGCGAACGAGTCGGGGCAGACCTATCAGCCGCTGCCTGGCGAAGTGCTGCAGCTCGTCTTTACCGAGCCGGTGGCGGCGTCGGGCGACAGCCTGGCGTTCGATGACGCGGAGGCGGCCAGCACGGTCGGCGCGCGCGCCACCGAAACCACGCTGACCCTGCGGGCGCGAAGCACGCGCGGTGGCGAACACGTGATCACGCTTCCGCGCGGCGCCGAGCTGCTGGAGGCGCAGCGCGACGGCGAGTCGATCAACCTCGCCGTGCGCGATGGCAAGCTGAGCCTGCCGCTGCTGCCCGGTGCGCATCAGTACACGCTGCGCCTGCGCGAACCGCGCGGTATCGCGGCCAGCGTGCGCACACCAGCGTTCGCCCTGCACGCGCCAGTGGCAAACATCAACCTCAAGCTGCAACTGCCACAGGATCGCTGGGTGCTGTGGACGTGGGGGCCGACGACGGGTCCGGCGGTGCTGTACTGGTCGCAGTTGATCGTGTTGTTGCTCGCTTCGTGGCTGCTGGCGCGTGTCGCACCGACGCCGCTGCGTTTTCGCCACTGGTTGCTGCTCGGGCTGGGTTTCTCCGCCTTTGCCTGGAGTGCCTACGCGCTGGTCGTGCTGTGGCTGATTCTGCTGGGGCTTCGTGCACGCGGGGTGACGGCGGAGCGGCTTGGCGCGACCCGCTTCAACCTGCTGCAACTGGGTCTGGCAGCGTTGACTCTGCTGGCGCTGGCGGTGCTGATCAGCGCGGTACCTGGCGGCCTGCTCGGCTTGCCCGACATGCACGTGGCAGGCAACGATTCCAGCGCGTGGAACCTGCGCTGGTTTGCCGACCAAAGCGCCAACGCGCTGCCGGTCGGCGGGGTGCTCAGCGTCTCGCTGTGGGCCTACAAGATCGCCATGCTGGCCTGGGCGCTATGGTTGGCCAACGCGCTGATCGGCTGGCTACGCTGGGGCTTCGACAGCTGGACCCGTGGCGGCTACTGGCACAAGCGCGAGTCCAGGCCGGTGGCCGCGCCGCCGCCGGTGCCGACCGCGGAGGGATCTTCACCCCATGCCTGACATACGCAGCCTGCTCACCGCGGCCAGTACGCGTCTCGGCGAGCGTGCCGATGCCGAGCTGTTGCTGCTGTGCCTGCTGGGCCGGTCGCGCAGCTGGTTGATCGGGCACACCGACGAGGTGCCCGATCTGGACGTCCAGACGGCTTATGCAAACCTGGTCGAACGCCGAGCCTCAGGCGAGCCGGTGGCCTATATCGTCGGCCGCCGCGGTTTCTGGTCACTCGACCTGGAAGTAACCCCCGCGACCCTGATACCGCGCCCGGAAACTGAGTTGCTGGTGGAGCTGGCGCTGCAGCGCTTGCCGCGTGATGCAGCCTGCAGTGTGGCCGACCTCGGCACCGGCAGCGGCGCCATCGCTTTGGCAATCGCCTGCGAGCGGCCGCGCGTGCGCGTGCTTGCCAGTGACGCCAGCGCGCCGGCACTGGCTGTGGCACAGCGCAATGCGCTGCGCCACGGCATCGCCAACGTCAGTTTCGTGCAGGGTGACTGGGCGGCGCCGCTGGGCGGCCAGCGCTTCGACCTGATCGTCTCCAACCCGCCCTACATCGAGAGTGCCGACCCGCACCTGGGTCAGGGCGATCTGCGTTTCGAGCCGGTCACGGCGCTGGCCGCGGGCGTCGATGGTCTGGATGACATCCGCCGCATCGTGCTGGACGCGCGCCAGCACCTGCAGCCCGGCGGCTGGTTGCTGCTCGAGCATGGCTGGAATCAGGGTGACGCCGTTCGCGGCCTGCTGCAGGATGCCGGTTACGCCGAGGTATTCACGGCGCCGGATCTGGAACAGCGCGACCGCGTCAGCGGTGGACGCGCCGCCTAGTTTCGGCGTTCAGCGCGCGGCGTTCGCCGTAATCATGGACGCTGGGAAGCGCGCGCGTATCGCATGGCGGATGCCGGGCAGATCGAGGCCGGCCATGCTCAGCACCTCCTCGCGACTGCCGTGTTCCAGGTAGACGTCGGGCAGGCCGAGATGCAGGATCGGCAGGGTGATCCCATGCGCGGCCAGGCATTCGGCCACGGCTGAGCCGGCGCCGCCGGCGACCGCGTTGTCTTCCAGGGTGACGAAGGCTTCGTGGTTCCTGGCCAGCTCCAGAATCATCGCCTCATCGAGCGGCTTGATGAAACGCATGTTGACCAGGCTGGCATCGAGTTCGGCCGCGATCGTGGCGGCCGGCGCCAGCATCGCGCCGAAACTCAGCAAGGCCAGGCCGCGGCCGCGCCGGCGCAACTCGGCCTTGCCGATCGGCAAGGTGTCCAGCTCCGGCCGCAGCACGGCACCGAGGCCGCTGCCGCGGGGATAACGAATCGCCGCCGGGCCGGGGTGCTGGTAGCCGGTGCTCAACATCATGCGGCACTCATTCTCGTCCGCCGGGGCCATGATCATCATGTTCGGCAGGCAGCGCAGAAAGCTCAGGTCGAAGCTGCCCGAATGGGTGGCGCCATCGGGGCCGACCACGCCGGCGCGGTCGATCGCGAAGGTGACGTCGAGATTCTGCAACGCCACGTCGTGAATCGCCTGGTCGTAGGCACGCTGCAGGAAGGTCGAGTAGATCGCCACTACCGGCTTGGCGCCCTCGCAGGCCATGCCGGCGGCCAGGGTCACCGCATGTTGCTCGGCGATCGCCACGTCGAAGTAGCGCTGCGGGTATTCCTTCGAGAAGCGCACCAGGCCGGAGCCCTCGCGCATGGCCGGGGTAATCGCCAGCAGGCGATCGTCGGCCGCGGCCTGGTCACACAGCCAGTCGCCGAAAATTTCGGTATAGGTTGGCTTGGCCGCTGCGTTCTTCTTCACCAGTCCTGCCTGCGGGTCGAATGGGCCGACCGCGTGGTATTCGATCTGCGCCTGCTCCGCCGGGGCATAACCCTTGCCCTTGGTGGTGATGACATGCAGCAGTTGCGGCCCGGGCAGGTCCTTGACCGTGCGCAGTGCCTGCAGCAATTGCGGTATGTTGTGGCCGTCGATCGGGCCGGTGTAGTGGAAGCCGAGTTCCTCGAACAGTGTCGAGGGTACGAACATGCCCTTGGCGTGCTCCTCCCAGCGCTTGAAGAATCGTCCAAAGAAGGATTGCTTCGGGATCGCGCGCTTGGCTCGCTCGCGCCATTCGTTGAGGCGACGGCTGGCCATCGCGCGGGCCATCATCTTGGTCAGTGCACCCACGTTCTCGCTGATCGACATGCCGTTGTCGTTGAACACCACCAGCATGTCCGCCTCCACGTCACCCCCGTGGTTGAGTGCTTCGAATGCCATGCCGGCAGTCATCGCACCGTCGCCGATCACCGCGACGACCTTGCGCTTGTCGCCCTTGCGCTGGGCGGCGATCGCCATGCCCAGGGCCGCCGAGATCGAGGTGGAGGAATGGCCGACGCCGAAGGTGTCGTATTCGCTCTCCTCGCGCCGCGGGAACGGTGCCAGGCCGTCTTTCTTCTTGATCGTGGTGATCTTGTCGCGGCGACCGGTGAGGATCTTGTGCGGGTAGCACTGGTGGCCAACATCCCAGACCAGACGGTCATTCGGCGTATCGAACACATGGTGCAATGCCACGGTCAGCTCGACCACGCCCAGCCCGGCACCGAAGTGCCCGCCTGAGCTGGCAACGGCCTCGATCAGGTACTGGCGCAGTTCATCGGCAACGGACTGCAGCTCGTCATCAGGCACGCGGCGCAGGTCGGCTGGCGTCTCGATGGGCGCGAGATGGGGGTAGTGGGCGAGCTCATTCATCTGCGTATTGTTGGCCCAGCGGCGGGGCGGGGCAAGGGCGGGCGCGTGAACAAGGCATGGCAAGGGGTGGCAGCATGGCCTGCACGCCGCGCACACACGACAGAGCCGAGGCTGCGCATCGCCCACCCCAGCGAGATGCGTTCATGTCGATGCGCAAGCTTTTCCGTCGTTTTGCCGAAGCTACCTCGCGCTATGCAGGCAAGCCGGTCGCCTTCATCCTGGCGGTCACGATCGTGGTCGTGTGGGGCGCCACCGGGCCGCTGTTCCATTACGGCGATACCTGGCAGTTGGTGATCAATACCTCGACCACCATCATCACCTTCCTGATGGTGTTTCTGATCCAGAGCAGTCAGAACCGCGATACCGCTGCCTTGCAGATCAAACTGGACGAATTGATCCGCACCAGCCAGGCGCACAACGCGCTATTGAACCTGGAGGAGCTCGATGAAGAGGACCTGGATCGAATCCGCAAGCATTACTGCAAGCTGGCGCTAGCGGCGCACGTCAGCCTGGACACCATCGAGCAGGATGCGAAGGACATGCACAACGATGAGGGTGGTGACCGTGCCGGTGCTTGATCAGGCGGCTATCGGGCGCCGATCGCGCGGCAACCGGCTGACCAGAAATTCCATCTGGTCGGCCAGAATGTTGCGGTTGGACAGGATCAGGTGCTCGACCCAGCTTGGCCGATAAGGCACCGCCAGCAGCGGCATCTTGGCCTGTTGCGGGGTGCGGTTGCTCTTCCTCAGATTGCACGGCAGGCACGCGCTGACCACGTTTTCCCATTCGTCCTTGCCGTGCTTGGAAATCGGAAGCACATGGTCGCGAGTCAGCTCGGCACGGCTGAAATGCTCGCCGCAGTAGAGGCAGATGCTGCGATCGCGAGCAAACAGGGCGGTATTGGTCAATGCGGGTGCGGGGTCGATCGCGTGATCGCGGCAATGACCCGTGCTGGCGATGATCGGGTGCAACTGCAGCAGGCTTTGCGTACCGAGCAGACGGTTGTGGCCGCCATGCACGGTGAGGCAGGGGTCGCCGAGGGTCCAGGCCACGGCATCGCGGACGTACAGGCAAACCGCGTCTTGCCAGCTGATCCAGTCAAGGATGCGGCCACTGGCGTCCAGTGACAACACGCGGGTCGCGTGAAGATCGCCTCGAATGGGCACGTCCATCAGCATGTAAATCGTCCCTCAGCCAAGGCCAGAAAAGAGCGCTTCGTCAATGCATGTGGTGCTAGTCCGGGCCAGCATAGAACAAATCTGTTGCAATTCGCATGCTGGGCCAGCGGCTGACAGGCTGGCTGCTGCAGTCGCCCGCGCACAAAAGCGCTGATATGATCAGCAGTCAACACAGACCCGACGCCGGGTTTGGTAGGGGCGCTCGGTAGTGACCCGGCACGGCGAGGGGCAAGGGAATTCAACGTGGCTGAAGTCATTTTCTACGAACGTCCGGTGCCGCTGAACCGTACCGAACACAAAGACCTGCGCCTGAAGGCCGTGCCGAACATGAAGTTCGCGATGAGCACCCATTCGGTCCCGCTGACCGGTGCCGAGTTTGGCGTGGCTGCGCGTGATCTGGTGATCATCTTCGCCGGCAACGACGCCGCCAGCGCGGGTCCGATTGCATTGCTGGGCCTTCGTCAGAGTGAAAACCTGCTTGTCGATGCTGATGGTCAGTGGGAGCCGAATACCTACGTGCCGGCCTTCGTGCGCCGTTACCCGTTTGTGCTGGCGGAGAAGCCGCCCGAGCAGGAGGGCGCCGATTTCACCGTGTTCCTGGATGAGGGCTACGAGGGGTTCAATACCACCGAGGGCGAGCGTCTGTTCAAGGAAGACGGCACTGATACCGAGATGCTGACCAATGCGGTCAGCTTTCTGGGTGACTTCCAGCAGAACATCGGCCGCACCAAGTGGTTCATGGAACAGATGGTGAAGCATGATCTGCTGGAGCCGCGCAATATCCAGCTGAAGAAGGGCGGCCAGGATCCGAACGGCGCGTCGATCAATCTCAACGGCCTGTTCGTGGTCAACGAAGAAAAGCTGCGCACGCTGGACGAGAAGGTGGCGCACGAATTCGCTCGCGAAGGCGTGTTCGGCTGGATCTACGGACACTTGCTGTCGCTGGCCAATATCGATCGTCTGGTCAAGCGTCTGGAGACCCGCGAGCAGGCCGAGGCGGCTGCAGGCGCCATCAAGAACTGATCGATCAAGAACTGATCGCCGCGATGTCATGCATGAAAAAGCCGCCCTCGGGCGGCTTTTTTGTTGGTCCGGTTCAACGTACCGGTTTTGCCAGCCGCAGCAGGTCTTCGGCGTAGCCGCTTGCCTCGTACAGCCCGCGAGCGCGTGCATTGCCGGGGAAAACCGCCAGCGTGACCATCTGGCAATGATGTTCGCGCGCCCATGCCTCGGCGTGCGCCAGCAAGGCCTTGCCGACACCCTGGCCTTCGTGTGCGGGCGCTACGGCCAGGTCGGAGATATGGCAATTGCTGCGGCCCGTGAAGAAATCCGCCGTGCGTTGCATGTGGATGAAGCCGACTCGTTCGCCATCGGCATTTTCAGCGACGAACAGATAGCTGTTGGCCGGCTGGTCCTCCAGATGCTTGAGCAGATCCTGGCGGATACCCTCGATGCATTCGTGACGACGACGCCAGGGTGGCAAGGCGAAGTCGACGAAGCGTGGAACCAGCGCGAGGATGAATTCATCGTCATCCTCAGCCAGGCGAATCAACAGCGACGGTGCGGTCATGGGGCGTCAATGGTGGGGTGGCGTGGCCGTTTCTACACCTTGCGCCGTAGTCAGGGAAGTACCGTGCAAGTGGCGCGTGTATATTTTGCCCAGCACGGGAGTGCCTGGTTGGCAGGTGTCCTGGCCAGCATGCCAGCCCACCGCCGGGAGATATTTGTGTCGACCACCCGTCGTATCCACATCCAGCCTGAGCACAATGCGGTACTCGCGCAGGGCATGTGCAGGATCCAGGCCGACCTGAAATTGCCGCAGGCGTTCCCGCCGGAAGTGGAGGCTGCGGCCGTCATTGCAGCGGCCAATCCGCGGATGCCGTCACTGGACCGCACTGATATTGCCCTGGTGACCATTGATCCCGCCTCGTCGATGGATCTGGATCAGGCGATGTACGTGCAGCGCCACGAAGGTGGGTACCGCGTGTTCTATGCCATCGCCGACGTTGCCGCGTTCGTGACGCCCGGCGACGCGATCGACCAGGAGGCGCACCGGCGGGGTGAGACCTTGTACGGTGCGGATGCGAAAATTCCTCTCCACCCCAAGGTGCTGTCCGAAGGCGCCACGTCGTTGCTGCCGGATCAAATGCGGCCAGCGTTGTTGTGGACGATCGATCTCGATGGCAGCGGTGAGGGCATGGCCGTCGATGTGCGGCGGGCACGGGTAAAGAGTCGCGCCAAGCTCGATTACGCAGGGCTGCAGCGCCATGTCGATGCGGGCACGGCTGACCCGATGTGGGCGGTGTTACGTGAGATCGGGGAGTTGCGCAAGCAGCGCGAGCAGGCGCGCGGCGGCGTCAGTCTGCCGTTGCCCGAGCAGGAGATCGAGGTGGTGGATGGCCGTTGGAGCCTGTCGTTCCGGGCACGGCTGCCGATCGAGGACTGGAACGAACAGATATCCCTGCTTACCGGCATGGCCGCGGCGCACCTGATGTTGCAGGCGGATGTGGGCCTGTTGCGCACCCTGCCTGAGCCCGATCCTCGCGCGATAGAGCGTCTCAGGATCACCGCGAGGGCGCTGCAAATCCCGTGGTCGGCCGAGCTGGGCTACCCCGGTTTCATCCGCTCGCTCGACCCGACCAGGGATACTCATATTGCGATGCTGACCGCCTCGACCTCCGTACTGCGCGGGGCTGGCTATGTGGCCTTCAACGGCAGCCTGCCCGCCCAGTCGACCCACTCGGCCCTGGCCACGCATTACACCCACGCCACGGCGCCGCTGCGTCGGCTGGTTGATCGCTACACCGGCGAGGTATGCGTCGCGCTGTGCGCGAAACAGCCGGTGCCGGACTGGGTGCTGGCCGCGTTGCCCCGTTTGCCGGCCACGATGCAGGTGTCGGGTCACCGCGCGCGTCAGTATGAAAAGGCCGTGCTCGATCTGGCCGAGGCGGCCGCGCTGGCACCGCGGGTCGGCGAGACATTCGACGGCGCCATTGTGGAGGTTGCTGCCACGGATGCCAGAAAGGGTGTCGTGATCGTCCGCGACCAGGCGGTCGAGGCCAGCGTCAGTAGCGACTCCGCGTTGCCGCTGGGCAGCGACGTCAGGGTGACCCTGGTGGAGGCCGACCCGCTGACGCGTATCACGCGCTTCGTGCTGCCCTGATCGGCACTCCGGCCCAATCCTCACGTTTCACCGGATGGCCGCTCGGTACCGGGCATGCCCCGACGGATGGCCAGCGAAAAGTTCTCCTCCGGCCGAACCGCTCTTGCGCGCTCGGTGATGCGGCCACGCTGGCGCAAAAGCTCGAGCGGGACATCGCGATCTACTGCACCGACTTGATACAGGTAGCCGGGCAGGTAGCCGGTCAGCAACAGGCGTGCGTCCCATGGAAGGCCGGGCGCGATCTGCCTTGCCATGCGATAGACCAGGGTGGTGCAATTGGAGGTGAACGTGTTGTAGAACGCCGGTCGCGCGGCCAGTTGGTTGGCAGCCTTCAGATAGGACACGAACAGCGCGCGCATAGCGGATTTGCCCATGCGCATCGGATACAGGTAGTCGTCTTCGTCGCGCACATTGGTGCGTACGCGGATGATGTCGTTTTCATCGGCGGCAACCAGTACCGTCTCGTACTGTTTGAAGAAGCCGCCGATGGCTGAGTATTGCTGGCCGCGGCGCTTGCGGATCTCCACCGAAAAGACCAGGTGCCGACCGTCGTCGAAACCGAACGAAATCATCGCGTGGGCGATCGCCTGGCTGCTCCAGTAGGACAGGACGGCGTCGGTCGAGGCCAGCCTGTCCAGATCGTATTCACGGGTTTCCCAGCACACGTCGTAGTCGTCGTCGCGGCGCCAGGAAAAGTTGCGAACGTGCTCGAGCACCACATGGTTGCCATGCTGCCGCCCGGTCAGCAGCAGGCTGACGTCATCGGCCCAGACCCGCTGGTTGGATGGCGCAATGCCGAGCCACCACCGCAGCACGATCGCGTAGCACGCCGCGTAGGCCAGCAGTGGCAGCCAGCTTTGGTGAGCGATGGCCAGCCCGACCAGCACGACGATCAGACTGGCCCAGCACAGGCTGCCGATGGCGCGGCTGATCGATCGCCCCGGCAACTGGTACCACAGTGCCAGCGCCGCCCACGCACCCGAACCGGATGCGATCAGCGCCGTCAGCACGATCAGCGCCATGCGCAAGACCATCCATCATTCGCTGAGCACGGCCATCCGGCGTTGTGTTGACATATCGGGATGCTCGGTCCCTGCTGCATGGTCCACACCGAACCGGTCTCTAACCCTGCCGGTAGAGCTTCATCAAGCCGACCACGCCCAGTCCCCACACGCCATTGAGCAACAAGGCCCCGAAAATCAGTTTCGGATCGTAGCCGCCGCCCATCGGCATGCCCTTCATGGGAAACACCACGAACAGCGCCACGATGCTGGGCAGCAACGCGCCCCAGATCGCTCCCCATAGCCAGCGTTTGCCGCCGACCTGTTTGCGCACCAGCACCCACAACAGCAGACCCCACAAGCCACCCCAGAAGGCCAGCGAAATCACCGACGGCACGCCGAGCGGCGGCACGGCGGTCATGTTCCATGCAGCCTTCGGGACGGCGCCGCCCAGATGCAGCAGCTCAAACAGGCCTTGATGAAACGCGAGGGTAGAAACAAAGCCCGCCACGAATGCCAACAACCATTTCATCGCAATCTCCCGTGAGGATGGGTGGCAGGCTGGGCGGGACGCGCCTGGGTGGCTGCCGGTTCCAACAGTCTCGCATCTTGACCTGCCCCTGGGGCAACGAATTCCTCGCACGGAAGGTGCCTGTCACCGCCCCACCAGCCGCGGGGCTGGAACACGGCTTTCAGTTGGCAAGGCTGTTGCATGTACTCAGGCATGAACGATCTCGCCTACGACATCTCACACCTGTTCGAGTCCGAAATGATCGAACTCGATGGCAGTCATTTCCGGACGGCCAAGGCCCCGGCACCTGCTGCCTGCAAGAGTCCCGACCTTGTAGCGGTGCAGGAAAGCATGGCGCGGGAGCTGTTGCAGGCGGCCGACGTGCACGAAGCCTTGATCCAGCAATACCTGCGCATAGCCGGCGACCTTCCGTTTGACTGCCATGCGGCATGAGCGCCCCGGTGGTTCGTCAGGCACGTCACACTTGAGCCAAAGCTGACCTGTTTTGACACCTCCACTGCCCCTCGCTGGCAGTCGGGTCCCAGCCTGGAACCCGCCGGGCTGACGTGGTCCGCGGGACAAAAAAAGGCCCGGATCGCTCCGGGCCTTTTTCGTTGCGTGCGCTTGCCTCAGACGATGCTGGGCAGGCTCTCCACGCCGGCTTCCATCGCGGCCTGGTGGGTCTGGCAGCGCGGCAGAATACGGGCAAAGTAGAACGTTGCCGTATCACGCTTGGCCTGCTTGAAGGCCGCCGAATGCGTGCCGGCGTCAGCCGCTGCCACGGCGCGGACGGCCATATAGGCGAGCGCAACGTAGCCGGAGTAGTACAGGTAGTCGGTGGCGGCAGCGCCCAGCTCTTCCGGGTTGGTCTGCGCGCGCTGGGCCAGCTTGAGGGTGAGATCACCCCAGTTCTTGGTGGCTATGGCGAGCGGAGCGATAAAGGAACGCAGCGACTCATCCGCGCTGTGCTGCTGGCAGAACGCGCTGATCTCCTGCAGGAAGTGCTTCAGGCCGACACCCTGCAGCTGGAGAATCTTGCGGCCCAGCAAGTCGGCGGCCTGGATCCCGGTGGTGCCTTCGTACAGGGTGATGATGCGGGCGTCGCGAACGAACTGCTCCATCCCGTTTTCACCGATATAGCCGTGGCCGCCGTAGATCTGCAACGCTTCCTTGGTGCACTCCTGCGCCAGCTCGGTGACCACGCCCTTGGCGATCGGGATCAGGAACGCGACCAGCTCGCTGGCCTGCTTGCGCGCCGCCTCATCGCTGCTGCGCGACTCGATATCGGTCTGCAGCGCGGTGTACAGCAACAGTACGCGGGAGGTCTCGACGAAGGCGCGCTGGGTCAGCAGCATGCGGCGCACGTCCGGCTGCACCAGCAGGTTGTCGGCCGGCTTGTCCGGGAGCACCGGGCCGGAGAGCGCGCGCGATTGCAGGCGTTCACGGGCGTAGTTGAGGCTGTTCTGCAGCGCGCGCTCGGCCAGCGCCAGGCCCTGCACGCCGACCGACAGGCGGGCCGCATTCATCATGGTGAACATGGCCATCAGACCCTTGTGCGGGTGGCCGATCAGATAGCCCTCGGCACCGTCGAAGTTCATCACGCAGGTGGCCGAGCCCTTGATACCCATCTTGTGCTCGATCGCACCGGCCGCGACCGGGTTGCGCTCGCCCAGCGAGCCGTCCTGGTTGACCTTGAACTTGGGCACGATGAACATCGAGATGCCGCGGCTGCCGGCGGGAGCGTCAGGCAGGCGCGCCAGCACCAGGTGCACGATGTTTTCGGTGAGGTCGTGTTCGCCGGCGCTGATGAAGATCTTGGTGCCGGTAAGCTTGTACAAGTCATGGCCGCCCGCGTCCTGGCCCGCCGGTTCGGCGCGCGTCTTCAGCAGGCCCAGGTCGGAGCCGGCCTGCGGTTCGGTCAGGCACATGGTGCCGGTCCAGCGGCCTTCGACGATCGGCTGCATGTAAAGCTGGCGGTGCCACTCTTCGCCGTGCTGTTCCATCGCGTGGCAGGCGCCTTCGGACAGCAGCGGGTACAGGCTCCAGGCCAGGTTGCCGGACTGGAAGATCTCGGTGGTGGCGGTGCCCAGCACGGCGGGCAGGGCCTGGCCGCCGTAGGCTTCCGGGTTGGTCAGGCTGGTCCAGCCGCCCTCGGCGAACTGCTTGAACGCCTCCTTGAAACCCTTCGGCGTGGTCACCGTCTGGGTGGCCTTGTCGAAATGGCAGCCTTCGACGTCGCCGGGCCAGTTGGTCGGCGCCAGCACCTGTTCGGACAGCTTGCCGGCCTCTTCCAGCACGGCGTCGATCAGGTCGCGCGTATGCGCTTCGCCGCCTTGCAGGGCGGTAAGGGTCGGCTCGGCACCCAGTACGTCAAACAGGGCAAAGCGCAGATCATCGAGTGGGGCCTTGTACGCAGTCATGGTGATTCCTCGGGAAGAATGATCAGGTGTGGGAGAGGCGTCAGCGCCAGGTATTTGCGATACCCGGCACGGGTGAGATCCAGGCATTGCCGTCGAAACTGAAGTCGCGCGGCTGTTTTTCCTGTTCGGGTTTGGCGCTGGCACTGCCGCTGATGCGGTAGGCGACAACCGCGGCGCTGCCTTTGCCGGCGACTGCCTGCAGCGCCTGGCTCATCGCCGGGGTGGGCAGCACATCAAGCTCGATCACGTCGCCTGCCAGCTCGGGGATATCCCGCTCGAAGGTGGCGTGCAGCCGGATCGGGATCAGCGCCGCGATTTGCAGCTGGCCCTCGATCGACCTGAAATCCATTTCGCCGTAGCTGTTGTTCTGGATGCGCAGGGTCAGGTGCCACTCGCCATGGGGCTGCTGCACCAGTTGCTGGATGCTCAGCGTGGGCGGAAACACACTCTTGCGCGCCGGCCCGCAAGCGATCAGTCCGCCAGCCAGCAGGATCAGCACAATGCTCTGAAACAGTCGCTTCATGGGCTCACCTCAAACGATTGTTTGAATCTTAGCAAAGTTGGCGGAAATTCCCATGACGCCCTGCAACGGGCATCATCGCCGCTTCGTTCAGCCAGCCAGCAGATTTGCCCATGACCCCCGCCACCCACCGCCGCATCGTCGCCCGTCGCTCCCCTATCCATGGCAACGGCGTGTTTGCCGCCAGCGCCATCCCCAAGGGCGAGGAAGTGATCGAGTACAAGGGCAAATTGCTCACCCATGCCGAGGCGGACGAGCTCTACGGCGACGGTGGCGAAACCGGCCATACCTTCCTGTTTACCCTCAACGACGATTACATCATCGACGCCAACCAGCAGGGCAACAGTGCGCGCTGGATCAACCACAGCTGCGCGCCGAACTGCCGCGCCCTGGTGGAAGAGAGCGCCAGTGGCGACCCGCGCAAGGACAAGGTGGTGATCGAGACGATCCGCGCGATCAAGCCCGGCGAAGAGCTCACCTACGACTACGGCATCGTGCTCGAGGTGCCACATACCGCGCGCCTCAAAAAACTGTGGGTCTGCCTGTGCGGCTCGCCCAAGTGCACGGGTACCTTGCTCAAGCCGAAGCGTTGATCACAAGCTGCAGGGGCTTCGGCGCAGGGAGCCCGGGCGCGAGCGGGTTCCCTGCGCAGAGGCGGATAGTCAGTCCTCCTCCACATGAGGTTTCCAGGCCTCGCTGAGCGTGCGCTGCACGGTTGCCGGTACCGCGTCGTAGTGGCTGAGGTCGAGGCTGTAGCGGCCGCGGCCGCCAGTGATCGACTTCAGCTCGGTGGGGTAGTCGATCAACTCGGCCAGCGGCGCCTGCGCCTTGATCACCAACTCGCCGCCGCGCTGGCTGTCGGTGCCCAGGATATGCGCACGCTTGCTGGCCAGGCCACCGGTGACATCGCCCATGTGGTGCTCGGGAATGGCCACTTCCACATTCACGATCGGCTCCAGCACGATCGGATGCGCCTTCGCCACCGCATCGAAAAACGCCTTCTTGCCAGCGCTGACGAAGGCCACCTCCTTGGAGTCGACCGAGTGGTGCTTGCCGTCGTAGACCGTCACGCGCAGGTCCTGCAGCGGGAAGCCGGCGATCGCGCCGTGCTCCATCGCCTGGCGCACGCCCTTTTCGACGGCGGGCAGAAACTGGCCGGGGATCACGCCGCCCTTCACCTCATCGACAAATTCGAATCCGGCGCCACGTTGCAGCGGCTCGATGCGCAGGAACACTTCGCCGAACTGCCCGGCGCCGCCGCTCTGCTTCTTGTGCCGGTAGTGACCCTCGGCCGGGCCGGCGATGGTCTCGCGATAGGCGATGCGCGGCGGGTGGGTGTCCACCTCCACCCCGTAGCGCTCGCGCATGCGCTCCAGCATC
>JBBQQL010000057.1:0-22834 GCA_038215995.1 Lysobacterales bacterium
AAGCAGTCGGTGATCCTGTCGGCCGAGGGCGAAAAGGAGGCCGCGTTCCGCGCTGCCGAGGCGCGCGAGCGTTCGGCTGAAGCCGAGGCAAAGGCGACCACGATGGTGTCCGACGCGATCTCCAGCGGCAACGTGAATGCGCTGAACTACTTCGTCGCCAACAACTACGTCGAAGCGCTGAAGGAAATGGCCAAGTCGCCGAACCAGAAGATGCTGCTGCTGCCGATCGAGGCCACCGGCATTCTCGGTTCGCTGGCGGGTATCGCCGAACTGGCCAAGGAGTCGCTGGGCCAGCAGCAGAAGTCGGTGGCGGCCCAGCCGCCACTGCGCTGATCAATGGAGTAACCAGACATGTGGGAACTCTCTGCGCACTACCTGTGGTGGATTCTGGCGGTACTGCTGATCGCCGGTGAAATCCTGTTGCCGGGCTATTTCCTGCTGTGGATCGGGCTGGCGGCGGCGGCGATGGGCGTGCTGCTGTGGCTGTTGCCTTCGCTGGGTTTGCTGGCGCAGGCGATCCTGTTCGGCGTGATGGCGTTCGCGTTTTGCGTTGCTTACGCGCGCTGGTTGCGTCCGCGACTGGAGCGTAGCCAAGCCGGTGGCGAGCGACTCAATCGTCGCGGCGAGCAGATGATCGGCCAGCGCTACGAACTGGTCGAGCCGATCATCAACGGCCGTGGCAAGGCGCGCGTCGGTGATGGCCAGTGGCTGGTCAGCGGGCCCGATCTGCCGCTGGGCAGCACGGTGGAAGTGGTGGCCGTCGATGGCACCACGTTGAAGGTGCGCATCCCGGTATGAGCGTTCCGCCCGCCGTCAGCCGGCCGTTCGCCACGACCGCGCTGACCACCCGCATCGCTTTTCTGCTGGAACTGGCGCGGCGACTGCATCAGTACGGCACCACCGCGCCACGACTCGAAATGGCGATTGCCGGGGCGGCGCAACGGATGGGGCTGGCGGCCGACGTATGGTCCAGCCCCACCGCGATCATCGTCTCCTTCTCCGATCTGGGGCAGGGCGATGAGGGTGTGGCCCAAAGCACCCAGGTGATGCGGCTGGCGCCGGGCGACGTGAATCTGGCCCGGTTGTGCGAAGCCGACCAGATTGCCGACCAGGTGATTGCCGGCGAGATCGATCTGCGCGAAGGCTTCAAGCGGCTGCGCGAGCTCGGCCGCCCGGACAGCCTGCTTGCCAAGGCCGCGGTGATCTCCAGTTACGGCCTGTCGGCGGCCTGCATTGTGGCGTTGTTCCTGCACAGCTCCTGGCCAGACATGCTGGTTGCCGCCTTCATTGGCGTCATCATCGGTTCCATCAGCGTACTGGCGGCGAGCAGGCCGCGACTGGCGATTGCCAGCGAGGCGGTGTGTGCGATGGTGGCTACCACGATCGCGATCGTGGTCAGCGCGTTCGTGGTGCCGCTGGCGATCAAGGCCGTGGTGCTGGGAAGCCTGATCGTGCTGATTCCCGGCATGTCGCTGACCACTGCCGTGCGTGAGCTTTCCAGCCAGCACCTGGTGTCAGGCATGGCGCGGATGGGCGGGGCAGTGACCTCACTCTTGAAGCTCACTTTCGGCACCGTGGCGGCGACCCAGTTATGTGCGGCGGTGGGGATCGAGGCGCGGGACTACGCGCTGCCGCCGCTGCCGAACTGGATGGACTACCCCTCGCTGCTGCTGGGCGCATTCGGCTTTGCGATCCTGTTTCGTGCGGCGCGACGTGACTGGCTGTTCGTGATGGGTGCGGTGATGGTGGGCTATCTCACCACGCGTTGGGGCGGAAAAATATCCGGCGAAGTGCCCGGCGCGCCGTTTGGCGTATTTCTTGGCGGCTTTGTCCTCAGTGCGCTGGCCAACTTGTACGCGCGGTTCATGGGGCGGCCCGGTGCGGTTATCCGGGAGCCGGGCATCATCCTGCTGGTGCCCGGCAGCGTCGGTTTTCGCAGCATGTCATTTCTGCTGGATCGCAATACCGAACTTGGCGTGGACACGGGCGTGTTGCTGATGACGATTCTGGTGTCGCTGGTGGCCGGGCTGATGTTTGGCGAATTGCTGGTTTCACCACGTCGGTCGTTGTAGCGACAGCTTTATGGCTCGGTGTGCCATGGCTTTTTGATCGGATCACGGCGGGAGAATCAACCACGCCGTCTATTGCCCGGTGACGTGTATCGATCACGGCCAAAGAAAACGCCGGCGCGAGGCCGGCGTTTTCTTTGGCGTATCGCGAAATGGCTCGCCGGATCAGATCGCCAGATCCTTTTCCTTCTTGCCAGCCTTCAGCGCATCGTTGAACCAGTGCGGGCGCTTGCCGCGGCCGGACCAGGTCTGCTCCGGATTGGACGGATTGCGGTACTTCGGTGCCACGGGCGCACCAGCGCGTTTGGTCTTGCCGCGGGTACCGCCGAAAATGTCTTCAAAGGCATAACCCTCGGCCTTGATCATGGCGTGAATTTTTTCACGCAACTTGACCACCTTTTCCTTGTGCAGCTCGTTCTGGCGCGACTGTGCCTTGCTGATCAGCTCATTGAGCTGGTTGTGATTGAGGTTCTTGATATCGACGGCCATGAATGACTCCAGGGGTGAGTATGGATAAAACGAGCCGGCGATTATCGGGGATGCCGGAACGCTCACAAAAGTTGTTGCCGGTCTGATTCTGGCTGATCTCTGCAATCGTTGTAAAGCAGGTAAGTCAGGTTCAAATATTCTGCGCATTAATGAAGATTATTTGAGTAGCCCCTGGCGTGGAATAAGCCGCGACCGTTTTTTGATATTGGCGGAAGCAGAAACGGCCGCAATGAGCGGCCGTTTCTGCTTAATGCACGGGCGTGGGAATCAGGCCAGCAACGCAAACAGTTCCTGTTCGGTAAGTGAGCGGCTCTCCGCGTCCGTGCGACCGCGATACTCCAGCGTGCCGGCCGTCAGTCCGCGTTCGCTGACCACGACGCGGTGGGGGATGCCGATCAGCTCCATGTCGGCAAACATGCCGCCGGGGCGCAGGCCGCGGTCGTCCAGTACCGCCTCGATGCCGCGCGAATTGAGCGCCTGGTACAGCGCCTCGGCGGCTGCATTGACTGCGGCGGAAATATTCTTCGGGTTGATCACGCACACTGCCACGCGCCATGGCGCCATGGCCTCGGGCCAGACAATGCCGGTTTCGTCGTGACGCTGTTCGATCGCGGCGGCGACGATGCGGCTGACCCCGATGCCGTAGCAACCCATGGTCATGACCTGGGCCTTGCCGCTGTCGTCGATCACGGTGGCGTCCAGCGCTTCGGCGTATTTCTGGCCGAGCTGGAATACGTGGCCTACCTCGATGCCGCGGGCTATATGCAGCACACCATGCCCGTCTGGCGACAGGTCGCCCTCAACCACGTTGCGCAGGTCGGCAACGCGGGTGATACGTGCATCGCGGCTCCAGTTCGCCCCGGTGTAGTGGCTGCCATTGGCGTTCCCGCCGCAAACAAAGTCGGCCAGCACCGCCGCATCGCGATCGACGATCACCGGGATCGAGTCGGGGAGCCCGACCGGACCGATGAAGCCGGGGCGGGTGCCGCAGGCGGCCAGGATTTCCTCCTCGCTGGCCAGTACCGATTCACCCGGCAGTTCGGACAGCTTGCCCGCCTTGACCTCGTTGATCTCGTGGTCGCCGCGCAGACACAGTGCGACCAGGCCGTCGCTGCCACGTACCAGCAAGGTCTTCACGCATTGCTGCGGGGATACCTGTAGGAACTCGGCAACCTCGCTGATGGTTCGCTGTTTGGGCGTCTCCACCCGCTGCAGCGGGGCGGCAGCAGCCGGGGCTGTTGCGGTGGTTGCCAGCGCCTCGGCCTTCTCCAGGTTGGCGGCGTAGTCGGAGCCGTCGGAGAAGGCGATGGCGTCCTCACCCGAATCGGCCAGCACCTGGAACTCGTGGCTGGCATTGCCGCCGATGGCGCCGGTATCCGCCTGCACGGCGCGGAAGGTGAGTCCGAGCCGGGTGAAGATGCGCACGTAGGCCTGGTACATCACCGCATATGTTTCAGCCAGTGATTCCTGGGTGAGGTGGAACGAATAGGCATCCTTCATCAGAAATTCGCGCGCGCGCATCACGCCAAAGCGAGGGCGGATCTCGTCGCGGAACTTGGTCTGGATCTGGTAGAAATTGACCGGCAGCTGCTTGTAGCTCTTCAGCTCGTTGCGGGCAAAGTCGGTCACCACTTCCTCATGGGTCGGGCCGTAGCAGAATTCCTGCTGCTTGCGATCCTTGATCTTGAGCAGCTGACCACCGAATTTCTCCCAGCGACCAGTCTCGTCCCAAAGTTCCCGGGGCTGGATCGACGGCATCAGCATTTCGATGGCGCCGGCGCGGTTCATTTCCTCGCGCACGATGTTTTCGACCTTGCGCAGCACGCGCAGGCCGAGCGGGCTCCAGGTGTACAGCCCCGATGCCAGCCGACGGATCATGCCGGCCCGCAACATCAGCCGATGGCTGGCGATTTCGGCATCGGCGGGTACTTCCTTGACGGTGGCCAGGTGAAATTGGCTAAGACGCATGCGGGCAAATCCGGCGTGAATGAAGGCGTCCATTGTAGCGGGCGCCGGTGTTGTCGGTGCGCGCGTCGGGTGACGGCAGGCTGTTGCTGCCATCGCACCGGGAGTGGCGGTTACTTGCCTGAGCAATACTGGTTGTATTGGGCTTGCGCCGCGTCGGTCTGCTGCTTGCGCTGGGCGTCGTCCAGGGCGACGGTCTTGCCGTCTTGCTGCATTACCACGGCGGCGGTGCCTTGCAGGGCGGCGAGGTTGGTTTTCAGGGATTCGCACAGCTTGCTGCGGTTTTCCGGTGTGTCCGCTACGGGCTTCTGCGCCACGCTGGGCTCCATTGACCCCTGCGGGTTGGCTGCCTTGGCTGCCGGCTTTTCCAGCGGCTCCACCGTGCCGGTGGTGGTCACCTTGTTGAACTTGGTGCCCTGTGCCGGCGGCGCCTCGGAGTAGTGCGTGGTGCCATTGGCATCCGTCCATTTGTAGACCTGGGCGTTGGCCTGTGTAGCCAGCAGCAACAGCGCCACGGCGATCAGTGAACGGTGCATGGGTGTTCTCCGTTTCATGGGAAATAGTTGGTTGTCCTTGTTATCACTCTGGCGCTCCGGACTCAAGCAGGCAATGGTTTACACTGCGTGCATCACGTCACGGTCCCGATTCATGAGCGAACCTTTGCCCGTCCGGCCACCCCGACACCGGGGTATTTACCTGTTGCCGAACCTGTTCACCACCGGTGCGATGTTCGCGGGGTTTTACGCGATTATCGCCAGCATCGGCGGACATTACACCGATGCAGCCATCGCGGTGTTCATCGCCGCGGTGCTGGACGGCATGGATGGCCGGGTGGCGCGGATGACCGGCACCCAGACCGAATTCGGGGTGCAGTATGACTCGCTGTCCGACCTGGTGAGCTTCGGGCTGGCGCCGGCGCTGGTGATGTACACCTGGTCGCTGTCGTCCCTGCGCGACTACGGCCCCTTGTGGGGCAAGCTCGGCTGGGCCTGTGCCTTCATTTACGCCGCCTGCGCCGCTTTGCGCCTGGCGCGTTTCAACACCCAGGTGGGCGTGGCCGACAAGGGTTATTTTCAGGGTCTGGCCAGCCCGGCGGCGGCGGCGGTGTGCATGTCGTTCGTGTGGAGCATCGAAAAGTTCGGGTTGTCCGGTGCCGACCTCTGTTTTGTCACGCCCTCGATCATGGTGATCACCGGCCTGCTGATGGTAAGTCGCTTCCGCTATTTCAGCTTCAAGTCCTTGCCGGCAGGCGAGCGCCAGGGCGTGCCGTTCGTGTGGATGGTCGGCGCCGTCCTCTTGCTGGCCCTGCTTATCCTTGATCCGCCACGGGTGCTTTTTGCCGGGTTCAGCCTGTACCTGCTCTCCGGGCCGGTGTGGACGATCTGGGGCCTGTTCACTCATCGGCGCCGGGCTCGGCGCAGCGCGACATGAGCGGGGCGCCGGGCCTGTCGCTGCCAGGCCGCCGCCGCGCTCGCGTGCTGCAGGCGCTGGATATCACGCCATGGGTTCGGCGCAGCCCTCCACGCGAGGCGTCGGCTAGCGGCACTGCTGTCCTGCCGTTGGCGGCAGAGAGTTCCGATGTCGCCTGCGTGGTGGTGCTGCCGGAGCAATGCAGCACCCGTGAGCTGGATCTGATCGGACGGGCGCTGAGTGCCTGTGGGGCGGGCATCGCCCGCGCTGCGCGTATCCGCACCGATCACGGACAGCTCGGTGCGGATGTGCCCGAGGCGGCTGCCTATCTTGTTTTTGGCGAGGCGCAGGCGCATGCACTGGGCCGGTCGTTGCCGGTGACGGTGATGCAGCGCGCGCAGATCGTACTGGCCGACGAGCCGGCCATGGTGTTGAACAGCGCCGCGGCCAAGCGGCGTTTGTGGAGCGCCTTGCGCAGTCTGCGCCGCACGCTGGCCCACGTGGGGAGCTGAGCGCCATGGTTGCCGTGGTCAAGCCGCTGATTCAGTTGCGCAGCATGCGCATGGATGATCTGGCGACGGTCAGCGCACTGGAATTGCTCTCCTATGAATTTCCGTGGTCGCAGGGAATTTTCAGCGATTGCGTCAAGGCGGGTCATCCCTGCTGGATACTGAGCGTGGACGAGGTGACGGCCGGCTACGGCATCCTGTCGATGGGAGCAGGTGAGGCGCATGTACTGAACATCTGCATTGCACCCGACTACCGCGGCCGGGGTCTGGGGCGCCATCTGTTGGGCCGTTTGCTGGATATCTCGCGCTGGAATGGCGCCGAACGGGTGTTTCTCGAAGTGC
Source organism: Lysobacterales bacterium (assembly GCA_038215995.1). GTDB lineage: Bacteria > Pseudomonadota > Gammaproteobacteria > Xanthomonadales > Rhodanobacteraceae > Rhodanobacter. The sequence goes on from JBBQQL010000057.1 coordinate 6,785, forward strand.
GCCCCTCCAACCCGTTGGCCAAGACGCTGTACGAGTCGGTTGGCTTCAGCGTGATCGGGCGGCGGCCACGCTACTACCCTGCCCACGACGGGCGAGAGGATGCGATCGTGATGGCGCTGGACCTGTCGCCCGTACAGTGAGCCGCCATTCGGGGCGTCGAGTGGGCCGGTCGATATTCCCTAACAACATCCTCAGCGAGAGGGCTGCAGTGCCGGTGTTGCGGAAAGCCTTGCCGGGTGCCATGCCGCCGATCGTGACATCGCCTGCCGAATGGCCGACCATGTCCATGCACAGGTTGTGGTTTCACGACGGCGGAGCACAAGGGTGATGGCCAAGGTAACCGGGTTGGGCGGCATCTTTTTCAAATCACGTGACCCCGCGGCGCTGGCGGCCTGGTATGCCGAGCATCTGGGGCTGCAGGTCGATGACTGGGGTGGCGTGCGTTTCGACGAAGACGAGGATCGCCCCGGTTACACCTTGTGGTCCGCGTTTGCCGCGGACACGAACTATTTCGCGCCCAGCACGCAGCCGTTCATGGTCAATTTCCGGGTCGATGATCTGGACGCGCTGCTGGGCCAGTTGCGTGCCGCGGGGGTCGCGGTGGACGAGCGCACCGAGGAAAGCGAGTTCGGTCGCTTTGGCTGGATCATGGATCCCGAAGGCACCCGCATCGAGCTGTGGCAGCCACCGGCGTAAGTCGGCTCAATCCAGCAAGGCGCCAAAGCGATCTGCCCTGGGCAGGTAATGATGTTCCGGGTCCAGTGACGCCACCACACGTCGCGCGCGGCCGAGAATTTCCCTGCGAGGGAAGAAACCGAAGTAACGCGAGTCCATGCTGTTGTCGCGGTCATCGCCGAGCAGCAGGTACTGGCCCGCAGGTACAGTGACCGGGCCGAAGTTGCTGGCCTGGCCTGGCCCGTAGTCAGACAGCCGTATCGCGTGGCGCATTGCACCGTAGTGTTCGATTTCGTAGTGGGCAGGCTCCTGCATGTCGTCGTGGATGCCCCGGCGGTAGGTCGTGCTGTAACTGGCGGCGTGGCCGTTGATGAAGAGCACGTTGCTGCGCAGGGCGATCTGGTCGCCGGGCAGGCCGATCACCCGTTTCACCAGTCGCTCATGGGCGGCCAGCGAATCGAGTACCACGATGTCGCCGCGCTGCGGGTCGGCCAGGTGCAGCAGGCTGATATGGGTCAGCGGCAGGCGCAGGTCGTAGGCCATCCGGTCGACCAGGATGCGATCGCCGATCTTGATGGTCGGTTGCATCGAGCCGGTCGGCACCACATTCCAGTCCGCCACCGCGCTGCGGAACATCACCATGCACAGCATGAAGGCGATGAAGCCCTTGTTGCATGACAGAAATTTTGCGATCGAACGCATGGCATTCCCCTCCGACAGACGACTGGATCAGCGCGGGCACGATGCTGCGCAGCAACTCTCCATAGCTGACCGTCGCCCGCCACCGAAGTTTCACGGACATCGCCACGCCATCTGGTGGACAGCCGGCGGGCCTCACTCGCCCGCTGCCGGGCCGTTGCCGCTGCTGTGATCGAAGCTCCGATCGAGGCAGGAGTGCGCAATGGCGACATGGATACAGACGGTGACTGCCAAGGTGCCGGGTATCGGTCTGATCGCGGCCGAGCAATACGCCGTGCTGATCGGTGCGCTGGTGCTGCTGGTGATGGTGGCGCTGATGATGTAGCTGAGTCGCCGTATCCACTGCTATGCCCGACGTACCGACCTCAACTGAGCCGCCACAGCCCCCACCCGCTATCATGGAGCGATCATGAATCTGCTTGCCATCGAAACCGCCACCGAAGCCTGTTCCGTCGCGCTGATCCACGGTGACGAACTGATCGCCCGCAGCGAGATCGCGCCACGCCGCCACACCGAACTGGTGCTGCCGATGGCCGATGCGCTGCTGGCTGAGGCCGGCATCGGTCGACTCGCGCTGGATGCCATTGCGGTCGGTCGCGGGCCAGGCGCCTTCACCGGCGTGCGTCTGGGTGTCTCGCTGGCACAGGGCATGGCGCTGGCATTGGACCTGCCGGTGATCACCATTTCCTCGCTGGCCGCGCTGGCGCTTGAAGCCCCCGAGGAAGAGGACACTGCCATCCTCGCCGTGATCGACGCCCGCATGGGCGAGATCTACGCCGCCTGCTACCGCCGCGACGGCAACGGCGGCCTGATCGCGCTGGACGAGGAGCGCATCTGCACCGCGGACACGCTGTTGCTGCCCGAGGCGGCGGCATGGCAGGTGGTCGGCAGCGGTTGGGCCACCTACGCCACGGTGCTCAGCCAGCGCCTCACCGGCATACTGCACTCGGCCGACGGCCTGCGCTACCCGCAAGCCGCCCACGTCGCCGAGCTGGCGATGCGCGAGTTCAAGGCCGGTCGCGCGCAGGCACCGGAGCTGGCGTTACCGGTGTATCTGCGCGACAAGGTGGCGCTGACGCTGGTGGAGCAGGGCAAGGCGTAAACGGCCCGAAACGCGGGCTCGCGGCAGGGCGTTCGCAGCACGGCGGTTTCGGGCGTGCGTGATCAGCTGCTGACCAGTTCCTTGAGCCTTATCCGGTTGCGCCCCGACTCCTTCGCCTCATACATGGCGGTATCGGCGCGTGCCACGGCCTCTTCCACGGCCTCGTCCTTGCGGCACTCGGTGACTCCTGCCGAGAAGGTCAGCTCGGGGCAGGTAGCGTGGGGGATCGTGCTCATGCGGGCCAGCAGACGCTGGATGATGGCCACTCCCTGGGCCGATGGCGTGTCCGGCATCAGGGCCAGAAACTCCTCACCACCCCAGCGTGCGATCAGGTCCGAGTCGCGCAGGGTGGCGATGGCTTCGGCAGCAAATGCCTGCAGGACCATGTCGCCGAAAGCATGCCCCTGGGTGTCGTTGATCCGCTTGAAATAGTCGAGGTCAATGAGGGCCACACTGAATGGACTGCCGTGCCGGTTGAACCGGCGTTGCTCCTGCAGCAGCCGCTGATGCATGTAGCGGCGATTGACCAGTCCGGTCAGATCGTCGTGGGTAGCCAGTCGCTGCACTTCCTCGACAGCCTTGGACAGTGCCGCGCGCTGCGAGCGCAGTTTGGAGCGCAGGATCGACAACTGGGCGGCGATGACCGACAAGGCCGGCAGCGCGATCATCATCATCAGCACATTGGCCATGTCCAGTTGAAGCTCATTGGCATCCAGCGGGCCACCAAGGCCTCCCGGTCTGGATGCACCCAGCGTTGCCACCGCCGTGATCAGGCTGGCGAGGGTGAGTAGCGTCAGCCACATGATCCGGCGCCAGCTCAGTGAGAAGGCGCCGAAGGTGAAGATCAGCAGCAGCGGATACAGCGTCGCGCCGCGTGCCGGGCCGCAGATCACGTAAGCCCATTCCACGCCGATCACGCCGAGCAGTATTTGTGCTGTGGTCAAGGCCGGGTCGGCAAATCGCTCGCTCCATCCGCTGCGCAGTGCCACATAAATGCAGGTGAGGAAGCTCGCCAGAAAGGCACACCACCAGATATAGGCCATTTCGTTCGCATGACCTGGTCGCAAGGCCAGCTTGACCGCCGCCGTGCTGGCGGCATACACCATCAGCGTGATCCACCACTGGGTGATGCGAATGCTTCTTTTGGGGTCCCTGCTCAGCAACGCCGTCGACAGGCGGGCAAGCCCTCGTCGAGACGGAACGGCACCACCCTCTACAACCTCGGAACGATCGGGTGACACGTGCGTCAGCCCTCCTCTCAGCTTTGCGGTGCACGGCGTTGCAATCCGGAGCAGGGGCGCTTCGTCCAGAACTATCCGGCTTGGTGCGCACGTGCCCTGGTCCGAGTCTAGCGCACGGAATCCGGGGCTCTGCGAGTCGCCGTGGCCGGCTCGAAGGGTTGCTGAAGCACTGATAGACCGATCAAAGTCTGGTGCGTTGCAATACGGCCGTCGTCCCAGCCTGGCGTCGACAGAACGGAGTGGCGGTGAGCGTCCTGTTCCATTCCACTGTGGTGGCCATCGAGTCGGACGATGAATCAGTCGAAGTCTGGAGATGCCGGTCAGCGACCAGGAGCATCAAGACCGCGGCTGTTGTCCGGTGCGCCGGGCAACAGCGATCAAGCAGGAACTGCACGTTTTCGGTTCATCGATCGGACAAAGTCCTTGCGGAAGTGCCCCAGCAGCGCGCGCCATGGCGCCAGTTCCGGTTGGGGCGCAAGACCTGCGCCGAGGCGTTCGATCTGGTGGTAATACCAGCCGGCCTGGGCCTGGTTGTTGAACGCGCGCAGGTTGCTGCTGCGGCTGTTCGGGCCCCAGTAGCCTTTGCCCAGCACCAGTCGGTCTTCCGGCACCGGCAAGGCATCGAGGCCGCCGGCCAGCATGCGGGCGGGGAAATCCGGGTCGAGGCAGAATGGGCGGGCGATGCCGATCATGTCGGTGTCGCCGCTGCGCAACGCCGCCTCCATGCCGGCGAGGGTGCGGAAGCCGCCGGTGATCATCACCGGCATGTTGGCGGCAGCCTTGATCGATTTGGCGTACTTCATGAACATCGCCTCGCGCTGGCGGGTGCTGTCACGGATTTCCGCCGGGTCGTGTGCCTTGAAGAATTCCAGTTGCTCGTAGGTGCCGCCGGATATTTCAAGCAGGTTGATCCCAGCCTCGCTGAGCCAGTGCACCACCTGGACTGATTCTTCCAGGGTGAAGCCGCCCTGCACGAAATCGGAGGAGTTGAGCTTCACCGCGATCGGATAGTCAGCACCCACGCTGGCGCGCACCGAACGCACGACTTCAAGCAGCAGGCGGGCGCGGTTGGCCAGCGAGCCGCCCCAGCCGTCGCTGCGTCGGTTGGTGCGTGGTGACAGGAATTGCGACAGCAGGTAGCCGTGCGCGGAATGGATCTGTACGCCGTCGAAGCGGGCTGCCTTCAGCACGGCGGCAGTGCGGCCAAAGCGTTTGATGACATCCTGGATGTCGGCTTCGGTCATGGCGCGCGGCTTGCCGAAGTTGCCGGCCACCGACAGTTGTACCTCGGAGGGCGCCAACGGGGTCAGTGTGACCAGTCGCGGACACTGCCTGCCGGGATGGCTGATCTGTGCCCACAACTGGCTGCCGTTTGTGCGCACCACGTTGGCCCACGCCTTGAGCATGTCAAGGCCCGAATCGTCTTCCACCACCACGTTGCCGGCGCGCTCCAGGTAGCGCCGGTCGATCATGATGTTGCCGCTGAACAGCAGCGCCGCGCCGCCCTTCGCCCACGCCTCGTAGAGTGTCTGGTGCGCGATGGTGGCGCGCCCGAGTGGGTCCGCCAGGCCTTCGGTCATGGCGGACTTGCAGATGCGATTCGCCAGTGTGTGGCCGCAAGACAAGGTGAGGGGAAGCTCGATCACGGTTGACATCCTGTGGCTGGTTGACGGCATTTGCCACGACAGATGCCAACGCAGGGGACGCTACAACAAAGCCAGCCCGATGGAAGCAGACCATGCATCGCGCAGGCCAGCAACAGTTCCGCAAGCAGACGACACCCGACGTCGTTCAATACTGACGGCCCAGTGCGAACGCCAAACCCCGATGCTCCGGGGACCCAGGATCATCCGGCCACGGAAGGGGTCAGGAATCGCGTCTCCAGGATCTCGCCCGGCAGCGCTTTGCTGATCAGATACCCCTGCATCTCGTCGCAGTCCAGCGAGCGCAGCAAGCGCGATTGTTCCTCGGTCTCGACGCCCTCTGCCACGACATTGAGCTTCAGCGAATGGGCGAGACTGATGATGGTGGTCACCAGCGCCAGTCCTTCCCGACTGGCGGTCATGTCGACCACGAACGAACGGTCGATCTTCAAGGTGTCCACCGGCAATTTGGCCAGATAGCTGAGCGAGGAGAAGCCGGTGCCGAAATCGTCGATGGCAATGCGGACACCCATGGAACGCATTGCCTGCAAGCTGACGATGCTGTGCCTGGCGTCCGCCATGATCACGCTTTCGGTGATCTCCAGCTCCAGTCCATCGGCCAGTCGTGCATCGCTGGCGATGACTTGCGCTACTTCGTTGATGAAGCCGCGATCACGCAATTGCAGCGGCGACACGTTGACGGCGATACGTACGGCGGCCAGGCCGGAGTCGAGCCAGCGCAGATAGTCTTCGGCCGCTTTGTGCAATGCCCAGCGGCCGACCTCATTGATCAATCCGGTTTCTTCCAGGATCGGGATGAACTGGCCGGGCAGTACCAGCCCGGTGCGCGGATCGTTCCAGCGTATCAGCGCCTCCACGCTGGTGATCTTGCCGCTCGCCAGGTTGATCTTGGGCTGGTAATGGAGCACGAATTCATCGTGGTCGAGTGCATGGCGTAGGTGATTCTCCATGGCCAGCTTGCTGGCGACGGCGTCCGTCATTTTCTGGGTGTAGAACAGATAGCGATTCCCGCTCGTCTTGGCTTGCTTGAGCGCTGCCTCGGCGTTCCTGAACAGGGTGTCTGCGTCGGCGCCATCCTCTGGAAAAAGCGCTACGCCAATCTTGGGGGTGATCCTGAAGTCGGCGCCATTGAAGTGGAACGAATTGTCATGAAAGGCTTTGATGGTTTTCTCGATCAGCCATGTCACGTCGCTTTCCTGCCTGACTTCCGGCATCACGATCGTAAAGTGATCCGCGTCCATCCTTGCCACCAGATTGGCATCTCCCGTGCTCCGGGTCAGCCACTCCGCCACCTGCTTCAGCAATGTGTCGCCGGCTGGACGACCGAGGCTGTCGTTGATGTTCTTGAACCGTTCGATATCGATCAGGCCCATGGCGAGCTTGTATCCGCCGCTTGACGCACTGCGCAGGTACTGTGCGAGCCGCTCGAGAAACAGGGTGCGGTTGGTCAGTCCGGTGAGCACGTCGTAGTAGGCGAGGTAGTTGAGCTGTTCCTGTTTGTCGATATGATCGATCGCGAATGCGATGTCGCTGGCGAGCTCCTGCAGCAGATTCAACTCTTCGTCATGAAAGAAGTTGCTTTCGCTTGCATGCAGCGCCAGCACGCCGATGGCCTCGTCCGCCACCAGCAAGGGCAGTACGATCACCGAGCGAACGCCAGCCTCTGCGTATTTCCTGCCGAAGACAAGCTGCGGATCGTTGGGTGAATCATTCGAGACGATGGCCGTCCTGCTGCTGATCACCCGGGAAACCATGGTCTTCGAGGCGAGCTCGTCGTGCGACAGGGTCATCCTTATTTCGCTCATGAGGGCCTCATCGGTGCCCTCCGATGCTACCGGGACGATCTTTTTCGTCGCGCGATCGAGGATGCCGATCATGGCCATGCGAAAGCCGCCAGCCTTGACTGCGATACGGCACGATTCACGGAACAGCTCGTTGCGGTCGCTCACGCGCACAATCAGGGTATTGATGCCGCTGAGAACGGTCTGCACGCGAGTGAGATAGGCAAGGCGGCTCTGCGCCTCCTTGCGCTCGGTGATGTCCATCGCCAAGCCTTCGATGATGAAATCATCGCCCTCAGACCAACTGCCGATGGCCCGATCATAGAGCCAGCGCCAGTTCCCAGTGGCATTTCTGATGCGGTACTCGATCTTGAAAGGGGCGCCCGCTTTGTAGTCCTCGATGGCCTTGGCAACCATCGTCTGGTCGTCGGAGTGAATGGATTCATTCCACAGCAACGGATGGGCACGAAGATATTCCATCGAGTAGCCGAGGATCGAGGCGACTCTGGATGAAAAGTAGATGCCTCCCCGGCGGGCGGAAAACGCATACACGACATCCGGGGAGTTCTCGATCAGGCGCTTGTACTTGCTCTCGCTCGCCTGCAGGGATTGCTCCGCGTGCTTGCGCTCGGTGACATCGCGAAAATACCAGACGCGCCCGTAGTGGCGGCCGTCCGCGCCGTTGCAGGGTGCGCAATAGCGGTCGACTATCCTGCCGTCCTTCAGCCGTATTTCCTCGCGACTCGTCTCTTGGCTGTGCTCGTTCAGATACCGGATTCGCGCGGAAAAGGCTTCCGCATTTTCAACCTGCTCGGTCACGGACTGAAGCACCGGCGCATCCAGACCCTCGCCCACCAGTTGCGGAGGGAGATGCCAAAGGGCGATGAATTGCTGATTGCAGGAGATGATCCTGCCGTTGTCGTCAACCACCAGAATGGCGTCCAGCGACGCTTCCTGCTGAGTCTTGAGGATGGCATTCTTGAAGAGAATCTGCTCTTCCGCCCGCTTGCGCCGGGATTCACGATCGAAGTTGTCGAGCGCGAAGCTGATGTCGGTCGCCATTTCGAGCAACAGTGCGCGCGCCGCTTCGTCGAAGGCATTGATCTCAGCCGAATAGAACGTAAAGGCGCCCGCGACGATGCCATGGCGGTGCAGCGGCAGCGAGGCGGATGCCGCCAGACCGGCGCGCGCCGCGTGCTCGCGCCAGGGGACGGTTATCGGGTCTGCCTGAAAATCCTGGCACCAGTAAAGACGATTCTCGCGGATGGCGGTACCCGTCGGACCGCGGCCGAACACGCTGCCGGCATCCGCCTGCACACTGATCTGCTGGAGGTAACCCGTGTCATCACCGAAACTGGCGACCGGCTGCACCGTGTCGCTCTGTGTGTCGAGCATGCCAATCCACGCCATCTTCATGCCACCGAACTGCACGGCGGCGCGACAGATCTGCAGGAAAAGATCCTCTTCTCCCGTGCTGTGCACGATGGCCTTGTTGGTCTGGCTCAGGGCGGCATAAAGATGTGCATGTCGCTGGTATCGCACATCGGCGGCCTTGCGCTCGCTGATGTCGCGGATGTTGCACTGAATGACCTTGAGGCCTTCGCAGTCGTAGGAGTTGCTTACGAATTCAACGTCGATGCGTGCCCCGTTGCTGGTCTGGAGCGGAAGGTCTTCGTAGCGGACGTAGCCCGCCGTTTGCAGTTTCGCAAACATTTCCTCGCTCTGGGCCCTGTCTGCGACAGGACACAATTCCCACAGTTTCCGTTCCAGCATCTCCGCATGCGAATAGCCCAGCATGCGGATCAGGTAGGGATTGACGTCCTCGATCTGGGCAGTTTCAGCGTTGAGAAGCAGGATCCCGTCCTGCGCCGCCTCGAACAACCGACGGTAGCGACTTTCCGATATCCGCAACGCTTCGTGCACACGGCCATCTGTCGCATCAGCGGCAGATAAATGCTCGATAGGTGGGCTTTGCATAAGCGAGAGCTTGCCGGGTCGCAACAACTTGCGAAGACACCATGTTAAGCCGATTTGTCAGGTTTGCGCGGGCGGGGGGCGCTCGGGTCCGGCGACACAGACGGTTTTCGGGATGGTAGCGGTATCGCGCAGCCTCTGTTTCAGTGGCGACGTGACGCCTGCACCGCACCCAGCAGGGCTTTGCGATCAAACGGCTTGGGCAGAAACAGGATGTCATCGGGCAGGTCGTTGAAGCTGGATTGCGGATTGCCCGAAACCAGCACCACCCGCATCGACGGGTCGTCATGGCGAATCCGCCGCGCCAGCTGAATCCCGTTCATGCTGCCGGGCATGTTGATGTCGCTGATCACCAGGTCGAGATCGGAATGCTGGCCAAACAGCTCCCAAGCAGCGCTGGCGTTGGCGGCGGCGTAAACATGGATGCCCTCGGCCTCGAGGATCATGGTGGCGATCTCGCGGGCTTTCACATCATCCTCGACCAGCAGGATGGTTTGATCGTCAAAGGGGAGCATGGTGATCCAACGGTAGTTCAAGGAGCGACAGTGTCGCTGGCACCGTGCACACACGGTGATGACCTGAAGGGACTATCCTGCAGGACACGAGGATTTTCAGTATGGGCGTTGCCGAGTACTACAAGCAAATCGTTGAGGCCTCGCTGGATGGCGTCATGCAGGTTGATCAAGCCGGGCATGTTGCCTTTACCAACCGCAACGGCTGCCGATTGCTGGGCATCAAGGAGCCCGGACATTCAATCGAGCGCGAGTGGGTGTCGCTGTGGCCCGAATCCTCGCGGGTGCGCGCCGGCGAGGCATTGCTCGGTGCCCGGCGCGGCAAGCGAACGCAGTTCACCAGCATCTCCTCGGGCCCCAAGCGTGAGGAAAAGTGGTGGCTGTCCACGCTGACTCCCCTGCTTGATGAGGCCGGCCAGGTTCAATGCGTGCTGATCATCAGTCGTGACATCACCGAGCAGATGCGCGTGCAGGATGCGCTGGACACGATTACTCGCAACCTCAAGACCCGACTGACCGTGGTCAGCGCGGCACGACATGCCGGGGCGCAACGCGAGACCGCGCTGCAGGAAAAGCTCGACATCGCCACGCTGGCCCAGTCGGTGGCCGAGCAGGTGTCGCGCCAGGCGCAGAAAAGCGAGGCCATCGGCCAGCTGGTGGCCGGCATCGCGCACGATTTCAACAATATGTTGCAGACCGCCACGATGAGCCTCAGCGCGGTACTGGATCGTCCGGAGCGACTCGCCAACGATCAGCGCCGGATGCTGGAATACGCGATGGAAGGCGTGCGGCATGCAGCGATCCTGGCCAAGCGGTTGCTCGGTTTTGCCCGGGTGCACGCATACAAACCGGAACTGGTCGAAGTCCATGCGCTTGCCGCCGGCATCGAGGGTTTCATCCGGCAAAGCATGGGGCCCGGTATCAGCCTGCTGGTGGATGACTCGGCAGACGAATATCTCACCTTCGCCGATCCGCATTCGATCGAACAGGCGCTGATGAACCTGTGCATCAACGCGCGGGACGCCTGCGAGCAAAGTGGTCTGATTGCGGTGGCCTTCGGCAGCATGTCGATTTCCGACGAGACGGCCACTTCGATACGGGCGCCGGGCGAGTACGTCACGATTTCGGTCAGCGACCAGGGCTCGGGGATGAGTGCCGCGACCAAGGAACGCTTGTTCGAACCGTATTTCACGACCAAGCCTGAAGGCAAGGGCACTGGACTGGGTCTGGCCCAGGTCTATGGGCTGATGCGGCAGTGGGGCGGCTTCGTCGATGTGAAATCGCAGCTTGGTGTGGGTACCACGATGACCTTGGCGTTCCCGCGAGCCGTGTCGAATGTGGTCAGTGAGGTGAACGAACCCGCGCAAGTCAGCGTTCCCGTCTGAGCGAGGCGAAGCTCACCGAGCTTCGCCTCGGGGATGGTCCATCGTCAAAGCTGGCCGATCACCCATTGCACCAGCAGGCTGCTCACCGCCACGGCTATCCACACGCCCAGGCCAAGCAGGATCGGACGAATACCGGTCGATGCCATCTTGCGCAGGTTGGCGGACAGGCCGATGGCGGTCAGTGCCACGATGATCAGGAATTCGGCCAGGGTATGGATGGCCGGCTGGATCGCCACGGGGACCAGGCCAACGCTGCGCATGCCCGAGGCGACCAGAAACCACAGGATGAACCAGGGGAAGATCCTGGCCAGGCTGAAGTTGCCGGCACTGCCTGCCAGCTTGTGACGACGTTTTTCGCGGGCAGCGACCACCACTGCCAGTATCAGGCTCACCGGGATGATCAAGGTGGCGCGGGTCAGCTTGACGATGGTCGCGTAGTCGCCGGCCGCATGGCTGTAGCTGTAGCCGGCGGCGACCACCGATGAGGTGTCGTTGATCGCGGTGCCGGCCCACAGGCCGAAGCCCAGGTCGGACATGTGCATCAGATGCCCCAGCAGCGGGAACAGCAGCACGGCGACCAGGTTGAACAGGAAGATCGTGGAGATGGCGAACGCCGTATCGTGTTCGTCGGAGTCGATGATCGGCGTGATCGCGGCAATGGCCGAGCCGCCGCAGATGGCGGTACCCACGCCAATCAGGATTTTCAGCTTGTCGTGAACGCCGAGCCAGCGGCCCAGCAGCCAGGCGGCGAAGAACGCCGTGCTCATGGTCACCGCGGTAACTGCCAGCGACTGCACGCCGGTTTTCGCGACCTGACCGAGGCTGAGTCCGAAGCCGAGTGCGATGATCGACCATTGCAGTACCTGCTTGCCGCCGAACTGGATGCCGGGTGTGAAACGGGCATCCGGCGCAAGCAGGTTGCGAACCAGGATACCCAGCACGATGCCGAATACCGGGCCGCCGATCAGTGGCTCCCAGCGGCCGAGCAGCAGGGCGACTGTGCCGATGGCTATCGCCAGCAGCAGGCCAGGTGCGCGGCTGCGCATATCGGGGTGGATTGTGCTGGCGATAGATGAGTCATTCATGTGCAGGCTCCAGGAATCAACGTATTGTCCGCGCAGCCATGAATCAATGGAACTTTCAATTTCTGATCGAACGTATAAGATATATTGATGATCAATATCAGCCCGCGGCAGCTTGAAGTGTTTGTGCAGATCGCCCTGCTCGGCGGCGTGCGGGCTGCGGCCGAGCGTCTGCACCTGACCCAGCCTGCCGCCAGCATGGCGCTCGCGGAAATGGAGAGGCAGCTCGATGCGCCGGTGTTTGCCCGTGAGCGGGGACGTCTGCAGCTCAATGCACGCGGACGCGAATTGCTGCCCCTCGCGCAGGAATTGCTCGAGCGGTATGCCGAGTTCGGGCGGCGCGGCAGCGAGGCAGGCGCCGCGTTGAGCGGCGAGTTGCGCATCGGGGCCAGCAATACCGTAGGCAACTATCGTGTGGGCGAACTGCTGGGACCCTTCGTGCGTGCCCACCCGCAAGTGGCGATTCGTCTGCGCGTAGCCAATACCGAAACCATCGCCGCCAGCATGCTCGATCACAGCCTGGACATCGGTTGCGTGGAAGGGCCGGTGAACCACCCGCTGCTTGAGGTACGGCCGTGGCGTGATGATCTGCTGGTGGTATGCGCGCCGCCCGATCACCCGTTGGCGCTACAGCGCAGCCTGAAGCCTGCCGATTTTGCCGGTGCGCGCTGGGTACTGCGTGAGCCCGGTTCCGCCACGCGCACCACCAGCGAACGGGTGCTCGCGCAGCTTCCTCCGGGCGAAACCGTACTCGAGCTGGATCAGATCGAGGCGATCAAGCAGGTGGTGGTGGCCGGGTTGGGTATTGCCTGCCTGCCCGCGGTGGCAGTCACCGATGCGTTGGCCACCGGGCGGCTGAAGGCGCTGAAGACACCGTTCCTGGATCTGCGACGAAAGCTGTCGCTGTTGCTGCACCGGCAAAAGTATCGGGGGGCATTGCTGGAGGCGTTTCTGCAACAGCGATGATCGGGTGGTCAGGCCGGTCTTTGACTTGCCTGAGCGTGATCGACATTCCAGATGAAAAAAAAGCCCGGCGTCGACCGCCGGGCCACAGGGAAACCTTCGCTGCGCCAGTCAGGCGGAGCGCGGGAGGCACAGGTTGCTACTGCCTGACGGCCACAAACGACATGGTCGTTCCATGCAGTTTGTCGGACGTCGCGATCTTCATGGTCTTGCCATGGGCGGCAACGGTCAGTGTGCTGACACTGGCCACTTTGCCGTTGCGCCTGGCTGTTTCCTCGATGACATGATTGCCGAGCTTCTTTACCGAGATGCTGGAGGTGCCCGGGTCGCCCCCATAGGGCACCTCGGCACCACTGAACGTGGCCTCGTAGGACTGGCCAGTGGGCGTGGTCATGCTGATCTTGTCGCCATCAACCTTGTACGTGAAGCTCAGGCCGTTGTCCGAAACATTGCCGTAGCTGCCGGTTCGCCATGAGCCTGAGATGGCATGCGAACCGGCAGGCCCCTTGGCCATGCGGATCATGCTGCCCTTGCCGGTCACGGTGGCACCGTTGCTGCTGGTGTCGTCAGTGAATTCAAAGGCTGCGGTCTTGCCGTCGGCAGCGACGGAGGTCCGCGCGGTCAGCACGACCTTGCCAGCCTTTTTCTCTGTTCTGTCGATGGTGTGATCGTCAACGACCTTCACCGCCATGGTGTCGAAGTAGGGGTTGCCGGCCACGCGTTGATCCTGGCCGTCGGCCTTGATGCGGATGGCCGGTACGCAGGTCTTGCACTCGAAAATGCCGTTCTTGAGCAGGAGTACGTCGGGCTTCTTGGGCGTGTGCACTTTGTCCAGATCGACTTTCCAGGTGCCATCAAACGGGCTTTGCGCCATCAGTATCGAGGGCAGCAACAAGGCCCCCAGCAGGGCGGCGATGAGCAGACTCTTCATGATGGATCCTCCCGTGGTGGGCGTTCTCGAAACATCTGTCCGGAGATCACCGAAATGACGGACAGTATGAATGGAGATCGCAGCCCTGTGCTTCTTTTCCCCTCCACGCCACGCTGCGCTATCGCTCGTAAAGAAAGTTGCAATGCAGCGTTAAAAATGAGTGTCGCACACAGCGGCGGTCATGCTGATGCCGCTCAGTCGTTGCAGGATGCTGCACTCTCGAGCGTGATTTCTCCGAGCAATGCTTCGACCTGCTCATGGGTATAGGCGCGCAGCAGCTTGCTGGCGTGGCGGCGCAGATGCGCGTGATCGAGGGTGGCGAGACGATCGCGCACATGCAGGATCTGACTCGGGTGCATGCTGAATTCCTTCAGGCCGAGCACCAGCAGCAGGGCGGTGAAGTTGACGTCGCCGGCGATTTCACCACACAGGCTTACCGGCTTGCTGGCACGGCGGCCGGCGCTTATCACGTGCGAAAGAAGCCGCAGGAAGGCCGGTTGCAGCGGTGTGTAGATATTGTCCAGCGCGTCGTTGCCGCGGTCGGCGGCAAGTACGTACTGGGCCAGATCGTTGGTGCCGATCGAGAGGAAATCCGAGCACTGCAGCAGAGCGCGCACGTTGATTGCCGCGGCCGGTACTTCGATCATGGCGCCGAGCGGGAGTTTCTCCGGCAGGTCGATGTTCTCGCGTTTCAGCTCCTGTCGCGCGATCTTGAACAGCGTGCGCACCGCAATCATTTCGTCAGGCTGGGTCACCATCGGTACCAGCACGCGCACCGGCCCGTAGCATGCGGCGCGCAGAATCGCCCGGATCTGGGTCGAGAACACCGCAGGGTGACGCAGCGACAGCCGCACGCCGCGCACGCCGAGTGCGGGATTCTCCTCGCCGCGAGTGGCCAGGCCGGCCGCGTCAGCCTTGTCGGCACCGAGATCCATCGTGCGAATGGTGACCGGCAGGCCACCCATGCCCAGCACCAGATCGCGGTAGGCGATGAACTGCTCGTCTTCGGAAGGAAGCACTTTCTTTTTCAGGAACAGGAACTCAGTGCGGTACAGACCCACGCCGTCGGCACCGCGGGCACGCGCCATGGCGACGTCGGAGCTGGTTTCGGCATTGGCGAGCAGGCACATCTCGATGCCGTCGCTGGTACGCGACGGGGCGTTGGCCAGCTTGGCCAGCCGGCGACCCTCGTTGGCCGCCTCGCGCTGCCAGGCCCGGTAATGGGCCAGGTCCTGGGCGGTGGGATGCACCACTGCTTCGCCGCGCTCGGCGTCGAGCAGGATCAGGTCATCGTCATGGATGTGCGACAGCGCATCACGCGTGCCCACCAGCATCGGCAGGCCGAGGCTGCGGGCAAGAATGGCGCTGTGCGAGTAGGTGCTGCCGGAACTGCCGACCACGCCGAGCAGACCGTTGCCGGCCAGTTGCGCCATGTCGGCGGGGGCCACGCTGTCAGCAATCAGGATCTCGCCGACGCGCGCAGCGAGCTTGCGTTCCTCCGGGCTGGTTTGCCGTTGCAGCGCCGAGATCACTCGGTTGATCACCTGCTCGACGTCTTCCTTGCGGCTACGCAGGTAAGGGTCATCCATCGCCTCGAACACGGCGCACAGGCGGTCACGCTGCTTCTGCAGCGCGGCGCCCGGTCGGTAATGGCCGATCTTCACCAGGTCGTCCAGCCCGCGCAAAAGTTCCGGGTCATCCAGCAGCAGGGTATGTGCGTCGATGAATTCGTTGACCTCACGCGCCAGCGCGCCATGCAGTCGTCCGCGCAGCTCGCGCAGCTCCAGTCGGGCGGTGTCCAGTGCGTGATGCAGACGGTGCAGTTCGCCGTCGATTTCCTCATCAGCCAATGGCCGTGTGTCCACGGTATAGCGACTGGGATGCACCAGGCGGGCCCGGCCCAAAGCCATGCCATGTGCGGCCACGGTGCCGGCGAGTACCAGCCTCATGGCGTGGCTCCTGCGGAGCAGCAAACGGGGGACGGGAAACGGGGAGCAACAGCGTCCGGCGAGCGTGACAGTCGCAACGCCTTCTCCGTTCC
>JBBQQL010000058.1:0-22621 GCA_038215995.1 Lysobacterales bacterium
TATGGCGGCGGCGTGGGCCTGATTGCCTGCTGCGACATCGCGATCGGCGTGGATGGTGCCAAGTTCGCGCTGTCGGAAGTGAAACTGGGTCTGGTGCCCGCCGTGATATCGCCCTACGTGATGGCGGCGATCGGCCTGCGCGAAGCGCGTCGCCTGTTCATCACCGGCGAAGTATTCGACGCAGCCACGGCGGCGCGCATCGGCCTGCTGCACGCAGTGGTGCCGCCCGACGAACTGGATCAGGCGATCGAACGCCAGCTGTACCTGCTGGCCAAGGCCGGCCCGTTGGCCCAGCGTGAAGCGAAGCAGCTGGCGCTGCGCATCGGCGGCACCGAACCGGCCCAGGCCGAGCGTATCGATGTCGCCAACGCCGAGTTGATCGCCCGTCTGCGCGTCTCCGAGGAAGGCCAGCACGGCCTGGCCGCGTTTCTCGACAAGCGCGCGCCGGCCTGGGTAGGACACTCGTAGGAGCGCACCCTGTCCCACAAAGGGGACTTCCTTCGGGCGTGCGCGATGCTTTTCGTGATGTACCGAAGAGCTTCGCGCACGGGGTGCGCTCCTACACCGTTCGCCGCGATCTGCTAGTTTTGCAGGCTGCGCGCCAACACGACTGTTTCAAGGATTCTGCATGTTCGAACGCGTACTGATCGCCAACCGCGGCGAGATCGCCTGCCGCGTGATCCGCACCTGCCGCCGCCTCGGCATCCACACCATCGCGGTGTATTCCGACGCCGACCGCGACGCGCAACACGTGCGCCTGGCGGACGAGGCCTGGCCGATCGGCGGGCCGCGCCCGGCCGACTCCTACCTGCGCGGCGAGGTGATTCTCGAGGTGGCGAAGAAAACCGGCGCCCAGGCGATCCATCCCGGTTACGGCTTTCTGTCCGAGAACACCGGCTTTGCGCGCGCTTGCACCGACGCCGGCATCACCTTCATCGGGCCGAAGCCGCAAAGTATCGACGCCATGGGCTCGAAGGCGGCGGCCAAGGCATTGATGGAAAAACATGCGGTGCCGCTGGTGCCGGGCTACCACGGCGAAAACCAGGACACCGACTTCCTCGCGGAGCAGGCGAACATCACCGGCTTCCCGCTGATGATCAAGGCGACTGCCGGCGGGGGCGGCAAGGGTATGCGCATCGTGCGCAGCGCGAACGAATTTGCCGATGCATTGGCTTCGGCGCAGCGCGAGGCCGCCAGTTCCTTCGGCGATACGCGGGTGATTCTGGAGCGTTACGTCGAGCATCCCCGGCACATCGAATTCCAGGTATTCGGCGACAGCCAGGGCCACGTGATCCACCTCAACGAGCGCGAGTGTTCGGCGCAGCGCCGCTACCAGAAGGTGCTGGAAGAAACGCCCTCGCCGTTCTTGGACGAGGCACGCCGCGCCGCGATGGGCATGGCGGCAGTGGCTGCCGCCAAAGCGGTCGACTACGTCGGCGCCGGCACGGTGGAATTCATCGTGGCGCAGGATGGCGAATTCTTTTTCATGGAGATGAATACACGCCTGCAGGTCGAGCATCCCGTCACCGAACTGACCCTGGGCCTGGACCTGGTCGAATGGCAGCTGCGCATCGCCGCCGGCCAGTCGCTGCCGTTGCGCCAGGAGCAGGTACAGGCGCACGGCCATGCGATCGAGGTACGCCTGTACGCCGAAGATCCGGACCAGAACTTCCTGCCTGGCTCGGGCAAGCTGCAGACCCTGCGCCTCCCAGCACCTTCAGCACATGTCCGCCTCGACGGCGGCGTGATCGAGGGCGACACGGTAACGATCTTCTACGATCCGATGATCGCCAAGCTGATCGTGCACGACAGCAACAGGTCACAGGCCTTGCAGCGACTGCGCGAGGCGCTGGCGGCTTGCGAGATCATCGGGCCGAAATCGAACATCGGTTTTCTCGAACGCCTGGCACGGCATCCGGCCGTGGTCGAAGGGCGCATCGACACCGGCTACCTGGATCGCCACCTGGAGGAATTCCTGGTCGGCGATGCCGTGCCTGCCGATCTGCTGCTGTTCGCTGCCGCCACGGCCGCCCTGCTGCATGACGAGGCGAGCGTGAGCAGCGCTCCCACCGATCCGCACTCCCCGTGGGCCAGCGCCGATGCCTGGCGCATCGGTCATGCCGGCAAGCGCATCGTGGCGCTGACCTCGCGCGACCAGCGCTTCGAGATCGAAGCGCACGGATACGCCGGCGACTATCGTCTGATTCATGGCGAAGCCAGCAGCGAGATCCGTGGTGCACGCCTGCACGGCGGCAACCTCAGCGCGCGCTTCGATGGCGAAGCACGCCGCTATCCGTTGCGCACCGACGCAAGCCACGTACTGCTGCACGACGCCAACGGCCAGCGCTACAGTTTTGCCCGCGCGAGTGCCTTCGCATGGGAAACCACGGATGCCGCCGGTGGAAACCAGGTCATCGCGCCGATGCCCGGTCGTATCGTGCTGGTCAAGTCCAGGGCTGGCGATGTGGTCAAGCAGGGCCAGGAACTGCTGGTGATGGAGGCGATGAAGATGGAGTTGGCCTTGAAGGCACCGCGTGACGGTACCATCGCAAGCGTAAACGCCAGCCAGGGTGATTTCGTCGAAGCGGACGCCGTGCTGGTGCGCTTCGCCGATTGAATACCTCGTAGGAGCCCGCTCGCGGGCGATGCGGTTTTTGGCAGCGCCAGACCCGGGAGCATCGCCCGCGAGCGGGCTCCTACGCCAGATATTGGAGATCAAGATGAACCCGTCCAACCATGTCCGCATTGTCGAAGTCGGCGCACGTGACGGCCTGCAGAACGAGAAAACCCTGCTGCCGGCCGAGGTGAAAATTGCACTGATCGACCGGCTTTCCTCCACCGGCCTGCGCACCATCGAGGCCACCAGCTTCGTCAGCCCTAAATGGGTGCCACAACTGGCCGACGCAGCGGACGTGTTCCGCGGCATCCGCAAGGTTCCCGGCGTGAGCTACCCGGTGCTGGTACCCAACATGCAGGGCTATCTCCGTGCGCGCGAAGTCGGCGCCACCGAGATCGCCATGTTCACCGCCGCATCCGAGGCGTTCAACCAGAAGAACATCAATGCCTCGATCGACGAGTCGATCGAACGGTTCCTGCCAGTGATGAAACAGGCGCTCTCCGACGGCGTGAAGGTGCGCGGCTACGTGTCCACCGTGCTCGGCTGCCCCTATCAGGGCGAGGTACCGTTACGCGATGTCGTACGCGTGGCAAAACGCCTGCACGAAATCGGTTGCTACGAAATTTCGCTGGGCGACACGATCGGAGTCGGCACGCCCGGCAAGGCACGCGCGATGCTGCGCGCCGTGGCTGACGCCGTGCCGATGGACGCACTGGCCGTGCATTTTCACGATACCTATGGTCAGGCACTGGCCAATATCCTCGCCTGCCTGGAGCAGGGCGTTCGCGTGGTCGACAGCGCGGTTTCCGGCACCGGCGGCTGCCCGTATGCAAAGGGAGCAACCGGCAATGTAGCCAGCGAGGACGTGGTCTACATGCTGCACGGCATGGGTATGGAAACCGGCATCGACCTCGACCTGCTGGTCGCCACCGGCGCCTGGCTGGCGGGCCAGTTGCACAAGGAAACCGCCAGCCGCGTCACCCGCGCACGCACCGCCGCAGCCTGATCACCCCAACCAAAAGCAAGAAGCCTGCCCATGACTGAGTCGTTTCTGATTCGCCCTATCGAACCCCGCGATAACGCGGTCATGGCCGCCATTATCCGCCGGGTTATGCCTGAATTCGGAGCCGATGGCCCCGGCTTCGCCATCCACGACACGGAAGTGGACAGCATGTTCGACGCCTACGCGCAACCGCATTGCAGCTACTTCGTGGTAGAGCAGCAAGCTGTCGTGATCGGTGGTGCCGGCGTCGCGCCCCTCGCGCAGGGCGAGCCCGGCGTGTGCGAACTGCGCAAGATGTATTTCCTGCCCGAAGCACGCGGCATCGGCGCTGGCAGCGCGATGATGCAGCGCTGTCTCGATGCGGCGCGACAACATGGTTTCAAACGTTGTTACCTGGAAACGCTGACCGGGATGGATGCCGCGCAGGCGCTATACCTCCGCAGCGGCTTCAGCGTGCTGTGCAGCTCAATGGGTGGTACCGGCCATCACGGCTGCGACCGTTTCTATCTGCGCGATCTGTGAGGGCAACGCCATGGCCGCACGCGAACCCGCTGTTGATGCCTATATCGCTGCGTCCGCAGCCTTCGCGCAACCGATCCTCACTCACCTGCGCGAGCTGCTGCATGCCGCCTGCCCCACGGTGGAAGAAGGCCTGAAATGGCGCATGCCGTTTTTCAGTTACCGCGGTACACCGATATGCATGATGGCGGCCTTCAAGCAGCATTGCGGTTTTGGCTTCTGGCTGTCCAGCGAAGTCGTCGCTGACGCCATCGACGATGGCATGGGGCAGTTCGGCAAGCTGACTTCCGTGAGGGATCTGCCGTCGAAACAGCAGCTCACTGCGTATATCAGGAAGGCGATGGCGCTGAACGAAGCCGGCATGAAACTGGCCCGACCCAAGGTAGCGGCAAAGCCGGCAGCGACGATCCCGGATGATCTGGCCGCCTTGCTCGCGCAGAAAAAACATGCGACCGCCCGCACCACCTATGCCGCCTTCAGCCCCGCCGCCCAACGCGAATACATCGACTGGATCGCCGAGGCAAAGACCGACGCCACCCGCCAGAAACGCATTGCCAGCACGCTGGAGTGGCTGGCCGAAGGCAAGCATCGAAACTGGAAATATGAAAAATGCTGAAGGAACGCGGCCCATGATCCGCGTCGCAACCCTCGAAGATGCCGAAGCCATCCACGCCATCTACGTCCCTTCGGTGATCCACGGCACGGCGACTTTCGAAACGGCAGTGCCGGAAGTCGAGGCCATGCGGGAGCGCATCCGCAGTCGGTTGCAACACTATCCATGGCTGGTCTGGGATGAGGGCGGTGCCGTGCTGGCCTATGCCTACGCCGGCCGTTTTCGCGAGCGCGCGGCCTACGACTGGATCGCCGAAACCTCGATCTATGTGTACTCAGACGCACAACGCCGAGGCATCGCGCGGCGGCTGTATGGCTGCCTGCTGGACGTGATGCGCCTGCAAGGTATCAACCAGGCGGTGGGCGTGATCACCCTGCCGGGCCAGGTCAGTGTGGCTTTGCACGAAACCATGGGCTTCAGTCCAGCCGGTGTCTGGCAACAGTGCGGCTACAAACTGGGCCGGTGGTGGGATGTGGGCGTGTGGCAAAAGTCGTTGCAGCCGGCCACCGCCTCACCTTCGCCGCCCACTCCATTTCCGCAACTGCTGTGCTCCCGCAGCCTGCAGGATCTGCTCGATGGCACGGCCTTGGCATCCATCCCTCCCTAGCATCGGCGCTGCAAGAAAAAGCCCCACCAGTGACGGCGGGGCTCCAATCCATCAAGGCTCGCTGCCAACGCGTCAATGATGCAGCAGCAGGTCCGCAATGATGCCACTGGTGATCGCCACCAGCAGGAAATCACCGTTGTCACTACGCACCCAGTGATATCCGCGCGGCGGCGCGCGCAGATGGTCGCGGTGCCAATCAGTCACCACATAGGTGCGGCCGCGGTATTCGGACGGCATGCGCCCGCCTTTCTTGTACCAGCCTTCGCTGTGGCCGCGATCCGACATGCCGCGATGCTTCTGGTGATCGTTGTGATCCGGACGGCCATGCTTGTCCTGGTGGCCATGCTGATCCTGTTGATCATGGCCATGACCATGATCCTGGGGCTGAGCCGCCGCCACAGCCGAAAACGACAACAACATGGCGCTGCACAGCAGCGATGTAGCCCATTGCCTGTTCATGAAAACACTCCGTCTGGTACAGCAAAACAACCTGAAAATCATGGCAACGTGACTTGATCCATCCCGACATCGGGCAACTGTCCGGCCCCCGAGCGGGGCCAAGCAACCCGAGATATCTTTATGCTTTGGCAGGATCACCGCGCAAGGTGCAAGGCCGCGTGAATGTTTCCTTGAATGCTCTTCACCAGGAACTGCTTATCCCTGGCACCGGCCCACCGCCGGGACCCCGCGAGCGTTGGCACCCGTAACCTTCACCTAGACAAAAAAAACAAGCCTGCCGGGCAGGCTTGTCTTTCGTCCGTCGCCACAAGTGCGAACAGGAACACAACCACATTCAATGATGCAGGATCAGGTCCGCGATGATACCGCTACTGATCGCGACCAACAGGAAGTCGCCGTTGTCACTGCGCACCCAGTGGTAGCCATGCCGGGGCCGACCCAGCCGCGCGCCGCGCCAGTCCTCGACGACGTAGGGCCCCCCACGGTACTCGACCGGCACATAACCGCCCCGCCGATACCAGCCTTCGTTGCGACCGCGGTCATACATGCTGTGGCGATCATGATCCCGATCATGACCATAAGCATAACCGTGGCCATTTCCATGACCCCGATCATCGTCGTGACGGTCGTGACGGTCGTCACGCCTGTCGTCACGCCTGTCGTCACGCCTGTCGTCTCGCCTGTCGTCTCGGCGATCGTCGTGACCATCCCCGTGATGGTCCCGGTAGCCACTGTCCTGGCCTTGATACGGGCCCTGGTAACCCTGCCCCACAGGCTGGGCCACAACGGCTGCGCTGCATGACAACAGCAGTGCGCCACCGACCAACCATGCACCCCATGACTTCTTCATATGCAAACTCACCCCTCGTTTGTGATGGCCAAAACCGTCGCAGCTGTCCGGCGAAACCCGCTCGTCTGGCAAGGCCGCATTATCGCTGCCCACTCCTGACTGCACCATCGCGGCCGGCAGTCGAATGCGGCGTGAACGGCAATATGGAGGACGGATTCCCATTCACCTTGCAGCCACTTCGCCAGCGCCCTGCCGCTGGGCTACCATTCCTCTTTTTGGCAGGCACATCACGATGCAGCTCAACCAGGTCAAGGCGATCATCACCGGCGGCGCCTCCGGTCTCGGTCACGCCGTCGCGCAGCACTTTGTCGCGAATGGCGGCAAGGTGGCGTTGTTCGACGTCAACGAAGACAAAGGACACACCGCAGCAAAAGAACTCGGTGATGCCGCTCGCTTCTTCCGCACCGATGTGACCTCCGAGGATGGTGTCGCCACCAACGTCGCAGCCGCACACCACGCCATGGGTGGCCTGAACGTGGTGATCAACTGCGCCGGCATCCTCGGCGCCGGTCGTGTGCTGGGCAAGGAGGGCGCCATGCCGCTGGCCAATTTCTCCACCACGGTCATGGTGAATCTGGTCGGCAGCTTCAACGTGGCCAAGGCTGGTGCCGCCCTCATGCAAAACAATGAGGCGGGTGAAGACGGCGAACGTGGCGTGATCATCAACACCGCCAGCGTTGCCGCCTACGAAGGGCAGATCGGCCAGGCTGCGTATTCCGCATCCAAGGGCGGCGTGGTCGGCATGACCCTGCCGATGGCGCGTGAGCTGGCCCGTTTTGGCATCCGCGTGGCGACGATCGCGCCGGGTATTTTCTGGACCCCGATGGTCGACGGCATGCCCGAAGCCGTGCAGCAGTCGCTGAGCGCCTCGATCCCGTTCCCCTCGCGGCTGGGCCAACCGGGTGAATACGCCAGCACCGTCGCCTTCATCCTCGGCAACCGCTATATCAATGGTGAAACCATCCGCCTCGATGGCGGCGTGCGGCTGCAGCCCAAGTAACCGGGAGTGAGTGAAGAGGAGTGAGAAGCGAGTAAAAACCCGCCTCACTCCGATTGCACCGCTTCTCTCTCGATTCTCACTTCTCTCAACTCACTTCTGGCCCTATGAAAGCTTCCGACGTCAAGAAAGGCAACGTGGTCGAACACGACGGCACCGTTTACCAGGTGCGCGATATCGAGCGCAGCTCGCCCAGCGCGCGTGGCGGCAACGTCACTTTCCGCTTCACCCTGTATTCGATTCCTGGCGGGCGCAAGTTCGACCTCAGCCTGCGTGCTGACGATGAGCTTCGCGAAATGGATCTGATCCGCCGTGCGGCCAACTTTTCTTACATGGATGACGGTACGTTCGTCTTCATGGATGCCGAGGATTACACCCAGTATCTGCTCTCACCCGAGTTGGTCGGTGACAACGCCGGCTACATCGTGGAAGGCATCGAGGGCTACTACGTGCAGGTGATCGACGAGGCGCCGGTCGGCCTGCAGGTGCCGAGCAGTGTGATCCTGACCGTGGTCGAGACCGCGCCTGAAATGAAAGGCTCCAGCGCGACCAAGCGCAACAAGCCGGCCCGGCTCAGCACCGGCATCGAGATACAGGTGCCCGAGTACATCGCCAACGAAGAAAAGGTGTGGGTCAGCACGCTCACCGGCGAGTTCGCCGGAAGGGCTTGAGGTCAGGGCAGTAGGAGACGAGCCGTTTTTGCGATACTCGTTTCTCACTCATCCCCACCAACTTTCGAAACCATGCCCGCTACTGGCTATTCGCTGCGCACCCACGCGCTGGAAAGCCTGACCGCCATCAAGCGGCCAGACGTGCCGTTGCAGGTGGTATTCCGCAATGCTGCGGCCGTGATCCTGCCACTGGGCATCGGCATCGCCAGCGGGCATGCGCAGATCGGGCTTGGTGTGGCAGCGGGTGCCTTGAATACCATGTTTTCCGACCAGCCCGGACCCTACCGGCAGCGCATGCGGCAGTTGCTGCTGGCCTCGCTGGCGGCGGGACTGGCTGCGCTGGTTGGCTTTCTTATCGGTGGCGAACTGTTGCCGATCCTGATCGCCACCGCCGCCTGCGGCTTCTTTGGCGGGCTACTGGTGGTTTTCGGCGTCGACACGGCGCGGGTGGGCATGACCAGCATGATCCTGCTGGTCGTTACCGCCTCCACCCCAACCTCGCCTACCGCCGCACTCGGTAGCGCCGCTCTGATCTTTGCCGGGGGGCTGCTGCTCACCACGTTTTCGCTGGCGGGATGGCCATTGCAACGCTACTGGCCCGAGCGCCAGGCATTGGCCAGGGTCTATCGTGGCTTGTCTGCCATGGCCACGCCGCAGACGCGCGACGAAGCGGCCGTGCCCGCGCTGACCGAGGCCATGACCGCCCTTCAGTACACATTGCTGGGCCGCCATCGCGCCCACGGCCGCGCCATGGAAGCGTTCGGCGTCCTGCTCGAACTGGCTGAACGTATTCGGCTGGAACTGATCGCGATGGACGAGCTTGTCGACGATTCTGCCACGCATCAGATGTTCCGCCACGAAGCTTCCCGCGTGCTCGCGGCGATCGCCGATGCCTTGCTGCAGGGCGACTCGCCCGCACAGGCTCAGTACGAGCTCAAGACACTGCGCACTTCCGAACAGGTGCTGTTCGAAGGACGCCACAACCGCAGCGGCCTGCCGGCGCATGTCCGTGCCCTGGCCGGCCAGCTCGCCGCCGCGGTGCGCAACGCCGACTGGGCCGGCAGCCGCGGCGAGATCCGTGCCAGCGCCGCGGAAACCCGCCTGCCCGACTCGCTGCGCAGCAACTCGGCCTGGGCGACGCTGCGCGCCACCCTCACACCGCATTCGGTTGCTTTTCGACACGCCGTACGCATGGCCGTCTGTCTCAGCGCCGCATTGTGGTTGTCACGGTTGTTGTATTTGCCGCATGGGTACTGGCTGCCGATGACCGCGGCGATCGTGCTGCGACCCGATTTTGCTGCCACCTTCAATTTCGGCTTGCTGCGTGTGCTTGGCACCGTCCTTGGTCTGGTCATCACGACGGTGCTGCTGCACATCACCCCACACGATCCGTGGGCGCATCTGCTGCTGATGGCGGCGCTGTGCATGGCGTTCCGTTATCTCGCCACCGCGCATTATGGCTTCGCCGTCGCCGCGCTTACCGGCACCGTGGTGATCCTGCTCTCGTTCGAGGGCGTCAACTCCAGTACGGCCGTACTCGATCGCGTGATCAACACCGCGTTCGGTTGTGGCATGGCGCTGTTGGCGTACGTGGTGTGGCCCACCTGGGAGCGCGGCCGAGCGCACGCTGCGCTGGCGGTCATGCTGGAAGCGTATGCCGGTTACCTCAACTCGCTGACCCGGCCCGACCAACGACGCAACCAGCACGAGGCCCGTGCGGCCGCGCGCACCGCGCGCATCAATGCTCAAGCCTCCATCGAGCGTATGCGCGGCGAACCAGGCACACCCACAGAACTGCTTAGCATGGCCCAGGCACTGTTTGCCAACGGCAACCGACTCGCTCGCAGCGCGATGACTCTGGAAGCGCTGCTCGATGACCTGGCCGCGCTGCCGGCGCAAAGCGAAATCAGCTTGTTCGTCGAGACGCTGGCCAGCAGTGTACAAACCGTCGCCGACACGCTGCGCGGAAAACCTGCCCCGCGTAGTCTGCCCGACCTTCGCGAACTGCAACGCGGCCTGTTGCAGCATCTCGATCAGCCTGACCAGCGCCCTGCGGCTGAACTGCTGGAGCGCATCAGCGACCGCCTCGTCGACAATGTGAACACCCTTGCCCATGTCATGGACCGGGCACGACGCGTTCCTGTGCCCGCCGAGCATTGATAACGACCTCACGCCGATCGCTCGTGTGCAATTGCAACGCGACGGGGCGGGCGGGAGGTTTTACACTCGGAAGATGCTCAAGATCGATTCCCACGCACACATCTTGCCCCGCGACTGGCCGAATCTGGCGGCCAAGTTCGGCGACGACCGCTTTCCGGTGATGACCCATACCGACGGCCGACACCGGATCTACAAGGACAGCAAGTTCTTCCGCGAAGTGTGGGATTCGGCGTTCGACCCGCAGATGCGCATCGACGATTACGCCCGCTTCGGTGTCGATGTGCAGGTGATTTCCACGGTACCGGTGCTGTTCTCGTACTGGGCACCGGGCCATCAGGCGCTGGAGCTGCATCGCCACCTCAACAACCACATGGCCGAGCTGTGCCGCGACTACCCGCGCCACTACGCCGGCATCGGCACGGTGCCGCTGCAGGCCCCGGAGCTGGCGGTGCGCGAGCTGGAACGCTGCATCGACGAGCTGGGCCTGCAGGGAGTGCAGATCGGTTCGCATTGCGGCGACTGGAACCTCGATGCGCCCGAGCTGTTTCCCTTCTTCGAAGCCGCCGCCGATCTCGGCGCGGCGGTGCTGGTGCACCCGTGGGACATGATGGGCGCGGCCAGCATGCCGAAATACTGGATGCCATGGCTGGTCGGCATGCCGGCCGAACAGGCACGCGCCGCCTGCTGTCTGGCCTTCGGCGGCGTACTGGAGCGGCTACCGAAGCTGCGCGTGATGCTGGCCCACGGCGGCGGCAGTTTCCCGGCCACCATCGGCCGCATCGAACACGGCTTCAAGATGCGCCCGGACCTGGTCGC
Organism: Lysobacterales bacterium; assembly: GCA_038215995.1. Lineage (GTDB taxonomy): Bacteria > Pseudomonadota > Gammaproteobacteria > Xanthomonadales > Rhodanobacteraceae > Rhodanobacter. The sequence goes on from JBBQQL010000058.1 coordinate 11,313, forward strand.
CACCGACAACCCGCGCAACCCGCGCGAGTACCTCAAGCGCTTCTACTTCGACTCCTGCGTGCACGACGATCTGGCGCTGCGATATTTGCTGGATGTGACGGGCGCCAGCCAAGTCATGCTCGGCACCGACTATCCTTTCCCGCTGGGCGAGCAAGAGCCCGGCAGCGGCATCGAGGCACTGGGCCTGAACGACATCGAGCGCGCCCGGCTGTTTCACGGTACCGCGCTCGAATGGCTGGGCCTGCCACGACACCGTTTTGTCCCCGACACCCTCTCCAAGGAGACAGCATGAGCTTCCCGCGCAACACCACACTGATCGCCATGACCCTGGCCGTCACCTTGCTGCTGGGCGGCACCGTCCATGCCGGCGAAGTCAGCATGGCCGACGGCAGCGTGACCTTTCATACCCCGGACAGCTGGCTGACCATCATGCAGACCGAGGGTGACCCTGAAGCCCAGGTGTTCCAGGTACCCGACCCCTCACCCACAGGCAAAAACAGTCTTGCCCGCATCACGGTGACGGTGAAGCAGGTGCAGGACATCAGCAGCTTCCATCAATTCATGGCCGAAGCGGACGCCAAGGCGATGGCCCTGCCCGGCTACAAGGTGGCCCCTGCACCGCCGACCCCGAACAGCAATGTTTACACGGCGCAGGAGATCGGCACCGATTTCAGCTATGTCGAACATTACTGGTTCAAGAACGGCCGCGCGATCCAGCTGCGTTGCGTTCGCCCCAGCCAGAGCCTCGCCGGTGCCACCTGGAAAGCCGATTTCGACAAGGGTTGCGCTGCCCTCGCCGAGCAGTTGAAATAAATAATCCGCCACCTGTAGGAGCGCACCCTGTGCGCGAATGCTCTTTGTTTGCGCCGGACGAAGAGCATCGCGCACAGGGTGCGCTCCTGCACATACGCATGTCGTTCAGATGATGCTCCAGGAAAACTCCATGCCCGATTACCAGGCTACCGCTGACTGGGCCAAGGCCCAGGATGCCGCCGATCCGCTGCGCGCGTTCCGCGACGAGTTTCTGATTCCGCCGCATGAAGGCGATGACAGCATCTACTTCTGTGGCAACTCGCTCGGCCTGCAACCGCGGGCGGTGCGTGAATCAGTCAACGCCGAGCTCGATTACTGGGGTGAACTGGGTGTGGAGGGCCACTTCAAGGGCCGCCTGCCGTGGATGGATTACCACGAGTTCGTACGCGATGACCTCGCCAGCATCGTCGGCGCGCAACCGTCCGAAGTGGTGGCGATGAACACGCTGGGGGTGAACCTGCACCTGATGATGGTGAGCTTCTACCGCCCTACCGCCGAGCGTCCGGCGATCCTGATCGAGGCGGGCGCATTTCCCACCGACCGCTACGCGGTGGAGTCACAGATCCGCTTTCACGGCTTCGACCCGGCCACCGCCCTGATCGAGCTGGAGGCCGACGAACCCAACGGCCTGATCTCGACAGCCGCGATCGAACGCGTGCTGGCGGAACACGGCTCGCGCATCGCCCTGGTGATGTTGCCCGGCGTGCAATACCGCAACGGTCAGTCCTTCGATCTCAAGGCCATTACCGAACTCGGCCACCGGCACGGTTGCATGGTTGGCTTCGACCTCGCCCATGCGGTCGGCAACCTGCCGCTGCAGCTGCATGACAGCGGCGCCGATTTCGCGATCTGGTGCAGCTACAAATACCTCAACAGTGGCCCCGGCGCGGTCGGCGGCGCGTTCGTGCATGAGCGCCATGCCAGCAGCACACTGCCACGCTTCGCCGGCTGGTGGGGACATGACAAGACCACCCGCTTCCAGATGGGCCCGCAGTTCGTGCCCACGCCAGGCGCCGATGGCTGGCAGCTTTCCAATCCGCCGATCCTGGCACTGGCGCCGCTGCGGGTATCGCTCGAAATCTTCCGGCGCGCAGGGATGCCACGCCTGCGCGCGAAATCCGTGCAGCTCACCGGTTATCTCGAACACCTGGTGAACACCGAGCTGGCCGGCATCCTCGAAGTCGTCACCCCGGCGGACGCCGCGCGCCGCGGCGCCCAGCTGTCGATTCGCGTGACCGGCGGCCGCGCGCAGGGCCGCGCCCTGTTCGAGTACCTGATGGAGCACGGCATCATCGGTGACTGGCGCGAACCCGACGTCATCCGCATCTCACCGGCGCCGCTATACAACCGGTTTGCCGACTGCCTCGCCTTTGCCCAGGCCGTGCAGGCATGGCACCACAGCCGCTGAGCGGGTGTGGTTGCATTGAGAAACCACCGCGGACTCAGGCCGAGATGGCAAGCACGCAGGCATCGGCGCCGAAGCTGCGGCAGCAGACCGGAAATATGGATAGCTGGTCGGCGCCGACGGCCGGCCCAAGCACGCCTTCCAGATAACCACTGAAAAATCCACAGCCGGAGTGATCGTGTTCGGCGCACAGCGGGCTGTTGCGTATGTGCAACTGGCTCCCTTTCTGCTCCACCTCGACCAGCTCGCGCAGCGCGGGAACACCAATGTTCTCGATCGCCTCGTGCAAATCGCCGGGAGCAACCGCGGCATAGGTGCGCTCGAACACCCACGCCCCTGTGCGCTGACCCGCCAGCGATAGCGACGATTCGCGTGCGCCCGGTGCTACCGAACCATCCAGCGTCAACAGAGACGGCACGATCTGCGGGTAGTCCAACTCCAGGGAGCGCAACGCCTTGTCGACGGCATCGATATCCGGGGCCAGCGGAACCAGATCAACGAACGCGGCCTCTGGCACAGGCGCGGCGGCAACTGACCGGGCAGGCTCCGGCAGGATGAATTCGAAATCAGGCTCCGGTGCTCGCTGCGCCGTGACAACCACCGCGGCAACCTCCGTCGGGGCAACCGGGGCAGCCACAGCCCGCACGGCAGAGCGTGACTCTCCCACCATGCGCACCGGAGCGGTTGACGAAAAATCCGGAACCGACACAGCCACTGGAGCCTGTACCACAGGCGCGGACACCGGCACTGGCGCAGGTGCGCTCACCGGGATGGGGGCCGCGGCCACCGCTGGCCGCGCAAAGATTCGCGCCGCCGCGAAGTGGGGCTTGACCTCGCCTTCGACAAATTCGGAAAGCTCATAACTGATGACGCGTTCGTGGCTCTCAAGCGCAGACTCGAGCGCCCGCTGCTTCCGCGTCGAACCACGCACCACCATGCTCAACAGCGCGCCATGGACGTCCTGCGTCACACGTTGACGCTGCAAGGTGAACCCGTTCGACGTGGCGCAACGACCAATGTCGATCAGCAGACCATCCCGCTTCTCCGAGAGCACCTGAATTTCCAGCTCGATCATTCATTCCACCGCATTCGATGCTGGTGATGGGAAGTAAACCGCATCTTACGAGCGCCGCTGGAAAAAAGAATGTGACGGACCTCATGAATCCAGAAAAATATCCGAAATCCAGGAAATACAGGCACATGTCTTGCTTGATATTTACCCGCCCCCTCGACACTGCCACGGGACTGAGCAGTCAGCAGTTGTGGACCGAGGGCTACCTGCCCCGCCCACACGCATTCAGTTCGCGGAATGGCCCGGGCGCCATCGCTTCGATAGCGCCCGCCGAAGTCGACTCACGCTCCAACGCGACTCTGCGCGTGCCTCACCTGCCCGTCACCACGCAGCACGAAGCGTTCGATGGTGAGCGCCTCGGCGCCCATCGGTCCGTAGGAGTGCAGGCGCGTGGTGGAAATGCCGATCTCGGCGCCCAGGCCCAGCTCACCGCCGTCGCTGAAACGTGAGGAGGTGTTGACCATCACCACGGCCGAGCGCAGGGCGTGCACGAAGCGGTTGGCTGCTGCCGGGTCTTCGGTAGCGATCACTTCGGTGTGGTCGGAGCCGTAGCGGCGGATGTGCACAATGGCCGCCTCCAGATCATCGACCACGCCCACGGAAAGCTTCAGGCTGAGGAACTCGGTGGCGAAATCCTCGTCGCTGGCCAGCGACATGTCCTCGCACAACGCACACGCACGGGAGTCACCGACCAGTTCCACGCCGCGCTCGCGCAGCGCCCTGGCCGCGCGTGGCAGGAAGCTGGCCGCCACATCGGCATGCACCAGCAAAGTCTCCAGCGAGTTGCAGGCGGAGGGACGCGAGACCTTGCCGTCGATCAGGATATCGAGCGCCTTGTCGAGATCAGCATGAGCATCGACGTACAGATGGCAGACGCCCTTGTAGTGCTTGATCACCGGCACCCGCGCGTTTTCGGTGACAAAGCGGATCAGCCCCTCGCCACCGCGCGGAATGATCAAGTCGACGATATCGGACAACTGCATCAGCTCAAGCATGGCCTCGCGACTGAGATCATCCATCAGCATCAATGCATACTCTGACAGACCGGCCTCGCGCAACGCACCGCGCAGGCAGGCAGCTATTGCCTGATTGGAGCGCAACGCCTCGGAACCACCACGCAGAATCACCCCATTGCCGGCCTTGAGGCACAGCGCGGCAGCATCGGCGGTGACGTTGGGACGCGCTTCGTAGATCATCGCGATCACGCCCAGCGGGACGCGTACGCGTTCGATGCTGAAGCCCTTGTCCGAGCGCTCGCTGCGGGTGATCTGGCCGACCGGATCGGGCAGCGCCGCCACCTGGCGCAAGGCATCGGCAATCCCGCTTACCCGCTCCTCGTCCAGCGCCAGCCGATCTAGCATGGCTTCGCCGATGCCTTTCTCGCGCGCGGCCTTCATGTCCTCGGCGTTGGCAGCAAGGATGTTGGCCGTCTGCGCCTGCAGCGCATCGGCCATGGAACGCAGCAAGGCATTCTTGGCATCGGTGGACAACGCGGCGATCTGCACCGCCGCCTGTTGGCAAAGAAGCGCGGAATCGCGCACGGATGGTTTCATGGAGTCACTCCCAAATCGTTCTTGATGACCAGGTCATCACGATGCACGATGCTTTCACCGTAGCTGTAGCCAAGCTTCTGCTTGATGTCGCGCGTATGGCTGCGCGCGATCTGGTTGATCTCGGCCGCGCCGTACTGGGTGATGCCTCGCGCAACGACATACGGAATGTCGGTGAGGCTGTTGCCGACGATCTCGACCATATCGCCGCGCTGGAAATCGCCCACGGCGTCAATCACGCCCTTGGGCAGCAGGGAAGCACCTTCTTCGCTGATCGCCCGCGCCGCGCCCGCATCCACATGAATGCAGCCGGGCACCGCCGGCACATGCAGCAGCCAGTATTTGCGTGCCTGCAAGCGGGTGGCCGTAGTGCGCAGCAAGGTGCCGTGTAACAGATCACGCGCCAAAAGATTCACGACTTCGCCGTCCCGACCGTTGAACAGGATGGTCTGGATACCAGCCGCCGCCGCTTTCTCAGCGGCTTCCAGCTTGGTGCGCATGCCGCCGGTACCGACGCTGCTGCCGGCTGCGCCGGCCATGGACATGATCTCGGTGGTGAGTTCGTGCACTTCGTCGATCGGTTGCGCGTCGGGGTTGCTGCGCGGATCGGCGGTATACAAGCCATCGATATCGGTGGCGATCAACAACATGTCCGCATCGATCAAGGCCGCGACGATGGCCGCCAGATTGTCGTTGTCACCGAGGGTGAGTTCGTCCACGGCGACCGTGTCGTTTTCGTTCACCACCGGCATCACCTTGTACTTGAGCAGCTCGGTCAAGGTGGCGCGCGCGTTCAGATAACGGCGGCGATCGCGCAGGTCATCGTGGGTGAGCAGCACTTGTGCCAGCGGTCTGTCGAACAGCCGCTGCCACAGCGCGACGGTTTGCGTCTGCCCCAGCGCCGCCATCGCCTGGCGTGCGGCGTTGCTGCTGTCTTCCGGGGAATGGTCCTGCAGCAGCATGCGGCCGGCAGCAACGGCACCCGAAGACACCAGCACGATCTCGCGACCGGAGGCGTGGCAGGACGCAATGAACTGCGCCAGGCCCAGGGCATAACGAGTACTGAGCCCGCCTCCATCTGCAGCTAGCAGGCTGCTGCCTACCTTGAGTACGGCACGCCGCCATGGCGGTACGGTTTGTTGGCGAAACTTTCTGAGCTGGGTCATCGTCCTCTGATATGTCAATGCGGGAAACTTATCCTCATCAAAATGGGGGCGGCAGCTACGAAATACAACCTCGATGCGTTAAACACCGAACTGAAGCCCGCTGTTATGCGGCTGGCAGATACCACCCGATCCGCTGCGCCAGTCGACACTCGCACCGAGATCAGTCGGCTCCGCATCATTTCAGCTGACTCCCGGCACCATCGATGCGGATTGATCCTGCACGCTCGCCAGATCATCGCGATGCACCACCTCGGCGCCATGACTGTAGCCGAGCAAGGTTTCGATCTCGCGACTGTGGCGCCCCGCAAGCCGACGCACCTCGGCTACCGCGTACTGACTCAGTCCGCGTGCCACCGCTCGATCATGCGGACCGATGATTTCCACCAGATCACCGCGCTGAAATTCACCCTCGACTGCAATGACGCCGCCGGGCAGCAGCGAAGCACGGCCACCTGCCAGCGCACGTGCCGCACCCTCGTCGATGTGAATCTTGCCGCTGGCCGGCGGCGCATGGCGCAACCAGTATTTGCGCGCCTGCATGCGACTGCCCGGTGCGCAAACCAGGGTGCCGCGCAGATGACCTTGTGCCAACGCCGTCAGCGTGGCCGTATCACGACCATCGAACAACACCGTCGAAATACCCGCGGCCCCCGCCTTTTCCGCAGCCTCCAGCTTGGTGCGCATGCCGCCGGTGCCCACCGCGCTGCCGCTCCCCCCGGCCATCGCCATGACGGCCGGGGAAACCGCCTCGACCCGCGCTATCGGCGTGGCCGTGGGATCACGGCGTGGATCTGCGCTGTATAGCGCGGCGACGTCGGAGGCGATCAGCAGCAGATCGGCATCGACCAGCGCGGCGACGATCGCCGCTAGATTGTCGTTGTCGCCCAGCTTCAGTTCATCCACCGCCACGGTGTCGTTTTCGTTCACCACCGGCAACACGTCGAGCGCCAGCAAGCCATGCAGGGTGGCACGGGCATTGAGGTAACGCCGGCGGTTGCGCAGATCATCGTGGGTGAGCAACACCTGCGCCACTGGCCGTTCCGAAAGCGATTGCCACAGCGCGATCATCGGCGCCTGACCCAGTGCAGCCAGCGCCTGACGCGCTGCCAGATCACGACCCGTCGTCTCCCGCGCACGCAGCAGGGCGCGCCCTGCTGCCACGGCACCGGACGATACCAGCACCACTTCCCTGCCCGCCGCATGACTGGCCGCGATGAACACGGACAGCGCCTCCGCGTAGCGCGGAGTCAGCCCACCGCCGTCGGCGGCCAGCAAGTTGCTGCCAACCTTCAGCACGGCACGGCGCCATGGCGGCAGTGATTGTGAAGGTATCGAAGTCATGCCCGTTCAGACGTCCATTTGATCCAGGCGACGTTTCAGCTCGTCGAGACGCAAGTCATTTCCGGCACCGGGTGAGGTGCGCGCAGCGAGACTACCCTCCGGCGTGCGCCCTGCACCCGCCGAGGCGGCGGTCTCCGCGGCGGCGCGATACGCGTCACGGAACGGCACGCCGGCCGCCGCCTGCTCGATCGCCACGTCGGTGGCGTACATCGCCGGCTCGATCGCCGCGCGCATCGCTGGCGCGTTCCATTGCATCCGCGCCAGCAGGTCGGGCACCAGCGACAACGCGCCCAGACCATGCCGCACACCATGAAACAGCGATCCCTTGGAAAACTGCAGGTCGCGTTGATAACCCGAAGGCAGCGACAACAGTTGCTCGATTTCGGTGCGCGCTGCGGCGACGCTGGCATAACTGGCGCGCAACAGCTCGACGACGTCGGGGTTGCGTTTGTTCGGCATGATCGAGCTGCCGGTGGTGTACTCGGACGGCAACTGCACGAAGTTGAATTCGGCGGTGGTGAACAGCGACAGATCCCACGCCAGCCGACGCAGGTCGAGCAGCGCACTGGCCAATGCCTCCAGTGCCGCCATCTCGAACTTGCCACGCGACAACTGGGCGTAGATCGGCGAGATCTGCATGCGCGCAAAGCCAAGCACCTGGGTGGTGTGTTCGCGGTCAAGCTTGAGGTTCACGCCATAACCCGCCGCTGTGCCCAGCGGATTGGCGTCGATCCAGAACGCCGTCTGTTGAGCGCGCAACCCGTCATCAATGAAACCCTCGGCGAAGCCGGCAAACCACATCGCGGTGGATGACACTACCGCGCGCTGCAGGTGGGTATAGCCCGGCAGCGGCAGCGCCGGTTGCGCGGCGCGATCGAGGCAGACCCGGGCGATGTCGCAACAATGATTTTGCAGCGTGGCGAGCTGGTCCTTCAGCCACAACCGCGTGGCGACCAGAATCTGGTCGTTGCGGCTACGCCCGGTATGTACCCGGCGACCGGCGTCACCCAGTCGCTCGGTGAGGCGAGCCTCGATCGCCGAGTGGCCGTCTTCGTAGCGATCATCCAGCACGAAGGCGCCGCTGCGAAAATCCTCGGCTAGCGCATCGAGCTCCTGCTTCAGCGCGGTGGCCTCGTCGGCGCTGACCACGCCAATATTGGCCAGCCCCTCGACATGCGCCTTGCTGGCCGTGATGTCGTGCAGGAAGAATTCGCGATCGAGCAGCACGTCATCGCCCGCAAGGAACTGCATGATCTTGGCGTCGATCTTGATGTCGGCTTTTTGCCAGAGCGGTTGGGTCATGGTGATGTCCTCAAAACGTGTAGGAGCGCACCCTCTGCGCGATGCTTTCTGGTCGGTCCATGCAAAGAGCTTTCGCGCACAGGGTGCGCTCCTACAACAAGGGAATGGCGGTGGTTTCAGCCACCCCGATCGCTCGATTGATGTTCTGCATGGCCTGGGTCGCCGCGCCCTTGAGCAGATTGTCCAGCGTGGCCACGACCACCACCCGCTTGCCGTCGACCGACACGGCGAAACCGCCGATCTCGACATGGTGCCGATGCGCGATGCGACTGACCCACGGCGCCTCGTCGACCACCCTGACCAGCGGCTCGCCAGCATAGGCGCCCTGGAAGCGCGCCATGATGTCTTCGCGGTTCATCTTGCGTGACAAGTACAGGTTGCTGGTGACGGTGAGTCCACGAAAATGCGGCGCGACATGTGGCATGAATTCCACCGGGACACCGAGATGGCGACTGGCTTCCCGCTCGTGCATATGCCCGGTGAGTGCGTACGGCATCAGGTTGTCGCGCAGCTTGTCCGGATCGTTCTTGTCCGACGGCGTGGTGCCGGCGCCCGAATAACCGGATACGCCGAAGCACACCGGCGGCGCGGCCAGCAGATCCTTCAGCGGCGCGATCGACAGCTGCATCGCCGTGGCGTAGCAGCCGGGGTTGCTGATCCGCCGCTCACCGCGCCAGGTGTCACGGGTCAGCTCGGGCAGCCCGTAATACCAGCGCTCGTTGAAGCGGTAGTCGGCCGACAGGTCGACGATGACGGGATCCACACCGGCCTTGTCGAACGCCTCGACGCATACCGCCGCCTTGCCGTTGGGGAGCGCCAGCACCACCACGTCGGCACCCAGCAGCGGCAGGTCGGCGTGGTCGGGGGCGCTGTAGCAAAGCTCACCGCGATACTCGCCGACATGCGCATCCACGCGCTGGCCATCGAGTTCGCGTGAGGAGACGAAGGCCAGTTCCAGTGCGGGATGGGCCGCGACCAGCCGGATCAGTTCGGCGCCGGTGTGGCCGCGAGCACCGACGATGCCGATCCGGTGGGTTGTCATGCTCATGCGATGGTGTCTCCCAGGGTCGGCTCACGCACGGCGCAGTGCGCCACGCAGCGGGCAATGGTGTCGAAGCCGTCCAGCCCGTACCAGAACACTTTCCAGCGCTCCTGCTTGAGGCAACCGTCCGACTCGGCGTAATAAAACGGATTGATCGGATTGCCATGGCGGGAGCGCCAGAACAGTCGTGGATTCTCTCCGCGCATCAATTGCCAAACCGCTCGCCCCAGTCCCTCGCCCTGCGCGTCGTCGAGCACGGCGAACTTGTCGAGGTAGGTCAGCCCCTCGGCCTCGACCAGGATCATCGCGGCGCGATAGTTTTCGCTGACGTAGATTCGATACGGCGTCGTGCGCTCGAAATAATCATCCACCAGGGTGCGCCCGAAACTCGATTCGATCAGGCTGCGCATACGCTCGCGGTCGATGCCCTCCCACGAGGTATGGGTGAACACCTTCTCGCCGCGCCGCACGAGCGTGCCCGAGCCTTTGTGGGTGAACAGTTCCTTGGCCAGTTCGGACGGCCGCGTGATCGATACCGACGAGGTCAGCGGCAGGCCCGCCAGAAGGTCGGCGATCTGTTCGATCTTCAGCCGCATGCCACCATTGATCCACGGCTGCGCCATCAGATGTTCGTACTCGGTACTGAGATTGATCGAGTCGATCAATTTGCCCTTGCCGTCGAGCAGTCCGCCAGTGCCGGTGAGGAAAACGATCTTGTACGGCTGCAGCACGCGCACCAGTTCGTTGGCGGCAAAGTCGGCGTTGATATTGAGGATCTGCCCTTCCTCGGTCTCGCCGAGGCTGGCGATCACCGGAATCGAACCCGCACGCAGGCTGGCATCGATCGGTGCGAGGTTGATGCTCTTGACCTTGCCCACCAGTCCGTACACGTCACGATCGAGATACTCCGAGGTGAACACGCCGGACGGCACCGAGGTGGCGCGGGTATCCATCGACTGCAGTGCCTCGACCAGACGCAGGTTCTGTTCCTGGAACACCTTGCGCACGATCGCCAGCGCCTTCGGTGAAGTCACCCGCAAGCCGTTGATGGTCTGCTTCTCAATACCGGCGGCCGAGAGTTCTTCATCCAGCTGCGGGCCGGCGCCATGCAACACGATCGGAGTCAACCCGACCTGCTGCAGGAAGGTCAGCGACGAGGTGAGGTCACCCAGCTCGTCGCGCAGCACGGCGCCGCCAACCTTGACCACGGCGAAGCGCTTGGCATCGAGCTGCGAGAAGCGCTTGAGGTACTGCTGGATTTCCTTCGCGCTGCCCATGCTGGAGAGCAGGCGGACGATGGTTTGACGCGTGGTCTTATGCGCTTGCACGGTTCACGATCCGGTAGATGGTTTCTGCGTAATGCTGCAATTGCGCCAGCGACACCCATTCGTCGGCGCTGTGCGCCTGGGCAATGTCACCGGGGCCGTAGACGAAGGCGGTATAGCCGGCGGCGGAGAACAGCGCCGCCTCGGTCCAGAAGTCGACCGCGTTGCCGATCGGGATCTCCAGCTCGTCGGCCAGATCGCGCGCGGCGAGCCGGTTCGCTTCGGCGTTGGCGATATCACCGGCCGGCAACGAGGCGCCGCGAAAGGTCTCGCTGAATTCCACCGGCGACGGC
>JBBQQL010000059.1:0-22445 GCA_038215995.1 Lysobacterales bacterium
TTTTCTGCCCAATATTGCGGTCAAGTGCGATTCGCTCCAAGCCGCAAATCATCCATAGCTTCAAAGGTAAAGTTTCATGTCGGATCGTCAGAGCGGTACAGTCAAGTGGTTCAACGACGCCAAGGGTTTTGGCTTCATCACGCCGGAAAGCGGTGATGACCTGTTCGTGCATTTCCGCGCGATCCAGGGCACGGGCTTCAAGTCCCTGCAGGAAGGTCAGCGCGTCACGTTCATCGTCACCAAGGGCCAGAAAGGCCTGCAGGCTGAAGAAGTCCAGGTTGCCTGAGTCCATCGGACTCCTGTGATCTTGAAAAGCCCGCTTCGGCGGGCTTTTTTTTGTCCGCCATTCGAGCTGTCGCCGCTCGGCGTAATGATAGCCGCAGGCGGGCCGGGATTCGCCACGCTCATCCCGACCCGCGCACACACTGAAATGCTCAGACCAGACCGTGACTGCGCAACAGCGCCTCCGGCTCCGGCTTGCGGCCGCGGAAGGCGATGAAACTCTCCAGCGCTGGACGACTGGCGCCCACCGACAACACTTCGCGACGGAAACGCTCACCACTGGCCCGATCCATCACCGAGCCGCTGGCCGCTTCCTGCTCTTCGAACGCGCCGAACGCGTCGGCACTGAGCAGCTCGGCCCACAGATAGCTGTAATAGCCGGCCGCATAACCGCCGGCAAAGACATGGCTGAAGCCTTGCGGGAAGCGCTGCCATGCCGGCGGGTGCAACACCGCGACCTGTTTGCGCACCTCTTCCAGCACCGCCAGCGTGCGGGCGCCTTGCTCGGCGTCGTATTCGAGATGCAGCAGAAAATCGAACAACGCGAACTCCAGCTGGCGCACCAGGAACAGGCCGGCGTGGAAGTGGCGGGCGGCCAGCATACGTTCGAACAGTTCGTCGGGCAGCGGCTCGCCAGTCCGGTAATGGCGGGCGAACAGATCCAGCGCCTGGCGATTCCAGCCAAAGTTCTCCATGAACTGGCTGGGCAGCTCCACCGCGTCCCACTCCACCCCGTCGATACCGCCGATCGATGGCAGGGCAACGCCGGTGAGCAGGTGATGCAGACCATGTCCGAATTCGTGAAACAGGGTCAGCACGTCGTCGTGGGTGAGCAGGGCCGGTTTGCCCTCGGTCGGCGGCGCAAAGTTGCAGGTGAGAAACGCCACCGGCAGCTGCAACTGTTCACCATCATCGAAGCGCGCGCGACAGACATCCATCCACGCGCCGCCGCGCTTGCCGTTGCGCGCATACAAGTCGACATAGGCACCGGCGAACACGCGGCCCTCGGCATCGCGCACGTCGTAGTAGCGCACCGTGGGATGCCACACATCCACCCCTTCGCGCGGGGCCAGGGTGATGCCGTAAAGCTTCTCGGTGATGCCGAACAAACCCTCGATCACCGCCGGCAGCGGGAAATAGGGCTTGAGCTGCTCCTCATCCAGCGCGTAGCGCTGCTGGCGCAGTTTCTCCGAGGCGTAGCCGACGTCCCAGGATTCGAGGTTGTCGAGCTTCAGTTCGCCCTGGGCGAATTCGCGCAGGGTGGCCAGTTCACGCTGCGCCACCGGCTTGGCGCGTGCCGCCAGGTCGTGCAGGAATTCCATCACTTCAGTGGGTGAGGAAGCCATCTTGGTCGCCAGCGACTCTTCCGCGGCGTTGGCAAAACCCAGCAACTGCGAGGCCTCGTGACGCAACGCCATGATCTTCTCGATCCGCGCGCTGTTGTCGAACTTGCCCGCGCTCGGGCCCTGGTCGGACGCGCGGGTCTGGTAGGCCCAGTACACCCGCTCACGCAAACCGCGGTTATCGGCGTAGGTCAGCACCGCCTGTACGCTGGGTTGCTTGAGGGTGACCAGATAGCCATCGAGCTGCTGGTCCTCGGCGTACTGGCGCAGCACCGCCAGGCCGGATTCGGGAATGCCGGCCAGATCGCGCTCGTCGCTGATGTGTTCATGCCACGCCTCGCTGGCATCCAGCACGGCGTTGGAGAATTCGGTGGAAAGTTTGGACAGCTCGACGCCGATGTCGCGAAAGCGCGAGCGCGCCGGCTCTTCCAATGCCACGCCAGACAGGCGGAAGTCACGCAGTGCATGTTCGACCAAGGCGCGCTCGGCGCGTGGCAGGCCGGCGAAATCCGGTGCATCGGCGAGTGACTGCACGGCGGCGTAGAGGTCGCGGTTCTGGCCCAGCTCGATCGCGTGCTCGGTGAGCTTCTCCTCGGCCGGTCCGTACACCGCGCGCAAGGCCTCGCTGTCGGCCACCGAATGCAGGTGGGAGACCGGTGCCCAAGCACGCGCCAGACGCTGCTCCAGCCGTTCCTGGGTCAGCATCAGGCTGGTGAAATCACGGGCAGCGCCCGATGCCAGCAGATCGTCAATGGCATCGCGATAGTCAGCCAACAACGCGTCGATCGCCGGCGGGACGTGCTCGGGGCGGATCTGCGTGAACGCCGGCAAGGTGTCGTCGCGAAGCAGGGGGTTGTCGTGATTCATGAAATCTCCTTTGATTGGCCAGCGTGGCGATCAGAGCGCCCGAAATCAAGCGCGGCGGCACGCAGCGACAGACGCGACAGCTGTCGTGACGTACGCCGTTCTGTCATGGATCGCACCGTAACCTTGCTGCCATGTTGCTATCAGATGTCGGTGAACTGCTGCGGCGCAGTGCCATGTTCGGCCACATGGAAGCGGCGGCACATGAAGCGCTGGCGCACGAGCTGATCTGGCTCGGCCTGCCCGGCGGGCGACCGCTGTTCAAACCCGGCGAACCGGCCGATGCGCTGTATCTGCTCAAGAGCGGCAGCCTGGGCGTATTCGAGGACGGTCAGCCGGAAGACAGCGCCCCGCTGGTGCACCTGATCGCGGCCGGCGAGGTGGTCGGCGCGGTCAGCCTGCTCGGCGGCGAACAGCGCAGTCGCACGGTGCGTGCGCTACGTGACTCGGAGCTATTGCGGCTGGACCGCGGCGCTTTCGACGCCCTGCTCGAGCGCTTTCCGCGGGCGATGCTCGGCATCGGGCGCCGCACCATCGAGTGGCTGCAGCAACGCCATCGTGGCGACCAGTCGCCCGGGCTGCCGCGTACTTTCACGATCCTGCCGCACGATCCCGGCGTACCGGCGCGCGTGCTTGCCATGCAACTGGCGCAATCGCTTGAGGTGCATGGAAGCTGCAGCATCATCGACGCCCGACAAGGCAGCGGGCGCAGCGGCGACTGGTTTGCCGAACACGAATCGCGGCAGCGCTTCGTGATTTATCTGGACACCGACGGTGACGCACTGTGGCGCCAGCGCTGCATTCGCCAGGCCGACGTGCTGCTGTTGCCAACACTCGCCGCACGGCCGGCCGAGCCGTGGCCCGAGGCGGATCTGCTGGAGCCGCGCCGTAGCGGGCATCGTGCACGGCATCTGCTGCTGTTGCACGCCGGCCATCAGGTCAGCCTCGGCGCCGCGCAGCGCTGGCGGGCGCATTTCAGCGGCGAGCTGAAACACCACCATGTATGCCAACGCGACGATGTGGCCCGCGTGGCGCGGCTGGTCAGCGGCCATGGTCGCGGTCTGGTACTGGCTGGCGGCGGCGCGCGCGGGCTGGCCCATCTGGGCATGTTGCGGGCGCTGCATGAAGCCGGGCATCGCTTTGATGCAGTCGGTGGCACCAGTATCGGCGCGATCATCGGTGCAGGTATCGCCTGCGGCTGGGCGCTCGATACGATCACCGACACCTTGCGCCGCGGCTTCGTGGAAGGTCGTCCACTGTCGGACTGGACCTTGCCCCTGGTGGCGATGACCCGCGGACGACGTGCATCCAGCATGCTGCGACATGCCTTCGGCGCGCTGGAGATCGAAGACCTGCCGCTGCCGTATTTCTGCGTCTCCACCCAGTTGTCCGGCGGCGGCATGGCAGTGCATCGGCAAGGCTCACTCTGGTTATGGCTACGTGCCTCCAGCGCGATTCCCGGCGTGTTGCCGCCGGTACTGCAGCAGGGGCGCGTCTACGTCGATGGCGCCCTGGTCGACAACCTGCCCACCGACGTGATGGCGGCCGAGGGCGTTGCCCACATCACAGCGCTGGATATCCGCGCCGATATCGCGCTGCTCACCACCGCCGAAGAATCATTCACGCCGGCGCTGTGGCGACTATTGCTGCAGCGGCGCCAGCCGGTCCTGCGACCGGGCCTGGTTTCCACCCTGGTGCGCGCCGGCATGGTCAACGGCGAAACCGCCAGCGCCGCCCGGCGTGAGCGCGCCGATCTGCTGATCACACCGCCGCTGGAGCACATCGGCATGCTTGACTGGAAAGACTGGGAACGGGCGATCGAGGCGGGTTACCGGTATACGGTGGACTTGCTGGAAGGCGGCG
Source organism: Lysobacterales bacterium (assembly GCA_038215995.1). Classification (GTDB taxonomy): domain Bacteria; phylum Pseudomonadota; class Gammaproteobacteria; order Xanthomonadales; family Rhodanobacteraceae; genus Rhodanobacter. The sequence continues at coordinate 4,353 of JBBQQL010000059.1, forward strand.
CGCCAGAGTCTGGTGTGGCGGATGCGGACCAGTAGCCCGTTGACCATTCGAGGGTTCGCTCCTGACCGGTTTCGCCAGTGGCACGTTCCAAGCGAGAGATCGGCTGGTCTCAGCCTGCATTTGCGACTCAAAGTCGCACTCTGACCCTGAGGTTTCGGCAACGTCAGAGCCTTGATGCCACCTGCAGGATCGCACCTTACTGCGCGATGCTCTTGGCTCTGGTTGTTAGATGTTGCTTGAATCCAGAGCGTTTCGTGCCGCTGCGCTGCCCGAGGTACTTCTCTTTTGCTTGTCCACATGCGCGCGGGCGCGCGCATGAACAGCGAAGCTTGTCCGCAGGGCGGAGGGCGGAGGGCGGAGGGCAGGATGCCCGGAGTAAAAGAGAACTACCCAAGAGAAAACGACCCCCCGCGTGGCGCTTGCCGGGCATCCCCGCCCGGCAAGTCCGTGAGCTGGGGCTCCGGGTAGAGCAGCGCGCCATCCTGACCCGCACTCGGTGCGCCACCGCTGAGCGATGGGGAAACCTGAGGAGCCAAGAACATGGGTCGGGCCGAGCCAGATATTTGAAGACACCGGATGTCTCAGTTCGGCCACAACGAGACAGTCCCCACCGCAAACAAGGCGCCCCAAAGCAGCCATCGGTGTGCACCGAGACTTTCAACGTTCGTACAGTCCTGAGTAGCGGGCTTGGTACGGGTAGCACGATCACGTGCACCCATGGTGTCCACGGAACGGAAGCAGCGAATCTACCGGATGAAGCGGCCTGACCCTGCTGCCAGCGTCGTGCAACACAGGCGTCCCGGTTCGGCTTCGCTGCGACACAATCCGTCGCAGTGTTGATCCAGACTCGTTCCCTGGAAACAAGGCGAAGGGCCATGAACAAAAACGTATCGGCAAGCTCGGATGATGACTCAGAACTATGGGGTGAGCGCCCAGTAAATTGGGGCCTACGCATGCTGACGTTGCGCGGCGAAGCATTAGTAAAGTCACTCTCTCCGTCCAGTATCTACGACGTAGCAAATTTCCTTGGCCTTGATGTTCCCGAACATCTCAAGCTGGATGAAGTGCCTGATGCGATCCTGTCTGCGGTCGCTCGAAAGGACACACTACAGCCTTCAACGCCGAGACGCAGGCCTCAGCTATGGCGCAACCTGCAGCATCTAAAGCGGTCTTTTGGTTTGAACACAACCGAGCTGAATCTCATTGCTTTTCGCGCGATGCTGCGGCTTCACCCCGGGTTTGCGGAGCTCGCCACCAAGTACATCGGCCTTTGCCTGGACTTCCAGTTCCACCGACGGCTGGCTGCGATCTTCGCTGTACCCGCAGATCATGTGGACCGCGCTCTCGATCCTGAAGGTCGACTGATAGAGAGTGGCCTTGTCTCAGTCGAGTCTGGCGTACTTGGACCTCTCGATCAGCGATTGCGATTAGGGCGTGGCATGATCAGCCCTCTTGTCAGGCCCAACAAATCAGCTGAGGACTTGCTGGCTTCGCTGCTCCCACGCAAGCGGGAACCGCGTTTGAGTCTTGGCGACTACCCACACTTGCACGACGAAGTTCGACTATTGCGCGACTCCCTGCGCCAAGCGCTGTCGTCCGGACGTTGCGGTGTCAACGTCCTGCTGCATGGCGCACCAGGTACAGGCAAGACCGAGCTCGCGGCTGCTTTGGCTGCAGAGTTGAATTACCCGTTGTACGAGTCGCGAATCAGCTGCAACGGGGAGTCGCTCGCGCCGCGTTATCGACTGAGCTCAGCTGTGTACTTGCAGCGGATTATTCCAGTCGCTGGCAAAGGTATTTTGTTGCTGGACGAGGTCGAAGACTTGTTCCCCGCGCAAGGAAGCGACTTGGAAAAGATACCCAGCAAAGCGACGATCAACGAGTGTCTGGAGCACAATCCTACGCCAACTATATGGATCACCAACGGGGTCCGGCGTATAGACGAGGCTTTTCTGCGCCGCTTCGACCTCGTGATCCACGTGTCGTCGCTGCCGGCACGAGCCAAGGGCGACCTCCTGCGCAAAGCACTCCCGACACAAGCGCTCGATGAGAGTGAAATCCGACGCTATGCAAATCAGCGCGAGCTGTCGCCCGCCATGCTGACACGCATCGCGAACATCGCCGTCGACGGTAGTGCGGACGGGGAACGCAATGTGCGCCGTAATCTGCAGATCCTCTCCAGCCACTACATGAGGACATTGGGTGCGACGCCACCATCGTTTTCCAACCTGGCGCCAGTACTGAAACACGACATCGAACTGCTCAATACCGACATTCCACTCCCACCAATCATTGACACCATGAGGCGCTCGACAATCGGCGCACACATGCTGTTGCATGGACTGCCGGGCACCGGTAAGACGGCACTCGGCAAGATGGTTGCTGAAAGACTGGACCGGCCATTGCTGCAGCGCCAAGCCTCTTCATTATTGTCGGTGTGGGTAGGCGGGACCGAACGTAATCTGCGCGACATGTTTGACGAGGCGCGACAGGAGGATGGCGTTTTGTTACTCGACGAGGCGGATAGCTTTCTACGCGATCGATCAAGGGCAGGAGCACATTGGGAATCCACACAGACCAACGAATTGCTGACCCAGATGGAGGCGTTCGACGGTGTCTTCATCTGCACCACAAACCGACTGGATGATCTTGACCCGGCGGCGCTGCGCCGGTTCGACCTCAAGGTTGAGTTTCGGCCACTGTGCAACGCTCAGCGTCTGGAACTGGTTCATCAATGCTGCGTGTCACTCGGGATCTGTGCCGAATTCAACAAGTCATCGCTGGCCGGTCGCGTGCACGCGCTCGATGGCCTGACGCCTGGCGACGCCGCAGCCGCGTTGCGGCGACTGTCCATCTCGGGCGAACCATGCACCATCGACTCTCTGCTCAGTGCGCTAGCAACCGAGTGCCGCTACAAACCCACCACGCACCAGCCAATCGGGTTTATCCATTGAGCCTACCCACCGCCGGAAAGAGAGCTATCGCGGTAGAGTCACACGCTGAAGCCCTTGACTGGATCTTACCGATGGCCAACGCCCAGGAATCACTGAGTCGGCAATGGCTGATGCTGCAATGGATTCCGCGGTATCCGCGCAAGACCACCGCACGCGAACTGGTCGAGCGCCTGCGTGTGGAAGATCAAGTCGTCACCAAGCGCACAGTGGAACGCGACCTCGCTGCGCTTTCAGAAACGTTTCCACTCGCATGCGACGATCGCGCAAAGCCGTTCGGCTGGAGCTGGCAGAAGGATGCAAAGCAGTTCTCCCTTCCCGGCATGTCGCCGCTGCAGGCGATGGTGCTAAAGCTCGCCAGCACACAGCTGCAACCACTGTTGCCCGCGCATCTGCTGGAACCGCTCGCACCGTACTTCAGGCAGGCCGATGCCACGCTTCGTGAAGCCTTGGGCAAGCGCGGTGTGGCGGAATGGAGCAAGCGGATTGCGGTTGTCCAGCCGACCCAGCCGCTGTTGCCGCCCAAGGTCGCCCGGACGGTGTTGGCGGTTGTACACGAGGCGCTGGCGCAACAGCATCAGATCGACATGCGATATCGCAGCCGGAGTGCAGCCGCGATTATGCACTATCGGGTACATCCGCTCGGGCTCGTCTATCGCGGCGTGGTTGGCTATCTGGTTGGCACGATCGGTAATTACGGGGACGTGCGCCAATTTGCGTTGCACAGGATCCATCAGGCACGGCTGTTAGACGAGGCCAGCTACCTGCCCAAGGTGTTCGACCTCGAGACCTATGCCCAGTCCGGGGTGTTTGGGTTTATGGACAATGGTCTCGTCAAGCTCGTGCTTCGGATGGAATCGCCTGCGGCGGCCCATCTACACGAAACACCACTGAGCGACGACCAGGTCATCATCGATGACAGCCGCGCAGGTTGGGCTCGCATCACTGGGACAGTGCACGACACATCGCAGCTCCGGTGGTGGCTCCTAGCGTTTGGTGACCAGGTCGAGGTCATCGCGCCTGACCCTCTACGTTCATCGCTGGCCGAGATATACCGAAGTGCAGCAAAGCAATATAACCAAGGGGAACGAATGACATGACCGATCTTGAATCACTAAGCAAAAAAATCATCGGCTTACTCGAGCAGGCAGCGCCATGGTTCTCGCTAGACGAGCCAGGTGACGTCATTCAGTGTCCACCCAGTGCGCTCCGCGAGGGTCGTTTTTACGTTATGGGGTTCAACCCTGGAGTCTCGAAAAAGAATGGCGACCAGAGCGATGCCAAGTCATTACGTGAGACTACGCAGGCACTTGTTTCTGCTAAGGCCAACGACGCGCATCCCCTGAGCGACTGGTCGAACGGGTGGCCCAATCTCACCAAGCTCGCGGAAGCCTTGGAGGTGAAAGACTGGCAGCGCGATCTGTTCATTACCAACCTCTTTCCGGATTCATCCGAGGAGGGGGTGCCAGGATGGTTGAGCGCCCATGGCGGACATCAGCAGCATCTGGGGCACGTAAAGCAAATCTGGCCGTTACACCAGCTCTTCCTCTCAATCGTGAGGCCGCGATTCGTCATCGTGCATGGGCAGGGATCAGTAGACTCCGCGTTTCGCTACCTGTGGGAGTATCTCGTGCCGCCGCCAAAAAAATCGGATGCAGATTGGAACAAGACGATGGCGCCGGCCACAGGGGAAGACCTCAGCATCAAGAGCTTTCCGGTGGCGAAATTGGAGTTAGGTGAGGGCGAACCGCTATCGGACGTCACCTTCATCGGCATCCATCACCTGTCACGTCCACAGTCGCGTCTCGACGTGATGAAGAAGCTGATTCCACAATAGGCCACTGGTCCGAACTCGACACCTCTCGGCGTACCTGTGGCTGTCTCTAGAGCGGTCACTGGCGAACGACAGCTACGGGTCGACAAGCGACCTTCAGCGGGATGCTCAACACGCTAACTCGGTTGGTCAAGTTGAGCAACGACAACTGGTCAAATCGACTACCAGCCCCGGCCAACCTGCTGGCAATCCACAGCAGTTACCATGCGCGCATGAATCCATTACGCAGTTACAAAGGCATCAGTCCCCGCCTCGGCGAGCGCGTCTATGTCGACCCGGCCAGCAGTGTGATCGGGGACGTAGTGCTGGGTGATGACGTATCGATCTGGCCTGGCGTGGTACTGCGCGGTGACGTGAACCATATCCGCGTCGGTGCGCGTACCAGCATCCAGGACGGCAGCATCGTGCATGTGGCGCATGAAGGCCCGTATGGACCCGGCTTCCCTTGCCTGATAGGCGAGGGTGTGACCATTGGCCATGCCGCGGTGGTGCACGCCTGCACCATCGGCGACTACTGCATGATCGGCATGCACGCGACGGTGATGGATGGCGCGGTAGTGCACAAGTACGGTTTCGTCGGCGCCGGCAGCCTGGTGTCGCCGGGCAAGGTGATCGGCGAACGCGAGTTGTGGCTGGGTAACCCGGCTCGTTTTGTGCGTGTGCTCAGTGACCGTCAGGTCGAGCAACTGCACTACTCCGCCGATCACTATGTGCGATTGAAGAACGGCTACCTGGCCGACCTCTGACCACAGCCGCTGCACGCTGCGCCGCAGGAGTTTCAGACGACGGCTGCAGGCCATCACGCGTGCCGACTGCCCACGTTGCGGTTACGCCTTCTTCGTGTGCGCCACCTTCTGGATGCGCGCGGCCTCGGCCTCATGCTGGCGCGTCACCACCGCGCGCGCAGCAGACAACTTGCCGCCGAGCAGGGCGAGGGTGAAGTTGCTGCTGTCGAACTCGCGCAGCAGGTCGAGCTCGCGACGCGCCTCCTCCAGATCCTGCTGGTTGATGGCGTGCTCGATTTTTTCGGCGGCCTCGGGGAAGGATTCGCGCAGCGCCTGCTGCGCCGTCTGATTGTCCGGCTGCAGTTGCAGCACGCTGAGGTAGAACTCGTACGCATTGTTGCCGGCCGGCGCCAGCAGACGCCCGTCGTGCATGGCATCGCGAGCCAGGCCCAGCAAAATGCTGGTGCCACTCTGGTCATCGGCCGAGGATGACGAGGGCGCCGCTTCGGCCGCGACGGGGCCACTCTCGTTGAGCTCAGCCTTCGCCACCGCACGGCCATGCCAGAAGATGGCGCCACCAGCAGCAAGGGCGATGGCGAATACGATTGCTGGCGCGTGCCGGAGCGAGATACGGGAAAGGGGACGAGACATGGCACCTGCTGCGTGGGCGACTATGGCGTGCCGGAGCGTCGATCGTGACTGGCTTCCGGCGGAGGACGCACGATAGTGTGGCCTTGTGTCAGTGGTGTGGCGCTGCCTATGCTGATCTGTGCAGGTGTGCTCAACGGGGCGGCCATCGTCGCGAACACTCTCGCGACGATGGCCGCTCACTCACCAGCCAAGCACCACGTTGCCGCTCTCCGGCGAGCCATCGGGATGACTGAACCAGTACAGCCGGTTCTGGTCATTCGGACAGCCCTTGCCATTGGCATAGCTTGAAACGACACCGGCGAGGGTGGCCACGCTGCTGCGGTAGCAGCCGCCCAGTGAATCGTGGAACGCGAACGACTGGCTGCTCTGCTGACCGTTGTGACCGGTCACATTGCCGTTGGCGTCGAAGGCCAGCGTATCGCTGCTGTCGACCGTGTTGTTCACATCGGCTTGGTACAACGTGAACCCGAATACACCGTGTGCAATATGTTGCAGATAGCCCTGATGCGCCGTGGTGGCCAAGGTGAAGCTGCCATCGGCGGCCACCTGCTCGTTGATATCCAGGTGCAGTGGGTAGCGCAGCTTCTGGCGGTGTTCGCCGATGACGAAGCGGCCGATGCTGCTCTGGCTGACGCTGTCGACCGAGGTGAGCTGGTCGGTGACCTGACGATAGGTGCTGTCGTTGATGGTGAAGCCCTGGGTGTCGGTGAAAGCCACGGTCTGCTCCAGCCGGGTATGCACACGCCCACGCGAGGTATCGGCGTAACCCTGGATCACGAAGTGCCGACTCAGATTGGTGTTGATACTGCCCGTGACATTGCCAGAGGCATCCGTGGCCAGGGTGTCGCTGATCGCCGGCGCGGGTGGCTGGCCGACCAGGGTATTGCGCTCGATCCGGCCCGTAACCTGCTTGCTGTGGGCATCCAGATACAACAGCACCGTGGCGGTGGCCGAGAAGTAGTTGCTGGCCCCGGCCACGCTGACCGCTACCTGGTGTGGTGCGCCGTTGCTGAGTACCCCGGCGAACGGCGTGAGGTCGACCCGGTAGGGCATGAAGTTCAGCGTCTGCACGCCGGGCGTCGGACGCCAGAGGTAGGGGTCGATGCCGCCGGTGTAGATCCACGGATAGACCGGTGCCACGCCGGCCGGCTGACCGTCGATGCTGATTTCCGCTTCGCGGAAATTGCCGCCACCGCACTCCTGTACTTCGGCAGCGTACTGATCGGGCACGCAGGTGTACCAGAACTCATCGGCGTTCTGGCTCTGCACGAAGACATCGAGGTACGCACTCGCCACATTGCGCGGCAGGATCAACGACCTGGTCAACTGACTGCTGGAGTCGGTCAAGCCGGTGGTATTGCCTACCGGGTCGCTGCCCAGCGGCAGCACCAGGTCGGGCACCCGCGCCGCAGGCGCTCTTGCGCTGGCCGGGTAAAACAACAGGCGGGCGCTACCCTGGATGACCCCGGTATAGGTGCTGTTGACCACGTTGCCGATCACCGCCTGGCCCGCGCCAGCCTGCTGCAGCAACGCGCTGTAGTCGGTGAGATCGCGCTCGACATGCCAGCTTGGCGACACGCTGGCAGATGGCTCCTGGGTGGTCCCGAAATACAGGTTCACGCCAGCCAGCCACAGCGTGGCAGTGCGGTCGAACTGGCGCCCGGCGGTCACTGAAAAGTCCGCCTCCAGCACCACCTTGGACCAGCGTCTGCCGCAACCCGTGGGCGGCGCATAGGTGTACGGCCGCGCGCTGAAATCGGTAAAAGTCACCCCGTTGAACAACGGCACGACACATGGCGTGCCGGGTGGTCGTGGCACCGTGGGGTCGGCCACAGTGACATTGCTCGAACCGACCGGACTGCTGGCAACCGCACCCGGGGCACTGCCCGCAAACAGCAGGCCCACGCTGAAGACAGCGACGAAAAAACGAATATTCCCCTTCGGCAACATATGCGAATCCTTCCGTAATGGTGCCCCCTGTGCGCGCACGCTAGCACAGCGCGGGCCACCGGAAACACTGGTCGCCTCAACCCCGGGGAGCGTCGCCTCAGCCGATCGAGGTCATCGCTTCCAGCTGCTGCAACCACGCCAGTGCATGGCTGCGGTCGGCACCGCACATTGCCGGTTCGGCGCGCAGGTTGCTGCACACGGCAGGGCGATCCGGACGTCCAAAGATCGCGCAGTGGTTATCGGCGGTCAGTTGGATGCAGCGCACCCCCGCAGGCTTGCCATCAGGCATGCCGGGGATCGGCGAGGAAATCGACGGTGCGATGCAGCAGGCACCGCAGCCTGCACGGCAAGCGATGGACATGGCGTCAGTGGCTGGCATCTTCATCAGCGTCCGATGCGGGTGCGAGGAAACCCAGTCGATGCAACAGCGGCTGCATGGTCAAACCCTGCACCACGATGGAGAAGGCGACCACTGCGAAGGCGGCAGCGACCAGCTCATCGCGGTGCGGCAGGCTGGCTGGCAGACCCAGCGCCAGCGCCAATGCCAATGCACCACGCAAACCGCCCCAGAACAGCACATGTTGTTCCTTCAACGGCACGCGCAGGCTGGACGAGCGGGCAAACAAGGCGGCCAGCGGATAGATCGCCAGTGCACGCCCGGCGGTGACCAGCACCACGGCCGCCGCCGAAGCCCCCAGCACGGCCATGAAATTCTGATGCGCCTCACTCAAACCGATCAGGATGAAAATCAGCGAATTGACCACAAAGGCGGCATAGTCCCAAAACGAAATCACCGCCTCGCGTCCCTTCTGCGAGATCGATCCCAGCGCACCAAGATTGCCGACCATCAATCCGGCCGTGAGCACGGCAAGCACCCCGGAAAGATGGAAGTGCTCGGCCAGCAGGAACGAGCCGTAAGCGGCCACCGTGGTAAGGGTAATCTCGATCAGCGGATCGGCGGTTCTGCCGGCCAGCAGCAACAACGCGCCGGTCACCAGCGCGCCGCAGGCAATGCCGCCGAAGATCGACAGCAACAGGGTCTCCACGATGCCCCACGGAGTCACCGCGTCGCCCATGGCCACCGCCAGCAAGGTGACGAAGGCCACGGCGGCCGTGCTGTCGTTGACCAGGCTCTCGCCTTCCATCAATACCCGCAGCCGCCCGGTAACACCAAACTCCTTGAAGGTCGCGATCACCGAGACCGGATCGGTGGCGGACAGCAGTACGCCGAACAGCGCCGCGCTGGGCCATGACCAGCCAATCAGCCAGTGCATGCCCGCCGCCGTCAGACCCGCCGACAGAAACACACCCACGCTGGCAAAGGTCAGGATCACCGGGGCGTCCTTGCGCAGCGGCTTCCAGCGCATGTGCAACGCCGCCTCGAAGATCAATGGCGGCAGGAACGCGACGAAGATCAGCTCCTTGGTCAGGGTCAACTGGATCGGTATCGGCAGAAACGCGACACCGACGCCAGCAAGCACCAGGCCCACCGTGAACGGCAGGCGCAAGCGATGCGCAATCATCGCCACCACCGCGGCGATCAGCAGCAACACTTCGAATCCGGCGATATGCGTTTCGGTCATCGGATCATCTCTCGCAAATGGTGACGGGTATGCGGCGATGCGAGATCGCCTGCGTTTGAAGGTTGGCGTGGCCCAGGCGCAGTCGCCTCGGATTCCCGGTCCAGCCGTCGCACATCATGGAAGGCACCCGGCTCGACCTGATGCCGCCGCTGATCAGGCATCTCGCCTGCGCAGCATGGCGTAGACCGGATCGGTATCGGGTCGTTGTCCGTGCCACAGCTCAAAGGCATCGGCGGCCGTTTCCACCAACATGCCCAGGCCATCGAAGGCGTAGCGCGCGCCAGCCGTTTTCGCCCAGGCCAGGAAACTGCCGGCGGCCGCGCCGTAGGAGAGGTCGTAACAAAGCGCGCGTGCGCCGACCAGCGAGAAGGGCAGGTGCAAGCTGGTACCGAGCACACCGGCGGACGTCGCATTGACGATGAGGTCATAGCTGCCGATGCTGGCCAGGTCTTCCCAGTATCGTGTGTGCGCGCGGGCCGGCTCACCGATCGCGTCGGCGAGGGCGTCGGCGCTGGCAGGTGAGCGGTTCACGATGGTCAGCGTGTCGACGCCCGCTTCGAGCAGGTGCCAGGCGACTCCGCGGGCGGCACCACCGGCGCCCAGCAGCAGCGCGGTATGCCCACGCAGATCAACGCTGTGACGTTCGGTGATGTCACGCAGCAGACCGTCGCCATCCGTGTTGTGGGCGGCCAGTCGGCCGTCACTCAACCGGGTGAGAACGTTGGCTGTGCCAGCGCGTGTGGCGGAAAGACTGCACTCGTCCGCCAGTGCAAACGCGGCCGCCTTGTGCGGCAAGGTCACATTCGCGCCCACGGCGCCCGTGGTGAAGAACTCCAGTACGGCCGCACGGAAACCGTCCGGTGGCGCGTCGATCGCGCGATAGTCGAGCGCGATGTCGAGCTGCTGTGCAAACCCCTGATGGATCTGCGGCGACAGGCTGTGCTTGATCGGATGGCCGAACACGGCGAACTGGGGTGCTTGCATGCTCAGGATCCCTGTGGAATGACAGAAGGGCGCCGTGTAGGCGTACCGGGTGCATTCTAGCCGCGGCCCGACTCCGCCCAACGCAACCGTGAGCCAACGGTCGCAAGCGGTGAGATCAGCACCGCCCAGGCTGAGTCCCTGTTCAACGAAAGGGTCACGATCATGCGCAACAACCCCATGCCCGCCAAGGCTTCAGCCCGCCTGCTTGGCGCCACCGTACTGTGGTTGCTCGCCGGTGGCGCGCTGCTGCTGACCACCGCGCTGCCGTTGCATACCGACCTGCTGGGCTGGACGCCGGCATTCTGGCTGCTCGGCGCACCGCTGATCATGCTGCTGGCGCTGCAACCGGGCCTGCCGCGCCAGTTGTTGCTGCTGTGCCGGCCGCATCGTCGCGCGATGCATGCCGTGGTCTGGCACGGCAGTTCCCTGCCACGCTGAGCGTCAGCCCTTCACACCCTGGCGCTTGCGCTCCATCCGGCGCAGGAACTCCCGCATGATCCGCAGATAAAGTTCATCGCCCAGATGCGCGTCTTCGACGCCGGCATCGATCGAGGGGTTGTCGTTGACCTCGATCACCACCGGCCGCTCGCCGACCTGCTTCAGATCCACGCCATAGAGTCCGTCGCCGATCGGCTGGGTTGCCTTCAACGCCAGCTTGACGACATCGGCCGGCGCCTCGTTCACCGCGATGGTCTCGAAGCCGCCACTCTTGGCCGTGCCCTTGGCGCCGTGGTTGTAGATCTGCCAGTGGCCGCGCGACATGTAGTACTTGCAGGCATACAACGCCTCGCCATTGAGCACGCCGACGCGCCAGTCGAATTCGGTGTAGAGGTATTCCTGCGCCAGCAACAAGGCGCTGTGCTGGAACAGGCCGGTGGCCGCCTGCGCCAGCGCGGCCTCGTCTTCCACCTTGACCACACCGCGCGAGAACGAGCCGTCGGGAATCTTCAGCACCAGCGGAAAACCGAGCTTGGCGACGACCTCCTTCATGCCCTTGGCGTCATCGCGGTAGAGGATCTCGGTGCGCGGCACCGCCAGCTTGCGCGCCACCATCACATCGTTGAGGAAGATCTTGTTGGTACAACGCAGGATCGAGGTCGGATCATCAAACACCACCATGCCTTCCTTTTCCGCGCGGTGCGCAAAACGGTAGGTGTGGTTGTCGCTGGCGGTGGTTTCACGGATGAACAGGCCATCGTATTCGGCCAGCCGCTGGTAATCGTTCTTGCCGATCGGATCGACTTCGATGCCGAGCGATTTTCCCGCGGCGATGAAAGCCCTCAACGCCTTCTTGTTCGACGGCGGCATCGCCTCCTTCGGGTCAACCAGCATCGCGATGTCGTAGCGATAGAGCTTGCGCGCGCGCGGCTTGCGCCACAACTTCTTGGAGAAGCGGTCGAGCTCCTCGGCAAACGCATCCTCCTGCGCATCATCCAGGGTCTGCAGCCCCACCGGCTTGATCGAACTGACCTGCCACACGCGATCGCGCTCGAACTCGATCCGCAACAGCGGGCAGGGGAACATTTCGAAAACCTGGCGGGCCAGGTCCTGCAGCGCCGGATACGCCGTTTCGCCGAAGTAGACCAGGATGCCGAAGTCGGTGGTGTCGCGCCCGCCGGCGGGCAGGAAGTGGGTCAGCTTCTGGTTCAGATCCTCGATGTCCAGGCCATACAGCGAGCGCCGGCGCAAATCGTTGACCGTGCGCACCGACGGCATCACCCGATGCCCGCGCGCCTCGGCCAGCAGCGAGACGTAGTAGCCGGTGCCGAGGTATTTGTAGCTGCGGCACAGGTTCAGCACATGGGTGCGTTCCTCATCCGCGCCGACCGGCGTGCGCAGATAATCCATCGCGCTCATCACGTCGACGGAGGGATAGTAGGAGCCCCAATCCGAGGCCTTTTCGACAACGATGACCAGACGGGTCATGACACCTCTCGGGCTAAGCGATGATCGCCGCGCGCCGGGCCAGACAAGGCACGGCGTGCAAAGCGCGCAGTTTGGCACAGGGCTGGGTGGGCACAACGGATGGCACTGAAGCCCAACTAAACGTGACTGGCCGCGGCGTACATCCCGGGCAACCCGGGGCAACGCCTGCTACAGTCCGCGCGGCCGCTCCCCCAGCCCCGCCTTGCACGGAATCCCCGCAATAACATGCACCCACCCCCAGCCACCGCCCAAGTGCGCGTTCGTCGCGCCGAAATTTCCGATCTCGACGATCTGGTGGCGCTCGAACGGCGCACCTTCGACAGCGACCGCATGAGTCGCGACCAGTATCGGCGCCATCTCGACAGCGATACCGCGCGCGTCCTCGTGGCCAGCGCCAACCATCGGAATTTTCTGGGCACCGCGGTGGTGTTTTTCCGCAAGCGCAGCCGGGTGGCACGGCTGTATTCGCTGGCCAGCCAGCCCGAGGCGCGCGGCAAGGGCATCGGCACCGCTCTGGTGGAAGCCGCCGAAGCCGCTGCACGCCAGCGCAAGTGCCACGCCCTGCGGCTGGAGGTACGCGCCGACAACACGGTCGCCATCGCCCTCTACCAGCGCCTAGGCTATGAACGCATCGGGTTTCTCGAGAAGTACTACGAGGACGACGGGGATGGCTGGCGCTATGAGAAGCGGTTCGACTGAAAGCCGGCAGCGACGGCACGCAAAACGTGGCGTTATCTGGCGTCCATCAGGCTGGACAAGCTCACCCACCGAGCGGCTGACTGATCCTGCGCTCGGTGGCTTCATCCGGTCGCGCCACCAGGGCACCGGTACGCATCAGGCTCACCGAGTAATGTCCCTGATCGACCAGCGGCAGGAACGCGCCGCTGCCGTAGACGGTGTCGACCTCGGGCAGCCATTGCGGGTATTCCCGGCTGAGATGGAGCAGGTCGAACGAGCCGGCCTCACCGAAACTGATCACCGTGCGCGGCGCACTCATTTCCTGGGCGGCATCGTCATAGCGCCCGGACAGGCGGTCCAGTCGGTACAGCGGCGGCACACCGGCCAGCAGAGCCGGCAGTTTCCACTTCAGCACGATCGCCTCGATGCGCCAGTCGTCACCCGCCAACTGCACGTTGCGGGTGGTGCCGTCGGGCCAGGTCAGGGTGAGCGCCCAGCGCTGCGGCGACAGAATGTGCGCGTCGATGTCGACCACCGAAGCCTCTTCCCCGAGCAGCCGGTAACCGCGCAGGGCAGCGCCGCCACCGGCCAGCAACAGGGTCAGGGCAAGGCACAACAGGCACAGCAGGGCACGCCAGCTGGCGGCGACGTGATGCCGCTCATGCAGATGGCGGCGCAACAGAACCAGTTGCGCCAGGGTCAGCAACAGGAAGACACCCGCCAGCACCAGCAGCACGGTCATCGGCATGCGCAGCAGTGCGCTCCAGTCCATCTTGATCATCCTCGCCGCGACAATACGCAGTTCATCCCCCCATCATACCGGCGCCACCCCGCGACGCCGCGATCGCATCGCTATACTGCGGTGGTCCCGAGGAAGCCCTGCCATGCGCCGATCCCTGTTGCTGCTGCCGTTCGTTTTTGTTGCTGCCCTGCTTGCCGGTTGCGGCAACAAGGGACCGTTGGTGCTGCCGCCGACCAAACCGGTGCAGAGCGCCCCCGCGCCCGCCGCGACGGTGGCGCCCGCCAGCAGCACCCAACCGGCGGCTGATCAGCCCTGAGCGGGCAACCGATGCGGCTGCGCTTCTCCAAGATGCACGGTATCGGCAACGACTTTGTCGTACTGGATTGCCGTCAGCAGGCATTCCCGCTGGATGCAGCACAAATCCGCGCCCTGGCCGACCGCCACACCGGTGTGGGCTTCGACCAGTTGCTGAGCGTCGAGCCCGCGCGCGATCCATCGTGTGCGTTCTATTACGGCATCTGGAACGGGGATGGCTCGCTCTCCGGCCAGTGCGGCAACGGCGTGCGCTGTGTCGCGGCCTGGCTGCATCGGGCCGGCGCGCTGGCGCTGGGCGAGAGCGTGCGGATCGAGAGCCCATCCGGGCCGGTGACGGTGCGCTTGCTCGGTCCGCTGGAAGTCACCGTGGATATGGGCGAGCCGGTGTTTGATCCGGTCCGGATACCATTCGCCGCGACGCAGGCGGCAGACCGCTACGAGGTCGAGATCGACCAGCAGCCCGTTCAGATCGGCGCGGTGTCGATGGGTAACCCGCATGCCGTGATGCCCGTGGTCGACCTGGACGACCCGTCCTTGCAGCGACTCGGTCCGGCGTTGACCCGCCACGTGCGTTTCGCCAAACAGGCCAACGCCGGTTTCGTGCGGGTGCTGGACCGGACCCGTCTGCGCTTGCGCGTGCACGAACGTGGCGCCGGCTGGACCCTGGCCTGCGGCACCGGCGCCTGCGCCGCGATGGCGGTGCTGCACCAGCGCGGCGAGGTCGACGACCAGGTACGGGTCGAATTGCCTGGCGGCGCGCTACGCATCGACTGGCTCGGTCCCGGCCATACGCTGTGGATGACCGGACCGGCCGCCTTCGCCTTCGAGGGTGAATGGCCGATCCCCGTCGCAGACTTGCATCGCGACAGTTGAAGCGCGCGCGCGTCCATCGCACACTCCAGCGGGAAGGCCGGCCCACCCTCTGGCCTCGTCACCGTTCGAAGGATGTGCTCGCATGACCGCAACGCTGCTCGACGATGCCACCCAGGCCCGCGTGGTCGCGGCCTATCTGAAGCGCCACCCGGAATTCCTCAGCGAGTATCCCGACCTGGCGGCGAAGCTGACGATGCCGCGGGAGCAGGGGGCGGTTTCCTCGCTGGCGATCTACCAGATGCAAAGCCTGCGCGACAAGAACACCGAGCTGGAACGCCGGCTGGCCGAACTGGTCAGCATCGCGGCGGAAAACGAGCAACTGATGGAACGCGTGCATGGCCTCACCGTGGCCTTGCTGCGAGCGAACACGCTGGAAGTAACCGCACGCACGGTGATCGCCAAGCTCAGCGCCGATTTCCATACCGAGCAGGTGCGCCTGCTGCTGTTCGGCGACGAGCCGCAGATGCCGCGCGCCGACTGGCTGCAGCAGATTCCCGGCGGCGCCGCGGACCTGCCGGAGTTCGCCGATTTCCTGAGCAAGGGCGAGCCCAGCTCCGGCCGCCTCTCCAGCGAGAAACTCACCCGCCTGTTCGGCGCGCAGGCAGAAGGTATCCAGTCGGTGGCGATGATGCGGCTGGGCAATGCCGGCATCCTCGCGATCGGCAGTGCCGATCCCAACCGCTTCCAGCCCGGCATGGGCACACTGTTCCTGAAGATGATTTCGGCCACGATCACCGCCGCGCTGGCACGCGCACGGGATGTCGCCTGAGCCGCTCATGACCGCGCAAGGCCAGGTGGATGCCTGGCTCGATCGGCTCGCCAACGAGCGGCAGGCTTCGGTGCACACGGTGGCCGGCTATCGCCGCGACCTGGCCAAGCTGCTGCGCTTCATGCATGAGCAGCAGCTCGATTCGTTCGACGCGCTCGATGCCAACCTGATGCGCGGCTTCGTCGCCGGCGAGCATCGCGCCGGACTGGCGCCGAAGAGCCTGCAGCGGTTGCTGTCGTCGTGTCGCAGCCTGTTCCGGCAGCTCAACCGCGAAGGCCTGCTGGCCAACGACCCGATGCTCGGCGTACGCGGCCCCAAGGTACGGCGCAAACTGCCCCAGGTGCTGGATGTCGACGAAGCCACCGCCCTGGTCGAAACCGACAGCGGCGGCAAACTGGCCGTGCGCGACCGCGCCATGCTGGAGCTGTTCTATTCCAGTGGTCTGCGTCTGTCCGAACTGGTCGGCTTGCGCTGGCTCGAGCTGAACCTCGACGAGGGCGAAGTGCGCGTGCTGGGCAAGGGCAACAAGACCCGCATCGTGCCGGTCGGGCGCCACGCGATCAGCGCGCTGCGGGCGCTGGGCGCGGAGCAGGGCATGGCGCCGGAGTCGCCGGTATTCCGCGGTCGGGGCGGCGCGCCGATCAACCCCCGCACGATCCAGTTGCGCATGAACACACTGGCGCTGCAGCAGGGCATCCCGAAACACATCCACCCGCATCTGCTGCGACACACCTTTGCCAGCCACATGCTGGAATCTTCCGGTGACCTGCGCGCGGTGCAGGAGCTGCTCGGCCACGCCGACATCGCCACCACCCAGATCTATACCCATCTCGATTTCCAGCACCTGGCCAAGGTCTACGACAACGCCCATCCGCGGGCCAAGCGCAAACCGTAGGAGCCCGCTCGCGGGCGATGCTTTTGGCCGGGGTCCAATCGAAGGCGGCAGCGCTGGCCATTGAAGCCAAACCCCGCTGGCCCCACCTCGGATGGCTCAAGCACAGTCATCAGCGGAGCGCTCATGGAATCGTTTCACGCCACCACCATCGTCTGTGTGCGTCGCGAAGGCCGCGTCGTGATCGGCAGTGATGGCCAGGTCACCCTGGGCAATACGGTGATGAAGTCCAACGCGCGCAAGGTACGCCGACTCGGCAAGGGCGACGTTATAGCCGGCTTTGCCGGTGCCACCGCCGATGCGTTCACCCTGTTCGAGCTGTTCGAGGAAAAGCTGACCAAGCACGGCCACAACCTCACCCGCGCTGCGGTGGAGATGGCCAAGGAATGGCGTACCGATCGCCGCCTCGGCAAGCTCGAGGCGATGCTGGCGGTGGCCGACAAGGACGCTTCCCTGCTGATCTCCGGCAATGGCGACGTCCTCGAGCCCGAACACGGCCTGATCGCGATCGGCTCCGGCGGCCCGTTTGCCCAGTCAGCCGCGCTGGCGCTGATGGAAAACACCGATCTGGACGCCCGCACGATTGTCGAGAAGGCGCTGAAGATCGCTGGCGACATCTGCATCTACACCAACCACAACGTGTCGATCGAAGAGCTTTGAATAGAGCGGGGAACAGGGACCGGGGAACGGGGAACATGCCGTCTGCAGCAACCCCGGGCATCTCGCGCTGAAGTCGGCACTTTCATCGCCACATTTGCACATTATTCCAGCAACTCAAAAAACTCCCGTTCCCCGTTCCCGCTTTCAAAGAAGCCAGCCATGTCCGAACTCACTCCCCGCGAAATCGTCCACGAACTCGACCGCTACATCATCGGCCAGCATGACGCCAAGCGCGCCGTGGCAGTGGCCTTGCGCAGCCGCTGGCGACGCATGCAGCTGGAGCCGGGCATGCGCGAGGAAGTGACGCCGAAGAACATCCTGATGATCGGCCCCACCGGCGTCGGCAAGACCGAGATCGCCCGAAGGCTGGCGACGCTGGCGAATGCGCCGTTCGTGAAGGTCGAGGCGACCAAGTTCACCGAGGTCGGCTATGTCGGCAAGGATGTGGAGTCGATCATCCGCGACCTCGCCGACGTGGCGTACAAGCTGACCCGTGAGCAGGCGGTCAAGCGCGTGCGCAGCCAGGCCGAGGACCGTGCCGAGGACCGCATCCTCGATGC
>JBBQQL010000060.1:0-22367 GCA_038215995.1 Lysobacterales bacterium
GTCACGCATCAGGATTCGCTCAACGGCTTTTTCCGGCGCCGGGTGGCGCATCGCTGGGATGCGCAGGATCTAGCCCAGGAGGTGTTCCTGCGGCTGTTGCGTGTCGACGGCGGCGAGGACAGCATCATCGCCAACCCGGAAGCCTACCTGTTTACCGTGGCCTCCAATCTCGTCAAGGAACACGCGGTACTTCAGAAGCGTCGCGGCCCGAGCGTGGACATCACGCAGATGTTTCCGGAGCTGGAATCGCCGAACGGCACGCCCGAGGCTGAAGCCGAACGTGAATTCCGGCGGCAACGCATGCTCGCTGTTCTCGATCGCCTGCCGCCTCGCTGCAAGGCAGTGATGCTGATGCAGCACCGCGACGGGATGAGCTACGAGGAGATCGCCACGCAACTGGGAGTATCCAGTCACATGGTCAAGAAATATGTCGTCAAGGCGCTGGCTCTGTGTCGCCGCAGCCTGGCGCAGCACGAGTAGCCACCATGCATACCCAGGACGAATCATTGAAGGACCTCATAACGGACCAGGCGGCGACGTGGTTCGTGACGCATCGCGAAGGCACGCTCACGACCCTGCAGCAGCAGGAGTTCATGCGCTGGCTGCGAACTTCGCCGATGCATGTGACCGAATATCTGGCCATTGCCGGCGTCGACAGGGATATCGGCGACGCGGCGCAACAGGACACCACGTCACTGCAACAACTGCTGGGCGAAGTCAGGCTCACGAATCAGGTGGTGCCCATCGACCGCGCGGCGCACGAACACCGGACGAGGCCCCGTTCCAGGCAACATGCGCGCGCCCCGCGTCCTGCGGCGCGCGCCCTTGTGCGCTTCGCGAGCGTGGCCGTCTGGATGCTGGTGACGACAGCCGTGATCCTTGGCCTGCGCTGGTTCACCTCCCGACCGCAGGTGGAGAATTACGCGACCAGCCACGGCGAGCAGCGCAGCCTGCAGCTGCCAGACAATACCTTCGTGCGGCTCAACTCCGATTCCGCCATCGCGGTCAGCTTCAGCCGCGACCAGCGCCTTGTTGAAGTCACCCGTGGCCAGGCCTACTTCGAGGTAGCCAAAGATCCAATGCGACCCTTCGGCGTACGTGTCGGAGGCTTGCTGATCCGGGACATCGGCACCGCATTCGATGTCTACAGGCAAGACTCCAGTACCACCGTCACGGTGACCGAAGGCCAGGTGCAGGTGTGGCCGGTCCCGCCCGCGTCCCGCTCTCCTGGCTGGCCTCATGAAAGTCAGCGGCCAGCAGCGCGGGGCCACCCGCTGGTCGATCTCGTTGCCGGTCACCAGGCACGATTTGCCGCCTCGGGCGTGGTTGAGTCACACGGGCCGGTCGATGTGGAACAGGCCACCGCCTGGCTGCAGGGGAATATCGTCTTCGAGGATGAATCCATTGCCGCGGTGGCCGCGCAGTTCAATCGGTACAACAACGCGCAGATCAGCGTGAATGACCCGCAAATTGGCGCGCTACCGATCAGCGGTACCTTCGCTGCACACGATGTGTCCACCTTCGTTGCGTTCCTGGACACGATGCGTGGCGTGCATACGCGAACGCAGGGGCGACGCATCATCGTTACCGGTCATGCCGTGGGGAAGTATCGCCAGTGACTTGGGCTGGCCACGCGGTGGCAATAAAAAAAACGTTACCCGATTTTTCGCGATTCGACTCGTAAGTTGGAAGCGCATCACATCAAGGCAGCGTTGATTGTCGGTGTGGGCACCACCGTGGCATCCAACAAATAGGGGAGTTGATCCATGCGTATGCATATTCTTGCAAAGTGTTGCCTCGCCGCCCTGGTCGGCGCTGGCGTTGCCAGCCCCGCCATGGCGGCACCGTTCCAGCAGCCGGCGCTGTCTGACACGGTGATCCCGGCGATGCCCTTGAACAAGGCACTCAGTACCTTCGCCCAGCATCAGCATCTGCAACTGGTCTACGTGTCGAAGATCGCCGACGATATGCGCACCCGTGGTGCACCCGCCGGCCTGTCTCAGCAGGCGACCCTGCAGAAGCTGCTGCAGGGTACCGGTCTGAAGTACCGGTTTCTCAACCCGAAGACGGTGACGATCTATGCGGCGGACGAGCCGCCAGCGTCGAAAACACCAGCAGCGGGCGACCCGGCCAGCAAGAAGACAGTCAGCCTGAAAACCGTCGTGGTCACCACCGGTACGCATTCGTTTGATCGCACCGAAGCTACCTCGCTGTCACCCATCGACGTGCTGACGCCGGCCGATCTGGCGGGCACCGGCGCCCCGAATCTGGCCTCGGCATTGCGCGTGCTGCTGCCTTCGTTCAATTTTCCGCAACCGTCGGTAACCGATGCCACCGATGCGATCCAGCCAGCACAGCTGCGTGGCCTGGCACCGGACCAGACCCTGGTGCTGATCAACGGCAAGCGGCAGCACACCACGGCCATCGTCAACGTGAATGGTTCGCTGGGCCGCGGCTCCTCGCCGGTCGACATCAACGCCATTCCGGTGAATGCCATCGACCACATCGAAGTACTGCGTGATGGTGCGGCGGCGCAATACGGTTCGGATGCGATCGCGGGCGTGATCAACATCATCCTCAAGGGTGGCAGCGACCACGGCGGCGCAAGCATTACCGGCGGCCAGTACAGCAAGGGCGACGGCAGCACCTGGCAGGGCGGTGCCGACGGCGGCTTCGCGCTGGGCAAGAAGGGCTGGGTCCACCTGAGTGTCAATGCGATGCACCAGGACCCGACCAACCGCGCCGGCCCCGATAACCGCTACCCGGGTGACCCTACGTTTGGCCAGGTCACGTTCCACTACGGTCTGCCACTGATCAAGGCCAAGCAGGCCGCGATCAACCTGCAATATGACCTGACGCCGAACGCACAAATCTATGCGTTCAGCCTGTTCAACAAGCGGGACGTGAGCGCCGGCGGCTTTTTCCGCTCGCTGTCCAGCTACTCGGGCGGCAACCCGGCCGCCGTGGCGGCCTATCCGAACGGTTTCCTGCCCACCGAGAACAGCGCCATCCGTGACGACTCCGAAGTCGTCGGCCTGCGCGGCAAGCTGGCGGGATGGAACTACGATCTCAGCGCCAATACCGGCGCCAATCACTGGAAGCTCAACACCAGCGACACCTTCAACTATTCGTTGGGTAGCGCCTCACCCACCAGCTTCTACATCGGCACCCTGACCGATCGGCAAAACCTGTACAACGCCGACTTCAACCGGGAATTCAGCCCGGGCCTGCTGCAGAACCCGCTGGTAGTGGCCTGGGGTCTGGAGTATCGCCACGAGAGTTTCGATATCAAGCACGGCGACGCGGCCTCCTATGCCGGGGCCGGCGCGCAGGTGTTTCCCGGCTACCAGCCAGGCGACGCCGGTTCGCATTCGCGCAACAGCCACGCGGTCTACATCGATCTGGAAAATGACCTGACCAGCAAGTTGTCTGCCGGACTGGCGGTGCGCAACGAGCACTACAGCGACTTTGGCGGAACCACCTCGGCAAAACTGTCCGGCCGCTACGCGTTCAATCCGACCGTGGCACTGCGTGGCACGGTATCCAACGGTTTCCGCGCACCATCGCTGCAGCAGGAGTACTACTCGAGCACCGCGATCAACTTTGTCGCCGATGGCAGCGGCAACCTGATTCCCTACACGATCCGCACGTTTCCGGTCAGCAATGCCGCGGCGCAGGCCTTGGGTGCGCAATCGTTGAAGGCGGAGAAGTCGCGCAACTACAGCTTCGGTCTGGTACTGACCCCGATGAGTGGGCTTTACACCACCCTCGATGTCTACCAGATCGACATCGACCATCGCATCGTGCTCAGCGGCAATCTGGTGGGCACGGCCGTGCAGAATTACCTGACGTCGGTTGGCATTCCGTTCGTCAGCGGTGGCCGCTTCTTCACCAATGCGGTCAATACACGCACCCGCGGCGCCGACCTGGTCAGTACCTACCCGGTGGAATTGCAGAACTCCTCGCTCAAGTTCACCGCCGGCATGAACTACAACAAGACCGACATCCGTGCGATTGCGGGCAATCCGCCACAGCTTGGGCTGGCAGGGCTGACCTTGCCGATCATCGACCGGGCGGAGGAAGGACGCATCACCAAGGGCAGCCCGCGGACCAAGGCCTTCCTGGCTACCGACTGGAGTGTGGGCAACTGGAACATCCATGGCCAGGTCACCCGCTATGGGCAGTTCACCACGCTCGGCACCACGGCCAGCAGTGACCAGACCTACGGTGCACGCTTCGTGCTCGATGCCTCGGCCAATTACAACTGGAAGGACTGGACCTTCACCATCGGCGCCAACGATCTCAACGACGCCTATCCGGAAAAGAGCAGCAGCGCCAACAATTACCACGGCATCCTGCCGTACACCGGATCATCACCGTTCGGCTTCAGCGGCGCCTATTACTACGGGACCATTGCCTACCAGTGGTAAGCATCGCGTAGGGAATCGAACCCTTCCTCCACAGGGTGGCTCCCCTGTGGAGGAAGCGTGTACGGTTGCGTAGAACATCGAGCATCGCATTTCGCCCCCTCTTTCCATCCCCAGCATTCAACTAGAGTGACCATCATGCGCAACGCTTTCTCAGCATGGATGGCTATGGCCATCCTCGCCGCGACGCCCGCGGCGTGGGCAGCCCAGTCGCCATCAGCCCAGCACAACATTCCCCAGCAGGCGCTCGACGCCACCGCCGCACCCACCACGATGGCCGCGCTGGCCAAGGCCATGCCGGTCACCGCGAAGCACGCCATGGTGGTTTCCGCGCAGCATCTTGCGACCCAGGTCGGCGTGGACATCCTCAAGCAGGGTGGCAACGCGGTGGATGCCGCGGTGGCCGTGGGCTACGCGCTGGCCGTGGTGCATCCGTGCTGCGGCAACATCGGCGGTGGCGGCTTCATGGTGGTGCATCTGGCCGAGGGCAAGAACCTGTTCCTGGACTTCCGCGAAAAGGCACCGCTGAAAGCCACTCCCACCATGTATCAGGATGCCAGCGGCAACGTGATTCCGGGCAAGAGCACCGGCAGCTATCTCGGTGTCGGCGTGCCCGGCACCGTGATGGGCATGGATGCCGCACTGAAGAAGTACGGCAGCATGCCACTGCAGCAGGTCATCGCACCGGCGATCAAACTGGCCCGCGACGGTTTCGTGCTGCAGCAGGGTGACATCAACATCCTCAACGAGCGGGTCAAGGATTTCGCCAGGTATCCGAACGTGGCGGCGACCTTCCTCAACCATGGCAATCCTTATGTGGTGGGTGATCGCCTGCGCCAGCCGCAGTTGGCACACACGCTGGAACTGATCGAGAAAGGCGGCGCCGAGGCGTTCTATCGAGGCAGCATCGCGCGCAAGGTGGTGGCAGCCAGCCAGGCGCATGGTGGCATCCTGTCGATGAAGGATTTCGCCGACTACTCGGTGACCTGGGACAAACCGCTGAGCTGCGACTACCACGGCTACACCATCGTCTCTGATCCGCCGCCCAGCTCCGGCGGCACCACGATCTGCCAGATCCTGCAGATACTGAAACCGTATCCGCTGGCCCAGTGGGGCTATGGCTCGGTCAACAGCGTGCACTACATGGTCGAGGCCGAGCGCCGCGCCTTCGCCGACCGCAACACCTACCTCGGTGATCCGGCCTTCGTGAAGAACCCGATAGACCAACTGCTGTCGCCGGAGCACGTGGCCGCGATGCGCGCGACCATCAAGCCGGACAAGGCCACGCCGTCCTCCGAGATCAAGGGCAGCCTGGGCCCGGTCGAAGGCACCAACACCACCGACTACTCGGTGGTCGACCAGCATGGCAACGCGGTGGCGGTGACGTACACCATCAACTACTTGTTCGGCGTCGGCCAGATCGCCGGCGACACCGGTTTCTTCCTCAACAACGAGATGGACGATTTCACCTCCAAGCCCGGCGTGCCCAATTCGTTTGGCCTGGTGCAGGGTCGGATCAACCAGATCGAACCGGGCAAGCGTCCGCTCAGCTCGATGTCGCCGACCATCGTGCTGCGTGGCGGCAAGCTGTTCATGGTGACCGGCAGCCCCGGCGGCTCCACCATCATCTCCACCACGCTGGAGAGCTTCCTCAATGTGGCCGCATTCGGCATGAACATGCAGCAGGCAGTGGATGCACCGCGCCTGCATGAGCAGTGGTTGCCCGATCTGGTATTCGCCGAGCCCGGCTTGCTCACGCCCGCGGTACAAGGTGACCTTGAAGCGATGGGATACCACTTCAAATCCGTGAAATCGTGGGGCGCGGACGAGGGTATCCTGGTCAATCAGCAGACCCATCAACTGGAAGGCGCCAATGACCGCCGCCGTCCGTCCGGACTCGCGGCAGGTTACTGACGCAGGCGGCGATGTGCAGGTCAAGGCAGTGCCCTGAGCTGCATACGCTGCGCGACCAGTTCGCGCGCGATGCGTTGGGGGCAAGGTGGAGGTTGAAAGCCCCGCGCTGCTGCACACATGACTTTCGGCCCATAAGCGACGCACGGCGAAGCGGCCTACACTGGGTTTCTTGACCTGATCGACCCCGGGGAACTTTCCATGCGTCTGCGCCGTCTTGCTGTCCTTGCTCTGGCCATCTCCACCACCTTCGCCGCGCATGCCTCGGTTGATCCCTCGCTGTACCAGAGCCTCAACTGGCGACTGGTGGGGCCGTTCCGCGGCGGTCGCGTGCTGACGGTGGCCGGGATTCCGGGCGACAGCCGGCATTTCTATTTCGGCGCGGTGGATGGTGGGGTGTGGTCCACCGCCGATGCGGGGCGCACCTGGCAGCCGATCTTCGACAGCCAGAAGGTGGGCTCGATCGGCGCGCTGGCGCTGGCGCCGTCCGATCCGAAAACGATTTACGTGGGCAGTGGCGAGGCGGACATGCGCTCGGATATCGCGCATGGCAACGGCATGTACAAGTCGGTCGACGGCGGCAAGCAGTGGACGCATATCGGGCTGGATGACACGCGCCAGATCGCCAGCGTGCTGGTCGATCCGCGCAACCCGAACGTGGTGTTCGTGGCCGCGCTGGGGCATGCCTACGGGCCGAATGCCGAACGCGGCGTATTCCGTTCGACCGACGGCGGTGCGCACTGGAGCAAGGTGCTGTTCAAGGACACCGACACCGGCGCGATCGACCTCGCCTTCAAGCCGGGTGATCCGAACACGATCTACGCCGCGCTGTGGCAGACGCGCCGGCCACCATGGAGCGTGTACCCGCCCTCGAACGGGCCGGGCAGCGGCCTTTACGTATCGCATGATGGCGGCAGCCACTGGAGCCCGGTGCAGGGCAACGGCTTTCCCGCGCATCCAGGCCGCATCGGCATCGCGGTGGCGCCGAGCGAGCCCAACCGGGTGTATGCGCTGGTCGATGCCGCGGGCGGCGAAGGCGGCCTGTACCGTTCCGACGATGGCGGCACGAACTGGCAGCATGTCACCGCCGATCAACGCATCTGGCAACGTGGCTGGTATTTCTGCCGGCTCACGGTGGACCCGAAAAACGCCGACCGCGTCTACGTGATGAACACCATCGTGTTGCGCTCGGACGACGGCGGCAAGCAGTTCATCGCGCTGAAAGGCGATCCCACCGGCGATGATTTCCACCAGATGTGGATCGACCCGACCAATTCGGATCGGCAGATTCTCGGCGTCGATCAGGGCACCCTGATCACGCTCAATGGCGGGCAGACCTGGAGTAGCTGGCACAACCAGCCGACCGCGCAGATCTATCACGTGGCCACCGACAACCAGTACCCGTACTGGGTCTACGGCGCGCAGCAGGATTCCGGTGCGGTCGCGCTGCCCAGTCGCGGCTACAGCGGCGACGGCATCACCATGGAGCAGTTTCGCGAGGTCACCGCCGGCGGCGAGAGCGGCATGATCGCGCCAGACCCGGACGACCACGACATCGTCTATGGCGACAAGGTCGACAAGCTCGACACGCGCACCAACCAGACCCGCAACATCGACCCCACCCTGGCCTACCCCGCCGCGCATTACCGCGGTGCATGGACCTTGCCGCTGACGTTCTCCAAGCGCGGCACCAAGACCCTTTACTTCGCCAATCAGCGGCTGTTTCGCACCACCGACGGTGGCG
Source organism: Lysobacterales bacterium (assembly GCA_038215995.1). GTDB lineage: Bacteria > Pseudomonadota > Gammaproteobacteria > Xanthomonadales > Rhodanobacteraceae > Rhodanobacter. The sequence continues at coordinate 8,083 of JBBQQL010000060.1, forward strand.
ACCACTGGGAGCCGATCAGCCCCGACCTGACCCGCGAGGATGCCGGCACGCCGGCCACGCTCGACCCGACCACCGCCGCCGACGACAACCACGTCGACAAGCAGCGCGGGGTGATCTACACCATCGCGCCCTCGCCGCTGAACGGACACGCGCTGTGGGTCGGCACCGACGACGGCCTGGTCTGGCGCAGCGACGACGACGGCACCCACTGGCGCAACGTGACGCCGAAGGCGCTGACCCCGTGGTCGAAGATCGCCGGCATCGAGCTGTCGCCGTTCGACGCCAACGTGGCTTACCTGGCAGTGGATCGCCACCGGCTCGACGACGACACGCCGTATCTCTACCGCACCGCCGATGGCGGCAGCAGCTGGCAGCGCATCGACAGCGGCATTCCGCGCGACAGCTTCGTCAACGTGGTGCGCGCCGATCCGCAGCAGCGCGGTCTGCTGTACGCCGGCACCGAGCGGGGCATGTATGTGTCGTTTGACGACGGCGCACAGTGGCAGTCGCTGCAGCAGAACCTGCCGATGACCTCGGTGCGCGACATCGATATCCACGGCAACGACCTGGTGCTGGCCACCCACGGCCGCGGCTTCTGGATCATGGACGACGCCAGCGCGCTGCGGCAGGTAGCCGACGTGCGGCCCGACGCCACCGCCTTGTTCAAGCCGGCCGATGCGATTCGCGCACGTCCGTCCAGCTTCACCGGCACGCCGCTGCCGAAGGACGAGCCGACCGCCGCCAACCCGCCTGATGGCGCGATCATTGACTACAACCTGCCGGCAACAGTGAAGGGTCCGGTGACCCTGACCGTGCTCGACGCCAAAGGTGCGTTGGTGCGCCGCTTCAGCAGCACCGACAAGCGCCCCTTGCTCGACCCGGCCAAGCTGGCCTATGCACCGGAGTGGGTGTTGCAGCCCGCGCTGCTGGCGACCACCGCTGGCATGCATCGCTTCGTGTGGGATCTGCGCTACCCGGCGCCCGCGCTGGTGACCTCCGAATATGGCGTGCCCAGTGCGGGCGTGTGGGCGCCGCCCGGCGCGTACAGCATCGAGCTGCAGGTGGATGGCAAGCACTACCGCCAGCCGCTGAAGCTGCTGCCGGACCCGAGGGTGAAGCTGCCCGATGCCGCCTTCCAGCGTGAGTTCGTGCTGGCACGGAAGGTGGAGGACGCCGCCGTGCGTACGGCCGCCGCCAGCGCCGAGGCAAGCAAACTGCTGAAGGCACTCGACGCGCGGCTGGGTCACGCGGATGGCGCGCTGCGCGACCAGATCAGCACGCTGATGGCGCAGGCGCAGGACCTCTCCGGGGTGGTGCTGCACCCGGATCCGCGCAACACCATGGGCAGCCCCCCGAAACGCACCGACAGCCTGCGCGCGCTGTCGATGGATTTCGACAAGCTGGCCCACGCGGTGGATGGCGCCGATGCCAACCCCAGCGCCGACGCGCTGACCTCCTACGCCCGCCTGACGCAAACGCTCGACGCCACGCTGGCGGCATGGCACCAGCTCAGCACGGAGCAGCTCACGGCCTTGAACACACAGCTCAAGGCCGCCGGCCAGGTGGCGATCACGCGGTAGCGTGTGAGGCCCCGGCGGCGACGCATGGCGCGCGCCGCCGGGGCTATCGAGTCAGACAAGCCATGTCATCACCGAACGGCCCGCTGCGATCAAGCCGTCGTGTGCGTATCCAGCAACCAGGCTTCCACTGCCTGGACGCTCATCGGGTAGCCCACCAGGTAACCCTGCAGTGCATCGCAGCCCAGCTCGATCAGCAACTGCCGTTGCTCGGGCGTCTCCACGCCCTCGGCCACGACCTCCATCTGCAGCTGGTGCCCGATCGCGATGATGGTGCAGGCAATCGCCACGCTGTTGGTGTCGTGCGGCAGGTCGTTGACAAAGGATTTGTCGATCTTCAGCTTGTCGACCTGGAACTGGCGCAGGTAGGAGAGGCTGGAATAGCCGGTACCGAAATCGTCGAAGGCGATCTTCACACCCGAGGCCGACAGCTGGTGGATGGAACTCAGTGCGCGCTCCATGTTTTCCATCAGCGCACTCTCGGTCAGCTCCAGCTCGATGCGGTCGGCCGGCAAGCCATAACGCTCGCGCGCCGCGGTCACCAGCTCGGCGAAATTGCCACGCTGAATCTGCTGCGCCGAGACGTTGACCGCGACAAAGAAGTCGCCCAGGCCGGCATCCAGCCACTGCCGTGATTGCGCGCAGGCGCGGTCGAGTACCCAGGCACCGAGTTCAGGCATCAGGCCCAGGCCTTCGGCGACGGGAATGAAGCGATCCGGCGAAATCTGTCCCAGCTCAGGGCTGGTCCAGCGCAACAAGGCCTCGAAACCGACCACGGCCTGATCCGAGCTGCGGACTTGCGGCTGGTACTCGAGCCGCAACTCGCCCTGCTGCAGGGCGCCGCGCAGGCGCATGCCCAGCATGCGGCGATCCTCGATGCGGCGCATGTCCTGCTCGGAGTACAGATAAACCATGTCGCGCCCGAGTTGCTTGGCGCGTGACATGGAAGCCTCTGCACGACGCAGCAGCTCGCCAATGTCATCCACCCGCTGCGGGTAGCTGGCTACGCCCACGCTCACGGTGGTCATGACCTCGCACGAAGGCAGCCGCATCGGGCGTGACACCGCCTGGCGCACCTGCTCGGCAAGCGCCGCCGCCTCTTCCATCCCGATGCGAGGCAGCGCAATCACGAATTCGTCGCCGGTGTAGCGCGCCACGGTGCCACGGTTGCCGACCACGTCGACCAGCCGGCGAGCCAGTTGCACGATCACCTGGTCGCCGACCTGCTTGCCCATCGCTTCGTTGGTGGCGTGGAAACGATCGATGTCGGCAAAAATCAGGCTGAACGGTTCGCTGGCCCGGTTTTCGGCATGCTCCTGCAGCAACAGCTCGATCACGGGATAGCGCACCAGGCCGGTGCCGCTGTCATGTCGGGCCGCATGCGCGAGTTCCGCCTCGGTGTCGCGCTGGGCAGTGACATCGTTGAGCACGCCGATGTAATGGGATACCTGGCCCGCCACATCGCGCACCGGAGAGATATACAGCTGGTTCCAGAAGTTTTCGCCGCTCTTGCGCACGTTGCTCAGCAGTGCGCTGTACTCCCGGCCGTCATGCAGTGCCTGTCGAATCAGCGCACGCTCGCCCTCATTGTTCTCCTGTCCATTGAGGAAACGGCAATTGCTGCCCAGCACTTCCTGCGCGGAATAACCGGTCATGCGCTCGAAGGCATGATTGACGAAGATAAGCGGCATGTCCGGGGCAAGCGCGTCGGAAATCACAATGCCATTGCCGGCGGACTGCACGGCGCGCTCGAGCAGGTGCAGGCGCGCCTCGGCCTCGTGCCTGGCGGTGATGTCCTGCATGTAGACCAGCATGGCCTCGTTGCCGCGGTATTGCAGGGGATGGAAGATGGCATCGACCTTGAGTGGCTGACCATCGGCGCGGCGGTGATCCCACAACCCGGACTTGCCGAAATCAAGCAGGCCATCACGCAGCGCCGACAGGAAGCGGGCCTGATCAGCCGACGCAAACAGCGTGGCCAGCGACTGCCCGACCAGCCCCAGCTCGTTCCAGCCGTATTGCAGGCGAGCAGCCTCGTTGGCCACCAGGATCAGCAGATTGAGTGGATCAAATACCAGCAGGGGCACCGGGCTTTGATCGAACAACAACCGATGCCGCCGTTCGCTGTCGCTCAGCGCCTCGATGAAACGCACGTGATCCACCGCGTAGCGGATACTGCGATCCAGTCGCTCGGCGTCGATCAATCCCTTGACCAGGTAGTCGCTGGCCCCGGCGGCGAGCGCAGCCACGTCGACGGCGTGATTGCCGCGCCCGGTGAGAATGATGAAGGCGCGTGAGAGGCCTTCGCGGCTTACGGTCTCGATCAGGTCCAGTCCGCTGCGTCCGCCCAGCAGATAGTCCACCAGATAGACGTCGTGTGCGCCGCGGCGCAACTGATCCAGCCCATCCTCGGGGCTGGCACACCACTCCAGCTTGTACCTGGCGCCTTCGATCTCGGCGAGCATGTCGCGGATAAGAACGTAATCGTCCTCGTCGTCGTCCACCACCAGCACGCGCAGGGGTGCAATATTCAAACGGCATCCTCCAGGCGAGGCGAGGGCAGCTGGACGGTCTGCATCCAGTAGTGCTCCAGCGATTGCAGCGCGGCGATCAGCTCGTCGTAGCGACGCGGTTTGGTGACGTAGGAGTTGGCACCGAGCTGATAACTGACCATGATATCCAGCTCCGCGCGCGAGGTGGTCATCATGATCACCGGCAGATGCTTGAGCCCGGGGTGCTCGCGAATGGCACGCAGTGCTTCGCGCCCATCCATGCGCGGCATGTTCAGATCGAGCAACAGCAATTCGGGCAGCGCACGTCGGGGGTCGGCCAGCAGGCCATGGAGATACTGCAGCAACTCGACGCCATCACCGACAAACTCAAGCTCCACATCCACACCGCTTTCGCGGAACGCGTCCGCAAACAGAACGCGATCATCCGCATCGTCCTCAGCCATGAGGATATGGATCGCACCATGCACCTGCATCATCAATCCACTCCTGGAATAACTAGCTGTCGATGAACATGTCCCTGCCGTGCTCCTGCACGGTTGCAGCGCGAGGCTGCGAAGAAAGAGTGACAACAAAAGTTGCACCCTGTCCAGTGTATCCCTCCGCACGCACCGTGCCACCGTGGCGCTCGGCAATACGCCGCACAATGGCCAGACCAATACCGGTGCCCGCATAAACATTACGCGGGTGCAGGCGTTGGAACGGTGAAAAAATGCGCTCGGCGTAAGACGGGTCGAAACCGATGCCGTTGTCCTCCACCCGCAGCTCCCACAGCGTGCCGGCGGCGGCGGATCGGGGGCTGACGTCGCGCGCGTGGATGGCGATTCGACACGGCCGCTCGGTCGCACGGAACTTCAAGGCGTTGGCCAGCAGGTTCTGCAGCAACTGACGCATTTGTGCGGCATTGGCATGGATCGTCGGCAAGGTGCCGATATCGAAACCGGCATCGGCTTCGCGTATGCGAATTTCGAGGTCTTCCAGCACCATCGCCAGCACCGAAGAGAGGTTCACCGACGTCATGTTCTCCGCGCTGGTGCCCGCCCGGGAGTAGGTCAGCAGGTCGTCAATCAGGGTCTGCATGCGCAGCGCGGCGCGGGCCATTCTTTCCAGGTAGTCGAGCGAGGACTCATCGACCTGCGTGGCAAGCTTTGTCCTCAACCGGTCGGAGAAAGTCTGGATCTTGCGCAGAGGCTCCTGCAGGTCGTGCGACGCAACATACGCAAAATCCTGCAGCTCGCGATTGCGGATGCGCAGGTCCTCCATCGCGCGGGCCAGCGCCTCGTCTGCCTGACGTCGCTGGGTGGTGTCGCGGGCGGCGCCATAGAGCAGCCCGTCCGGGCCCGTGATCGAATTCCATTCCAGCCAGCGATAGCTGCCATCGGCGCAGCGCATGCGGGTGATCAGGCCGGCAATCTGTTGCACCGATTCCATTTGCTGATCAATCGCTTCACTGGTGGGTGGCCGGTCCTGCGGATGCAGCAGGTCCATGAAGGGGATGGCCAGCATCTCCTCTTCGCTATAGCCAAGCAGACTGGCGTAGGCCGGATTCAATTGGACAAAGCGGCCGCTGGCCGGGTCCGCTATGCAAAATACCTCCCTCGACATTTCGAAAAAATAGTCGCGTTGTTGCAGCGCCCGACGCGCAGCCTTGTCCGCGGCGATATCACGAAACGCAATCACCGCACCCGCCAGTTGCCCGCCGATCAGCAAGGGCGTTGCCAGATACGACACATCCCTTGCATGCCCCTCGCGCAGCACGAGACTGGTGTCGTCATCGCAGCCGCTGTCGGCGCCGTCGAGAATGGCGCGCAGGGCCATGACCAGGGCAGACGGCAACTCAGCAGCGCCGGGCACGTGGCCCGGCGCCAGTTCGAGCAGGCGCGAAGCGGTGTGATTGATGAAGGTGGGCTGGCCCTGGCTGCCGACCGCAAGCAGACCCTCGCCTACGCAGTCAGCGATGGCGGAAATGAGTGCAAGCTGGGTCGCCATGCCCTGTTGCGCGTGACGCAGTTCGCGTTGGTCCTGCAGCACCACGAACACGCCTTGTGGCTGACCCTGCACCAGGATGGGAATGCTCACCAGATGCACCGGGAAGCTGCGGCCTTCGGCGTCCAGCGCGGCTGCATCCAGTCGACCCGGCTCGCCGCCAGCAGCCCGTTCAAGCGCGGCCTGGATCGGCGCCTGGTCGACACCGGCAAATCGCTGCGCCAGCAGTGGCGCCGGTGCATCGACGCTCAATGCCGTCTGCAGGCCAAGGAGTGCCAGACCCGTCGGATTGCCGCGGATCAGATGGCCGCCCATATCCAGCGCGAACACGCCATCAGGATGGTGCTCGAACAGTGAGCGGAAGCGCTGCTCGCTCTCGCTGAGCCGCTGAAAGGCCTGCTCATGCTCGATCGCCACGCCCGCCAGTACAGCCAGTGTATCGAGCCCTTCAAGTTCGCTTTCCTGCGGCGCTCGCGCCACCTTGTAGTAAACCGCGAACGTGCCCAGCACCTCGCCGTCGCGCGCCACGATCGGAGTCGACCAGCACGCACGCAGGCCATGCGGAAGCGCCAGCTCGGCGTAGCCTTGCCACAAGGGATCGTTCGCGATATCCGTCACGATCACGCGCTCCCTGCGCCAGGCCGCGGTGCCGCATGAGCCCACCGACGGTCCGATCGCCACGCCGTGAATCGCCTCGGTGAACGCCGCCGGCAACCTTGGGGCAGACCCTTGATAGAGGCAACCGTCGCGCAACAGCAGCACCGAGCAGAGCGCATCGGGATGATGCGCTTCGTAGGCATCGACCATGGATTCAAGCAGCTCCGGCAGCGGGCGCCGCTGAGCAATCGCCGTGAGCATCTGCCGCTGGCGCGCGTCCATGTCCTCGGCGCGATACAGGTCGGTATGGTCGCGACCGACCGCATAGATGCATTGCGACTGCTCCGACCAGATGGCCGACCATTGCATGTGCAAAACCCTGCCATCCCGGGTGATGTTGCGATGGCGAAAATTCGAGGTTGGCTTGCCACCCATCACCTCGACCACCGTAGTCATGGTCATGGCGACATCGTCGGGATGCACCACGCCCATGATCGCTTCACCGGCCAGTTCGTCAGGCGCATAACCCCATAGCCGCCGCGATGCCGCACTGACCCGCAGGAAACGCATGTCACGATCGATCACGACGATCAGGTCGGGCGCGCGATCCATCACCAGCCGGGTTGCTTCGAGCGCGCGCCCAAGCTCCGCACTGGTTTCGCGCAAGGCATCCTCGGCCTGCTTCTGTTCGGTGATGTCCTGCACGCAGCCGGCTACGATCGGATCGTCGTCGCCCTGCAACAGCGCGCCCAGTTCGCGCAGGATGCGCACCTCGCCATCCGGGCGGACAATCCGGTAGATCACGTCGATGCCGCTGGCCTCCCGATACAGTCTCTGGCGGGCTTCCGCCAGGCGCGGCCAGTCCTCGGAATGCACCCGCTCGCGCAGTATCTCGATGCCGTCCCCGGCCGGGCTTTGCTCCACACCGAATATCGCGCAGGTTTCCAGCGACCAGTGCAGCTCGCCACTGCGCAGATGCAGCTCCCAACTGCCCAGGTGCGCCAGGGCCTGTGCATAGCGATGCTCGGCCTCGCGCTTGTGCAGCTCTTGCTCATACCGTCTGCGGGCCGAGATATCGTGCAGGTAGACGGTAAGACCCTGCGCGTGCGGATACACGCGCATTTCATACCAGCGCCGCGCATGGCTCAGGGTCAGCTCCATGACGGCGGGCAGGTTGTCGCGGCAGGCCTGCGACCAGAGTTCGCTGATGGGACGGGGGGCGCCCGCACCGTCGGCGCTGGCCGGCAAGGTGGCCAGACTGTTGCTGCCGATCAGGCTGACCGGATCCGCTGCCAGCATCTGCGCCGCCTGCGGATTCACGTACGTGTAGCGCCACTCGCGGTCGACCATGAACACGCCGTCGGTGATGCTTTCCATCACCGTCACCATGTTCCGCTCCGAGTCCGCCAGCGCTGCCTGTATCGCCTCGCGGGCGCTGACCTGGGCACGCAATTGGTCGCTGGTTGCTTCGGCCAGACGCGCACGCTCCTGCGCCAGCGCCCACAAGCGCAGGGCCACGGTCAGCAACCCGCCAAGCACCAGCCCGAGCAGCAACACCAACTGCGCGGTGCGCGAGTGCCGCTGGGAGGGGCCGTGGTACATCTCGACCTGCCATTGCTGGCCGTAGAACGGAATGCTTTCGACGACCGGCACCGCGCCCGGCGCGATCCTGCCCCGCGCATGGATCAACTGCCCGCCTTGCTTGACGCGCAGGGTCTCGTCACCAGGCAGCGGGGCCAGAAAGTGGGTGAACAGGCTATCGAACCGGATCGCGCCGACGACATAACCCCGGCGGCCGCCGGCATCGTCGACCGGCACCACGATCAACTGCCCCCGCGACCCGGTGACGAGCCTCAGCGGCGCACTCAATTGTGGCTTGGCGCTGGCATCGACCTGGTCGTAGACGAGCTTGCGCGCTGCATCCGCGTCCGCCGGCGCACCTGCCTTGATCGGTGGCGAATGCTGGAAGCGCGAGGCCAGCACGTGCCGATGGGTGTCGACATAGGCCAACCCATCAAGGCTCTCGATATCCGCCAGGTATTGCTTGGCATCCACCTCGAACAGCGCCTGGCGCTGATCTTCGGGCGTTGCCGCCAGACGGGTCGCCACCCACCGCACAGCCTGCACTTCGCTGACGGTCCCATCGCGCAGAGCCAGCATGACGCCCTGCTGGCGACTCTGTGTGACGGCGGCCTCCAGCCGTTGCTGCTGGACATCCAGTGCCCGCCACAGCATCAGCGACAACAGGACGGTCAGCAGCCCCATCGCTGCGGGAAAGGCGAGCGTCCGGTAGCGGTGTTCCCACGGCGAGCGCGGATTGCCGCCGGCCAGGCCGGTACCGAGGACGAACAGCCCCATCGTCACCGGCATGCTGACTGGGTTGCCACTGCCCGCCACCAGGCCCGCTGACACACCCGCGAGATGACCCAGCAACAGCAGGACGCCCGCGCAGGCGACCAGCAGGCCGCTGGCAAGCAACGCGCTCCACCAGCCGGGATAACGCCGCCCCAGCATCGCCGCAGTGAGGCCCAGCAAGGCGACCAGCAGAAGGATTGAGGTCGGCACGGAAAGCTGCCAGCGCAACAGGCTTCCATCCTCCAGCAGCAGCGGCTGCCAGAGCCCGTGTTGCGGCATGCCAAGGTACGCCGACAGCAGGGGCGGCAGTGCCAGCGGCATGCAGGACAAGCCCAGATACCAGGCGTGGCGTGGCTGCCCGATGGCCAACAGCCACAGCGCGTGTCCCATCAGGATGAAGGCCAGCGCGGCGTGAAACGGCACCACCACCTGACTGACGAGTGCCGGTGAGGTCGGCGCCAGACGAAGCAGCCAGCCGAGCAAGCCCAGCCAGCCGAATCCGGACAGCGCCGCCGAGGCCATCATGCTGATCGACCATGCGCGCTTGCGCTCGAGCGTGGCAAAGGTCCAGCCGGTCCAGCACAGCGCCGCGGCGGCAGCTACCGTTGCCACGGTCGGCGACACGCTCAGTTCGGGTATGGCCCGCAGCAGCGCATCCAGCCCGATCAGCAACGCCGTCGTGGCCAGACCGCGCAGCAGCGCCCTGATCCAGCTTGAGCAAGCCAGGCAGAAACCCGTGGCCGCGACGGCCAGCAGCACCACGGCGCTGGCCAGCAAGGGCAATACCGACCATTGCGTCAATGACAGCGAAGCGAGTGCCAGCGCACCACCTAGCCAGGCCAGCGCCAGCGCGATCCGCCGCTGCTGCCCGCTGACCAGCCATGCCGACAACGCCAGCAGCGACAGCGACAGCTCGACCATCGCAAGCATCGGCAAGAAGCGGGCGTAGACCAGCGCCACCACGGTGTCGATCGCGCCGAGCAGGGGCACCAGCCACAGCCCGAGCCGACTCGGGCTGGTCCAGCCAACCGGGTACCGCGCAAGCTGCCTGCTCTGGATCATGCCCCACTCCGAGGACGCATCGGGGTGGAGCGAAGAACTCCCCGGGCCGCTGCATGCAGGCACCCGCGATATCCCCCGCATGAGCTCGAATCAGATGGCCAGATGCACGACCTTCGCCAAGGTCACTACGGCCCTGCCCCCTGGAGCCTGGCGTTGACTCATCCACGCGCACGCCCAGACCCGATTCTCACCCTCACCGACGGCCCCGAGGCCCGCCAGCGAAGCATAGGCATAGCATATTCGTGCCACGGCTGCGCGCTTCGCAGCCGTGGCACCCGGTTCGAACCATCCCATGGCTCCGTGACCAAGCCGCCGGTGCCGACACTCAAGTGGGCACAACAAAGTCCGCCGGTATGTGGATATCGATCCAGCGGGTGACGAATACCTCGAGCGCCACCCGCGGCGGAACCGCGATGCCGGCGTCACGCACGAAGCTTGCCGCTGCCGCGATAAACAGCTGCCGCGTGCGACTGGAGGCCTGCCGCACCGCACCCTGCTGTTGACGCAACTGCACGATATGCGGCGACGGCTGCCCTGGCTTGGCGAACTTCTGGTAACGGCGCAGATCGTCCGCCACCTGCTCCGTCTCGAACGCCGTCTGCAACATGGCCTGACGCGTTTGCAGCAACTGCAGCAATGGTTGAGCGACTTGGCCTGGGTGCCCGGCGTCATCACACAGCAGGCTGGTCAGCTCGGTGGGCAACCCTGTCGTCGCGGTGCGGGGTGCACTGCCGCCAAGCTGCTCCAGGTAGCTCAGGAAGCCGGCTTGGGGAAAGGGCTTCGGGGTTGCCATGAGGGTGCCTGCGATCAAATAGGAGTGGTGACGATACGTCTTTCGCTGGCGGGCTGCCACGCCACAGCCACCCGATGCCAAGGCTCGCAAAGCATCTGATGAACAGTCCGCGCGGGAAGCCGGGCATTCGCACGGCGAGGTGTCTGCGGCGACTCGGCGACGTTCACGCCTGCGGCAAAGCTTGAGCGATCAGGAGGCACCGCCCAACGGGGCGGGAGCGGACCGCGCCAGGGTTTCGCGCGATGCCATCCTGGCCAGGAAGGCTTTGAACTGCCGTCGTTGCGACGCACTCAGACGCTCGGCCACGATCAGATGCCGGTGTTTCAGCGGATTGATCCGCCGGCCGTGCTGCCACACCTCGTAATACAGATGCGGTCCGGTCGACAGGCCGCTGGTCCCGACGTAGCCGATGATCTGTCCGCGATGAACATGGCGGCCCACCCGGGCCTTGCTGGCAAATGCGCGCAGGTGACCGTAGCGGGTGGCGAAACCATGCGCGTGCCGAATCTCGACCATGCGACCGTAGTTGCCATGCCAGTTGGAAATGTCGACCACGCCGGCCATGGTCGCCCGGATCGGCGTCCCCGGCCGCGCCGCATAGTCGATGCCGTGATGGAATTCATTGCCGCCCAGCACCGGCTGGATGCGCCAGCCCCAGCCCGAGGAAATGCGCGCCCGCGACACCGGAAGCAAGGGCGTCAACACGCGAAAACTGCGCCCATGGGAGCCGACGAGAAAGTCATCGCCGGCGGGATCGACATACGGATACACACGCCGACGTTGGCCGTGATATTCCAGTTCGACATAGGCCAGCCGCGACTGCCGATCGTGGCCGTTGCTTTTGTCCAACAGCGCCACCGTGCAGTGACTTCCCTTGGGCAGCGTCGCAGGGAGATGCCATTGATGGCGGGCGAAATCGAGCACGGCCATGACCAGCGTATGACGGCCAAGCCGACGTTCCAGCACACGGCTGAGCGAACGACCCGGAGGCAGCTCGGTGAGCCGCAGGCCCGCCGCGGGTACGGCCACGATGGTGCTCGCGCTTGAGGCCAGCGCCGTCGCGCTGGTCGCCACACTGCCGGTGACGCCAGCGAACGAAGGCCGCTTCTGCATCGTCAGTGCCTGGCGGCGCGCCAGCCTTCTGCCCGCCTCATCGCGCCGGATGTGAATGCTGGCCACGGCGGGATGGGGCTGGCCGGTGCGCAGACACAGCTCGAAGATGTCCCCTGGCCGCATGCTGCGCATCGCGTTGCGGGTGGCCGCCGGGGCCTTGTTCATCCACGCGACGAAGTGGGCCTGATCGACACCGGCGCGCCGCGCCAGACTGATCGCCTGGTCGTCGGTGTGGATGATTTCTCGATGGGGGGGTGCAGTGCGGCGCAAGGGTGGTGGCACCTGCCCAACTGCTGCTCAACGCGGTCAGGGCCAGTAACAACACAACCACTTGCTTCATCCGCAACTTCCTCATGACGTGCTTTCACACGCGGAACAAGTCGCTAATTCTAACCAAATATCATGTACTTAGGCAAACATAACGGGATGATGACGACACCCGAAGCGCCATGGTGATGGCGCCGCCGCTTCGGGCATGGCTCCTGCGCCATGTATCTTCCGTCAGCTGCCCCAGCTTTCCAGCACGATCTTGCCCTTGGCTGTACCGGTTTCGATCAGCCGGTGCGCCTCGCGCAGGTTGGCGGCATTGATCGGTGCAATGACCTTGTTGATGGTGGTACGGAAACGGCCGGCGTCGATCTGCTGCGCCACCCAGTTCAGCAGCTTGTGCTGCTCGATCATGTCCGGCGTCTGGTGCATGGCGCGGGCAAACATGAACTCCCAGTGCAGACTGGCCGCCTTCATCTTCATGCCGGCCATGGGCATCGGCAGGTCGGTGTCATCGATCGCGACGATGCCGCCCTGCGGGCGGATCAGCTCGACCGCGCTATCCCAATGTCGCATGTCGTTGAAGATCGCGACGTGATCGACATGCTGGAAACCAAGCGCGCGCACCTGCGCTACCAAGTTGCCGCGATGGTTGACCACATGATCGGCGCCCAGCTCCCTCACCCAGCTTTCCGTCTCCGGCCGCGAGGCGGTGGCAATCACCACCAGTCCGGCCGCCTTGGCCAACTGGATGCCGATCGAGCCGACGCCGCCACCGGCGCCGATGATCAGCACCGACTCACCCTTGCTGGCGCCATCGCGATCAATGCCGAGGCGATCGAAGAACGCCTCGTAGGCGGTGATCGCGGTCAGCGGCAATGCCGCCGCTTCGGCAAACCCCAGGCTCTTCGGCTTGAAGCCGACGATGCGCTCGTCCACCAGCTGGAATTGCGCGTCGGAACCGGAGCGGGTGATATCACCGGCGTAATAGACCTCGTCGCCGACCTTGAACAGGGTGACCTCCGGGCCGATCGCCTCAACCACGCCGCTGGCATCCCAGCCCAGCACGCGTGGGGTGCTTTCCACCTGCTCTTTCGGCCTGCGCACCTTGGTGTCGACCGGATTGACCGACACGGCCTTGACCGCGACCAGCAGGTCACGACCCGAGGCCACGGGTTGGGGCATATCCACGTCGAGAAACGCGTTGACGTTGTCGACCGGAAGATAGTGGATGAGTGCGACAGCTTTCATGGGGAAACTCCTGGTTTCGACGGCGGACCATCCAGTCGATGGATCAACCCATCGAGGTCATTTCGTTGCGGGTGAGCTCGGTCACCGCGCCAGCAGTGGCCTGGATACAGACGCCCAGAGGCAGGGCATTCATTGTGGCTCGGCGACTAGCCATCCGCACTGATGATTCGCATGGCGATGGCGCGCAGGTTCTTCTCGGTGATGTCCTGCTGCGGACCAAGGGGCAAGGCAGCGTTCCCCGGGCGGGTCACCAGGGCAGCCTTCCAACCGGCTGCGATGGCCCCGAGCGTATCCCAGGTATGGGCGGCGACCATTCGCAGTGAGCCTGCTTCCACACCCAAGGCCGACGAAACGTGGCGATAGGTCTCGATGGCGGGCTTGAAACGATGCACGGAATCCACTGAGAACTGCCGCTCGAAATAGCCGGCGAGACCGGCCTTGGCGAGAACCGCATGGCCCGCTTCCGGCGCCGAGTTGGTCAGGGTCACCAGACGGAAGCCTGCTTCGCGGAGCATGTCCAGCGCGGGCGCCGCGTCTTCGTGCGCAGGCAGGCTGGCCAGCTGATCCTTGAACTCATCGATGCTGTCATGCGCAAGGGTGATACCCCGAATCTCGGCAACCATCCTGAGTATGGCCACGGCGAGCTGGCCAAACGGGCTGTAGCTGCCGCTCAAGGTGACCGCCTGGGAGTACAGGATCAACTCACCAAACCACTGCCTCATCGCGTGTCCATCACCGAAAGCACGCCCGAACCAGGGCTTCAGGCTCTCTATG